>JAFRKZ010000126.1 GCA_017431485.1 Parasporobacterium sp. | reverse complement strand
TGAATCCTGTACTGAGGAGATCGGCCGGCTTACAACCGGAGAGGATGGGGAGACACAGGAGATGGAACTGTTTGCAGGAACATACTATGTAAAGGAGATTACCGCTTCAAAAGGATTTGAACGGGATCCTGCCATCTACTCCGTTGAAGTGAAAGATGCTGATGTCCAGGTACTCATTTCCCGGGAAGTCCCAAAAACGGGAGCTTTGTTCATCGAAAAATGTCTGGATACGGATGGTTTGGATCCTGCGGCAGTAGAATTGATCAGTCATAGCAGCGATTATTCTGTTGAAGGAGCTGAATATACGGTGTATCTGGATCCGGAATGCACCGAAGTGTATAGCTCTTCTATTTTGACGATCAAAGCTTCCGATGAGACAGGGATGGAAGGAAGCTCCGATATACTGTCCGGCCTGCCCCTGGGAACCTATTACATCAGAGAAACCAGGCCCGGCAGAAATCTGGCGGCAGATCCGGCGACCTATTCTGTTGAGATCACAGAAGCCAATTGCCTTACCGCACAATGTCCGTCGCAAAAGTCAAAGGACCGGCCGAAAATGGGTTCCGTAAAGCTGATCAAAGTGCCACAGATCCCGGAATTGACGCAGGGCAATCACTGCTATACGCTGGAAGGAGCAGTATACGGCATATATACGCAGGAAGACTGCAGGGAAGAGCATCTGTTCCGGACGGAACAGACCGGTCCGGACGGGAGCTTTCTGGCCGATGATCTTCCGTTCGGAACTTACTATATCCGGGAGATTACCGCCTCAACAGGATATGAACTGGACCTCACAGTCTATCCGGTTGTGGTAGGGGATGCCGCTGTTCAGGCAGTCATTTCCCGGGAAGTTCCCAAAACAGGATCTTTGTTCATCAAAAAATGTCTGGACACAGATGGTTTGGATCCTGCGGCAGTAGAATTGATCAGTCATAGCAGCGATTATTCAGTTGAAGGGGCTGAATATACGGTGTATCTGGATCCTGAATGCACCAAAGTCTACGGCTCCTCTTTACTGACGATCGCAGCCTCTGATGAGACAGGCATGGAAGGTAGTTCCAATACCATTTCCGGAGTGCCTCTGGGGAACTATTATATCAAGGAAACCAGGAACGGCAGAAACCTGATGTCTGATCCGGGGATTTATTATGTTGCTATCACAGAGGAGAATTACCTTAACGCACAATGCCCGGAGCAAACGTCCGAGGATCAGCCCAAAATGGGATCGGCACAGCTGGTCAAAGTGCCGGCAATCCCGGAGCTTACTCTGGGGAATAGCTGCTATTCGCTGGAAGGGGCGGTGTATGGTATCTACACGCATGAGGACTGCAGGGAAGAACATCTGTTCCGGAAGGAACGGACTGATCAGGACGGGTATTTCCTGGCTGATGAGCTTCCTTTTGGAACTTATTTTATCCGGGAGATCAGTCCTTCTGAAGGGTATGGCCCGGCAGCATGCAGGGCAGATGCACAAGGGACGGAAGTCCATGCCATTATACTGAGCGAACTGCAGGATAAGGCTGAGATCACCTGTGAAGAACCCGCTGACGCATTTCCTGCCAGGGTATTGCTGCAGAAGATCGACGCTCAGACACAAAAGCCGGTACCGGCAGCAGGAGGATCTTTTGAAAATGCAGAATATACCGTGGAGTTTTTCACCAATTACAGCTGTGAAGGCTCACCGGAACGGATCTGGATCTTGGTTACCGATGAGAATGGAAAGGTCTTGCTGCATCCGGATTACCTGAAACCGGGCAGCAGCGGTCTGTATTATGATAAATCCGGGCAGCCGGTCATTCCGCGGGGATCTTTTCGCATCCGGGAGACCAAGCCACCGGAAGGATATGCGGCTGATCCGCAGGAATACTGTTTCCAGGTAAATGGTGCCAGACTGTTTGAAAGCGGGGAAGATACCGGCGTACAACTGATCGGGACTGTTCCTGCGATCGATCCGGATCAGGGAATCCTGAGTGAGGAGCAGATCGGCAGAGGAAACTTTGGATTCAAAAAAACCGATGGCGGGCGGGAAGGGATCGCCGGCTGCCTTTTCGAGGTCACACAGGTGGATACACAGGAAGTGCATTATATTGTAACGGATCCGAACGGCGTATTTTCCTCTGCCAACTTTGAAAAAGACAATGGCAATGATGCGGCGGTGACTGTTCTGGAAAATGGAGAGATCGCCATCGATGAAAGCCTTCTCTCCCATCGCCATAATGTCTGGTTTTCCATGGACCGGGAAGGTAATCAGGCAGAACCGATACAGGAAATGGCTTCCTTTCCCTATGGAACCTACCGGTTTCGGGAAATAGAAACTTCAGCAAATCAGGGGCTCTCCATGATCACTTTTACGGGAACAGTCTACGAAAGTGGTTTTTATACCAATGACAGTATCGTCTATGATCTCGGGACCAAGGATGACAGCACGCAGGGACAGCCCTATCTGCAGACAACTGCCTGGGACGGTTTTGACCTGGATAAACTGGCGGAGACAGACAGAGAATCGGTCTCGCTCATTGATAAAGTTTCTTTTTTTAATTGCAGAAAAGGAACTGACTATACGGTAAAAGGCAAGATATGGGACAAAACCAACGGATGTTTTTACATGGAAGATGGGAAGGAACTGGAAAGCACAGTGCATTTTACAGCCGGATCTGACAGCGGTCATATAGAAATGCCGTTTGATCTGTCGGCAAAGCAGCTGGAAGAAAGCGGAGCTCGCGCGCTGGTGATCTTTGAATGGCTGTATCAGGAAGATA
>JAFRKZ010000015.1 GCA_017431485.1 Parasporobacterium sp. | reverse complement strand
GATCATCCGCGTGACGCCGATCGATTTTGACAGCGAAGATCCGGATATGTGGACCATTGAAGCCAGAGGGCAGAAACTGACTCCTCCGAGGCGTACAACGGTTGCTCCTTATGCGCAGGGATGGAAACAGATGGTCTATTCGCCGAACCGGTGCCTGTATCCGATGAAAAGATTGGATTTTGATCCGGACGGAGACCGCCATTATGAAAACAGAGGCGTTTCCGGCTATGAGAGGATCAGTTGGGAAGAAGCCCTGGATATCGTATCGAAAGAAATGATCCGGGTACGGAGAACTTACGGTCCGGGAAGCATCTTCGCTTCCACCGGCTCACATCATAACTGGGGAAGTATCGGATACTACCTTTCCTGTGCAAAACGGTTTTTCAATGTTATCGGCGCGACTATGTGCATGCATAACCCGGACAGCTGGGAAGGCTGGGCCTGGGGCGGACAGCATCATTTTGGCGGAAGTGCCAGAAACGGCGGTACAGAACCCTATGGTACGGTGGAAGACTGCCTTAAGAATTCGGAATTTATTGTATTCTGGTCCTCTGATCCGGAATCTACCTCCGGCAACTATGCCGGCCAGGAAGGAACGATCCGCCGGGAATGGATCAATAAACTGGGAATTCCGGTGGTTCATATCGATCCATACCAGAACGCGACCGCTGCCTTTGTGAGAGGACGCTGGATCTGCCCGCGTCCCGCTACCGATTCTGCTCTTGGTATTGCCATCGCGAATGTCTGGATGCACGAAGGCCTGTATGATAAAGAATATGTGGAACAGAAAACCTATGGTTTTGAAAAATGGGAAGAATATGTATTAGGAAAAACCGACGGTATCGACAAAACGCCGGAATGGCAGGAAGATATCACCGGCGTTCCGGCAAGGACCGTCAGGGCTCTTGCAAGATACTGGGGGACTCATAAAACCTACCTTGCCTGCGGTTCCATGACCAGCTTCGGCAGTGCCGGCCGTGCTGCCTTTGGTACAGAGTGGGCGAGAGTCTGTGTCTGCCTGATCGCCATGCAGGGCCTTGGAAAACCGGGCGTCAATTTCGGAACACTGCAGTACGGTACCCCGCTGGATACCAAATTCTGGTTCCCGGGATATGCAGACGGCGGTTTCTCCGGCGATTTCATGACCTCAGGCGCCGGCGTGGCTCTCTACAACCGTATGCCGCAGACGCCTTCCATCAACTCCGAATACCAGGCCATCCCAAGGCTCCTGCTTCCGGAAGCCATCATGGGACAGGAAGTTACCTGGCACCAGTTGGGCGTATATTCCGTACATTCTCAGTTTATGCAGCTGCATTATCCGGCACCTGGTCATGAGCGTGTCAGGATGTATTATAAATACGGCGGATCCCACATGGGCACACAGCCGGATTCCAAGAGATATGCAAAACAGTATCGTAATGACAGTCTGGAATTTGTCGTGAACCAGAGCGTCTGGTTTGAAGGAGAGGCGAGGTTCGCGGACATCATCCTTCCGGCCTGCACCAATTTCGAACGCTGGGATATCGGAGAATTTGCTTCCTGCGGCGGATATATTGAAAAATCTTATCTGCAGAACAACTCCCGTGTCATCTTTGTACAGCATAAATGCATAGAACCACTGGGCGAGAGCAAAGCGGATTTCGATATTTTCCAGGAACTTGCCAATCGTCTGGGACTGTGGCAGGTATATTCCGAAGGCAATACAGAGTATGACTGGACAAAGAGATACTATGAAGCAACTGATATGGCCCGCGTCATGAGCTGGAACCAGTTTATCAAGAAGGGATATTATGTGGTTCCGCCATGTTCAGAAGGCAGAAGAGACCCTGTGGCATTCCGTTGGTATGCAGAAGGGAGGAAGAAAGATACGCCGGAGCTGACACCACTGCCGTCCGAGTATTACGGCCGTTACGGAGAGAGCCTGCAGACTCCGTCCGGAAAACTGGAATTTGAATGCCAAACCCTCAAACGTTTCGATCCGAATGATGAAGAACGTCTTCCGATCTGTACGTATATCCACAGCTGGGAAGGCGTAGGATCTGAGCCCTACGCGAAGTATCACCTGCAGCTGATCTCTCCGCACTCCAAGTATTCCTTCCATACGATGGGCGATCTGAAGGATACCAACATCAACGATATCCAGGAGCACAGGATGCTGATCGACGGCCATCGTTACTGGATCTTCCGTATGAATACCAAGGATGCTGAGGAAAGAGGCCTGAAGCAGGGTGATGTCGTGGAAGTCTATAATGACAGAGGAAAAGTCCTGTGCGGACTGGAGACAACGGAAAGGGTACCGCAGGGTATCTGCCATTCCTATGAGTCCTGCGCGGATTATGTAACCCTGGAAAATGATCCCGGCGGAGATGATACGACAGAGATCATGGGCTGCATCAACAATCTGACTCCTGGCAGGTTCATTACGAAGCATGCGCACGGATTGTCCGTCAATTCCTGCCTTGTGGAAGTCAGAAAATGGGAAGGAGGCAAAGTAGGATGAAGAAATTCCATATGATCATCGACCTGGAAAAATGTGTCGGCTGCTTCAACTGTATGCTTGCCTGCAAAGATGAACATGTGGGCAACAAGTGGCTTCCCTATACAGAAGAACAGCAGAAACATGAAGATAAATGGATCTGCCCGACCATGATAGAGAGGGGAGAAGCACCTTATACAGAAGTAACCTATGTAACAAGACTCTGCCAGCATTGTGACAATGCCCCCTGTGCCAAAAAGTATCCGGATGTATTTGTAAAGCGTAGTGACGGGGTCATGCTGATCGATTACAGAAAAGCAAAGAATAAAGATCTTGTGGACGCCTGCCCTTACGGCATGGTCTCCTGGAATGATGAACTTGGCTGCGCCCAGAAATGTACCGGATGTTCCCATCTGATCGATGATGGGTGGAAAGAGCCCCGGTGTGTGCAGACCTGTCCGCTGCGCGCTCTTCAGACCGTCTACTGCGAAGACCATGAATGGGAAAAGATCGTTGAAAAACAGGGGTTAAAGCCCATCACGGATGGTTCCAACAAGCCTCGTGTCATGTATAAAAATCTGTATTATTACAATAAGTGCTTTGTTAAGGGAGCCCTTTGCTTTGACCAGAACGGTATTGAAGAAGCTGCCATCGATGCAAAAGTGGAACTATTAGTCGGCGGGATCTGTGTCGCGCAGACCCAGTCTGATTTCCTTGGCGAATTCTATATCGACAGGATCCCGAAGAATTCCGGCAAGATGCAGATCAGAGCAACATACGGAGATTTTGAGCCCCTTGTTGCTGATTTTGAGATCAAGACGAAAAGTGTTGTCCTGGATGCACTGAAATTCGGCGGCGGAACCGGAAAGCCGGCAGTGATCCTGCCGAATGAGCATGCCAACGAGCAGGCGCTTACCCACATGATACCGAAAGATGCAGAGGCTGCCAGAAAAGCCTTTGCACATAAAAAGTAACTGCCTATGATGATCACTGCACCTGACAACCTGCATACGAAGGAACTGGAATCCGCAAATCAAAACTTTGATCTGTTCTGCAGTTTTCACAGGCTGGACGATCCGGCTTACGCCATAGGAGAAGCGGTTCTGAAAGGAGATTACTATTTCAGCCGCTTTTCCCTGGATCTGATCCCGGTGGATTCTGTGAAGATCACGGACCGGTTTGCCAGGATCCTGCGGGAAGATGCCAGCGGCATGTCAAGTCCGGAACTTCCGGCTATGTCCTATGAAGATCCAAAAACCTTCGCAAAGGGGAAGTATCTTCTGGAACAACAACTGGAAAAAGTCTGCGAAACAGAAAATCTTCAGATGAAAGATGACCTGAAACGTGTGCTGCTGGCCGGTGGAAAACGGTTAAGGCCGTCTCTTGCACAGGCAGCTTACGGACTTGGAAAGGGTCCTTCTTATCCGATCCTCCCGCTTATGGTCATGATCGAATTGATGCATTCCGCTTCCCTGATCCATGACGACGTAGTAGATAACGGGGCATTAAGAAGAGGTGTGGTGACGATCAATGTTTCCAGCGGAAACCTGAATGCGGTAAAAGCCGCAGATTATATCCTGGGAAGAGCCATGGAGCTTCTGAAGATCTACCGGGGAACCGGGATCAATGAAAGACTTGCTGCTGTTTCCGAGCAGATGTGTATCGGTGAGCTGGAACAGATGAAATATCTGAATACCGAGATCGATGAGGAAACGTATTTTAATCTGATCACGAAAAAAACGGCTCTGTTTATAGAAGCTGCAGCAGCCTGCGGAGCGATCGCAGGAGGCTGTGGCGAAAAAACCATAAAGGCAGTGGCCGGATACGGATACCATATCGGGATCGCTTTTCAGATCAAAGATGACATCCTGGATTTTACCGGCACGGAAAAATTCGGAAAGAAGACCCTCCAGGATGCCGGAAAAGGGTTAAAGACCCTTCCTGCTGTGATCGGGCTTTCAAAAGCCCAGGAAAAAGTAAAAGAGTATTCCGATGAGGCAATCGCAGCCCTGGAGAATATCGAAAACGGAATATCCAGAAAGGCCTTGATCCAAATGGCCAGACAACTGGAAAAGCGGGAGATTTAATATGGAGAAGATATTAAACAGAGAAGAAGGGAGATTCCTGGCGGACCGCATTGCAAAAGAAGCAGATGTAAAGCTTTATGAATGCTATCAGTGCGGCAAATGCTCCGCAGGATGTCCCATGGCCGGCTCCTTCGACCTGATGCCTCGCCAGATCGTGCATCTTATGCATCTGGGCGATATGGACAGTGTGATGAAGTCCAAAAGCATCTGGTTGTGCGCCAGCTGCCATACCTGTGTGGAGCGATGTCCCCATGATATAGACATCCCTACACTCATGGAAAAATCAAGAATGGAAGCGCAGAAACGTGGGATCTGCGCAGTACGCAATGTGAAACTCTTCAACGATATCTTTACGGAAACGATCCGCGGTTTCGGAAAATCCCAGGAAGTGATCCTGGAAGGCGCATACAATGTGACCAGCGGAAGGCTGCTGCAGGATATGGCCAATGTTCCTGCTATGCTTCAGAAAGAGATCGTGCGGCCTGAACTGAACAGTGTGAAAGATCGTGACCATATCCGGGATATCATGAACAAATGTGAAAAGGGAGGTGCTGTACGATGAAAAGTTATGCATACTTCCCCGGCTGCTCCATGGATTCCACGGCAGTCACTTATAAGAAAAGTTTTGAATATATTGCAGAAAAGATCGGACTCGGGCTGAAAGAGATCCCGGACTGGTCCTGCTGCGGATCCACGGCAGCCCATACCAAGAATGAAATGATGGCTCTTTCCCTGGCGGCGAGAAATATCGCGATCGCGGAAGAAAAGCTTCCGGGACTGGATATTGTAACGCCTTGTGCTGCATGTTTTTCCAGGCTGCGGTATGCGAACTGGGCAGCGAGAAAAGATGAAACGATCCGTAAAGAGATCCAGTCTGTCATAGCCATGGAATATCAGGCGAAACCGGAGATCCTGAATTTTCTGGACCTGTTTTCTGAACCTGAGATCCGGGAAAAGATCACATCCGGCGTCAAGCGCAGCCTGAAGGGCATGAAAGTAGCCTGCTACTATGGATGCCTGATGTCCCGCCCGAGAGAAGTGACCGGGGAGACAGACCCGGAGAATCCCATGAAAATGGATGAGATCATTTCTCTGACCGGTGCAGAACCCGTAGTATGGGATTACAAGACCGAGTGCTGCGGTGCAAGCCATCAGGTGGATGCGCCGGAAGCAGCCAGGGACCTGATCGACAGGATCTTCCGGAATGCAAAGGCCAATCATGCTGATGCGATCGTTACTGCATGTCCTTTATGCAATATGAATCTTGACATGCGGGAGGCGGAGATCAACAAAAACTTCGGAAGAAAATACAATATTCCTGTATTTCAGTTTACAGAACTGATCGCCGTTGCCATGGGTGCAGGAGCAGCTGAATGCGGGATCCATCAGCATTTCTTCCCTGCTTTTGATTTGATCAATGAAACACTGAAACAAAACAGGGAAGCTGAAGAAAAACTTCCGGCAGCTCCATTAACAGAGGATCCGCTGAAGAGCGGTCCTGTGATCATAGGAAAGGCAGGTAAATAAATATGGCAAGAATCGGTGTATTTATCTGTCATTGCGGAACCAACATTGCTTCCGTCGTCGATGTAGAAAAGGTGGCGCAGGCTGCAAAGAGCATGCCGGGCGTGGCATTTGCAACTGATTATAAATATATGTGTTCGGAACCCGGACAGGCCATGATCAAACAGGCGATCGAAGAACATCATCTGGACAGGATCGTGATCGGCTCCTGCTCCCCACGCATGCATGAACTGACATTCCGTAAAATGCTGAAGGGGACCAGCGTCAATCCGTATATGCTGGAGATCGCCAATCTGAGAGAGCAATGTGCCTGGGTACATACCGACCGTGTAAAAGCAACCGAGAAAGCGATCAACCTGGTAAGGATGTCTGTGGCAAAAGTGGGGAATAATAAACCGCTCCATACTTCCATGATCCCGATCACGAAGAAAGCATTGGTGATCGGCGGCGGAATTGCCGGTATCCAGGCGGCACTGGATATTGCCGACTGCGGGTTTGATGTGACCATCGTTGAAAAAGAGCCTTCCATCGGAGGGCACATGGTCATGCTGGATAAGACTTTCCCGACTATGGACTGTTCTGTCTGTATCTCTACGCCGAAAATGGTAGATGCGGGCGCTCATCCGAATATTACGCTGAAAACATATTGCGAAGTGGAAAGTGTCAGCGGCTATATCGGTAATTTTGAAGTGACCATCAAGGAAAAAACAAAATATGTCAATCATGATCTGTGCACCGGATGCGGTCTGTGCCAGACGAAATGCCCGACGAAGGTGATCAGTGAATTCAATCAGGGCATGAGCAAGCGGCCGGCGATCTATATTCCATTCGCGCAGGCGGTGCCCTCCAAACCGGTGATCGATGAAAACGCCTGCCTGAAACTGACAAAGGACAAATGCGGGATCTGTGAAAAGATCTGTCCGTTAGGCGCGATCAATTACAAAGATGAAATAAGATATACAAAAGAACAGTTCGGTGCGATCGTGGTGGCAACCGGATATGAGCTGGCTGACTGGAAGAAGATGTATCCGGAATATGGCGGCGGAAGATATGAAGATGTGATCACCGGACTTCAGTTTGAACGACTTGTCAATGCATCCGGCCCCACCGAAGGACATATCGTAAGGCCTTCTGATGGGAAAGAACCCAAGGATGTGGTCATCGTAAAATGTGTGGGCAGCCGTGATCCGAAAAAAGGAAAGAGCTACTGCAGCAGAGCGTGCTGTATGTACAGCGCCAAGCATGCGCATCAGATCCTGGATAAGATCCCCGGCTCAAGAGTCTATATCTTCTATATGGATGTTCGTACTCCCGGTAAAGGATACGAAGAATTTTACGACAACACACGCCGTGACGGAGCACAGTATATCAGAGGCCGTGTTTCAAAGATCTATAAAGAAGATGACAAACTGATCGTAAAAGGAGAAGATTCGCTGCTGGGACGTCCTGTGACGGTAGAAGCGGATATGGTGATCCTGGCTACTGCCATGGAACCTGCTCCGAAGATCGAAGAAGTTGTGCAAAAACTCGGAATATCCATGGACAAAGACAAATGGATCCAGGAAGCCCATCCTAAACTGCGTCCGGTTGAGACACAGTCTGCTGGTATCTTCCTCTGCGGAACCTGCCAGGGACCGAAGGACATTCCGGATACGGTAGCCCAGGCCAGTGCCGCTGCGGCCAAGGTGGCGGCGATCCTCTGCCATGATGAAATGGAGACTTCTCCTATGATCTCAAGTGTGGATCAGACAAAATGCTCCGGCTGCGGATTCTGTGTGCCGACCTGTCCATATAAAGCGATCTCTCTAGTGGAAGTGCCGGGACGCGACGGAAACCGGAAGGTAACGAAGACGGTAGCTCAGGTCAATGAAGGGCTTTGTCAGGGATGCGGTTGCTGCAACGCAGCCTGCCGGACAGGCTGTATCGATCTGAAGGGCTTTACCAATGATCAGATCCTGAAGGAGGTGGATGCATTATGTCTATAAAGAAAGACAATAACTGGGAACCCAGGATCCTAGCGTTCTGCTGTAACTGGTGCACCTACACAGGAGCGGATCTTGCGGGCCTGAACAGAATGAAATATCCGGAAAATGTCCGTGTTATAAGGGTACCTTGTTCTTCCAAAGTGAATCCACAGTTCGTTCTGCGAGCTTTTCAGAAAGGTGCGGATGGTGTTCTGGTCTGCGGATGTCATCCGGGCGACTGCCATTATTCCACCGGTAACTATTTCACCAGAAGAAGATTCATGCTTCTCCAAAGACTGCTGGAATATAACGGCATCGATCCAAAACGTTTTCAGGCAAAATGGATCAGCGGTTC
>JAFRKZ010000125.1 GCA_017431485.1 Parasporobacterium sp. | reverse complement strand
ATCCTGAGAGAAATATTTACATCCGACGCCCTTATCCTTCGACCACTCATCCATGGTGGCTTCTTCATTCAGATCCACAGGCGCAAACGCCAGCTCATTGATCCAGCCCAGGATCCTTCCTTCATGATCCACATAGCCTGCCGCCTCGCTGGTACCCATGGCGATTCCCATGACAGACCCGCTGTTCAGGCTCATGGCGCCTGCCAGCGCTGTCACATCCCCGTCATTGGCTACTACTACCGGAACATCCCCGATCTCTTTGGCTGCCCTGTCATAGATGGTCTTCACTTCTTCTCTCTGGGAACGGGGGATCTTGATAAACAAAGAGCATACCATGGGGCTGTTCCCCACAAAGGTTCCGGCGGAAGAGATCCCGATGGCGTCCACTCTCGGCATCTTGGAGGCAGCTGTCTTAAAGGCTTCCACGATCCCGTTATACTGATAGGACAGATCTTCCGATAATTTTGGGAACCATTCCACTTCCTCCGAATAAACGGAGGTCCCGTCTATGACAGCCGACACTTTACGATCGGAACCGCCGGCGTCAAATCCGATCCTGCACCCGTCCAGATGGCCTCCCACGGAACGCGGGTTTTCATTGGATTTCGGAAAATGTTCTTCGTCCGAGATCACGATCTGAAGCTCATGCTCAAAGACATCGTCAAAGAAGCCGGCGTCAAAATCCCGGTCGCCGCCCCTTACATATGCTTTCTGAAGTTTTTCTGCGGTTTCTTCACATCCGCAGATGGTGACTTTCCACCCTCCGACGCTCCAGAGCAGAAACTTCACATAGCGCTCCATGTATCGGTAGTTGGCTTTTTCATACGTTTCATCCCGGAGAAAAGAGGAAAACACGGATACATTTCCCTGATCTCTTTCCACTGCTACGTGAAACGGTCTTACTGCTTCGGAAAGATAAGCATCCGCCCAGACCCCGAAAGGAATGTATTCCGGCTCCAGAGATGGTTTGTTCTGATAATCAAATTCAATATCCAGATATTTCATGTTCTCTCCCTTCCAGCCTCAAATCCGGCTCTCTCGATCAGCAGAACTTTCTGATACAGGCATTGTATATTCCTTAAGATAGGATCGGTACGGTACCGCGGTTTACTGAATGCATTTTCTGCTTTTTGCATATTGATTGTACTTTCGTTTATACAGATTGACAATTCTTGACAAAAAAATAACAAAATCTTCCGGAGAACTATATTGACTTTTACAGAAGGCTGCTTTTACAATGAAGTGGTAAAGTCTAACCCATTTTACAAATATTCTAAGAGAGGAGGTTGTCCCCCGGCTCGGGGTGCGGCAATGTGGAGACATGCCGTAAAGGGGCAGGCCATGAGGCCGCCTGAATGCCCGGATCGCGAAGGCAGCGGGCATAGAGTCCGTGATGATATGTCTACAGTAACGCTAAAAAACATCAAAAAAGTCTATCCGTTCGTTTCCGGCGAAAAGAAAAAAGGGAAACGAAAAAAGAACGACGCGCCTGAAAAGAAGACAAACCTTCAGATTACCAATGAAGGTGTTGTGGCGGTTCAGGAATTCAATCTGGAAATTGCAGATAAGGAGTTTATTGTTCTGGTCGGACCTTCCGGCTGCGGCAAATCCACTACTCTGCGTATGATCGCCGGGCTCGAACAGATCAGCGGCGGCGAGCTTTATATCGGCGACAAGCTGATGAACGATGTTGCCCCCAAGGACCGCAACATTGCCATGGTCTTCCAGAACTATGCCCTGTATCCTCATATGTCGGTATATGAGAATATGGCATTTTCCCTGAAGCTGAAGAAAGAGGACAAGGCCGAGATTGATCGGAAAGTCAAAGAAGCCGCAGAGATCCTGGACATCACCAGTTATCTGGACAGAAAGCCCAAGGCTCTTTCCGGCGGCCAGAGACAGCGTGTTGCTATCGGCCGTGCTATCGTCCGCGATCCCCAGGTCATGCTGATGGACGAGCCCCTCTCCAACCTGGACGCCAAGCTTCGTAACCAGATGCGTGCTGAGATCATCAAGCTCAGAGAGCGGATCAACACCACTTTCATCTACGTTACCCATGACCAGACCGAAGCCATGACTCTCGGCGACCGGATCGTCATCATGAAGGACGGCTTCATCCAGCAGATCGGCACTCCGCAGGAGGTATTCAACCATCCATCCAATCTGTTTGTTTCCGGATTTATCGGAACACCGCAGATGAACTACTTCGAAGGCCGGATCGAGAAACGGGATGGCAAGTATGTAGTCATGGTCGGAAACATCGAGGTAACGCCTGATGAAGAAAAGCAGGCCCGCCTCGCAGCCAACGACGTGAAGGATCAGGACATCACTGTGGGCGTCCGTCCGGAACATATGTCCATGGAAACTTCCGGTATCCCGGCAACCATTGATGTCACGGAAATGATGGGCTCCAGTGTCCATCTTCATGTAACCGCCATGGGCAAGGATGTCGTACTGATCGCTCCTACGATCGGCCTGGCCCGGAACTATGCAAGAGGAGATCAGATCCAACTGAGCTTTGGCGGAAACGTCGTCCATATGTTCTCCAAAGAAGACGAAAAGAATCTGGAGAAGTTTGATTAACCTGACTGATCAGAGCCAAAAGCACCTCAGGGATTTCCCTGAGGTGCTTTTTTGTGTCGTGCTTTCGGTTTTCATGCGTTTTTTGAGTTTTTAGTTTTTCGCATGAGTTTTTCGCGGGTATTTTCATGCGTTTTTTGAGTTTCTTGATTTCCGCATGAGTTTTTCGGGAAATTATTCATGCGTTTTTTTCAAATGTTTCATTTCGCATGAAAAACTGCTCTGATTTTTCATGCGTAATGGAAGATTCTTAAAATACGCATGAAAACGACCTTCTTTTTATCATGCGAAAACAACATTTTTAAAATTTCGCATGATAATGGCAGCCAATCCATGGAATGGTTACTCTTCTTTCTCCTGGTATTTCCGGAACACCGGCTCGATCAGGAATGTGCTGACATAGGCCACAAGGCCAGGCATCACCATTACGCTGAAATGAGGTCCGGCGATTCTGCCGGACCTCTTCATCATTTCATTTGCTGCTTTGCAGTTATTCTTCTACATATTCCACATTACGCTGCTTGTAGTCTCTTCGCTCTGACATCTCCTTCGCCATGGAATTGGCTGAACCGGTAATGGTCTTCAGATGTCCGGCAGAGAACGGTTCGTCACCGATCGATGTAACAGAATCCGGGATCCTGACCGTAGGGATCGTACATTCATAGAATGCATAGTTTTCTATCGTCTCAACCCCCTCCGGGATCGTGACGCTGGTCAGATTGCTGCACTCCCGGAACAGGCTCGCGGAGATCGTCTTCAGGGATGACGGGATCGTGATCTCTGTGAAGCCGGTATTGCGGAATGCCTCTTCACCTATTTCCACCAGATTCTCTGTAAAATTGAACGTATCCAGCGCCGTGCATCCTGCAAAGGCTTTCTTTTTGATGACTGTAACGCTGTCAGGTATGACAACTTCCTTTAGGTTTTCACAGCCTCTGAAGGCGTCATAACCAATATAAGTGATACCTTCCGGAATCGTAACCTTTGTCAGATCCTGTTTATTATAGTACGTACCGTCTCCGATCTCTGTTACAGGAAGTCCATCGATCTCTGTCGGAACCGTCAGATCTGATTCCGTTCCGTGGTACCTCATGAGACGGATGTGATCGGTAAACAGATCATAATCATATGCTGTTTCATCCTCCACCGATCTTACATATACATGGCAGGCAGGATACTGTTCCTGCGCAATGTCTAATGGATATTCAGCATATGTACCGTCTGCACTGACCACTGCCACCCTGCCGATCAGAGTTTCCTGTTCATTGTCATCCTTCATCAGGATATACAGGTTTTTCCCTTCTAAATCCGTACCTGCGCTGGACATGATCCCTGTAAATTCGGCAACGACCTCTCCCTTCGTGAGTTCCATTTCCGGGAAGCGGTAAACGTGGACATAATACACATAGCCATTATCACTGGTATACCCTGTAACAAGCAGATACAGATCATTTCCCATCAGGAAATGCAAATTGTTGGAGACTATCATATGAATAAGATCGGAATCGAGTTCTCCATCTGACAGTTTCTGCGAATCGGGGGCATCCCATTTCCCTTCGCTGATCTGGTCAAAAGCCCGATGGAAATACGAATACTCCTTTCCTGATGTTCCTGATGAATAGATGCTGTAAATACCGTCATCAACAAAGAGGAAGGAATTATCGGCATTCAGATTACTCTTTTCCACGTCTCTTTCCAGTTTTCCTCCGGATGCGATCTCATCGATCCTGACCGAATAGACATTCCTGTAACCATCCCCATCAGGAGTTGATCCCAGTGCATACAAAGTTCCGTCGACGATCGTCATAGGCAGTCCCCAGCTCCGGTTATCCCCGCCCAGGGGAATCATCTCGCCGCTCTTCTGATCAATTGCCTGCACACTTCCAAATGCATTATGCGTGAGATAGAAGAAAATATAATCTTCTGTGACCAGCAGTGCCGTCACTTCTCCGTCTTCCGGCTCTGCGACCACTTCTGCTGTCATGTCTGCCAGATCGATCTTTTCGATCCGGGCTTTGTCATCGTCTAATACATAGTAGTACAGATATCCGTTCAGATAATTTAATCCTCCGTTGGCATTGGCCAGATATTTCTTTTCTCCGCCATCCAATCCTGTCTGAGTCAGCCGGTAGATCGTCCCGTCGTAGTTTTTTGTCCTCTCGATAAAGTAAAGATGTTCTCCATCCGTCACGACCGGTGAATCTGAACCGGAACGAACAACTTTCAGATTATTGGGGTTGTTTCCGAGACCGGCACACCAAAAGCCATCCGCCTGTACATCTGTTTTTGCCGCATCTGCTGCCGGTTGTTCCGGTTCTGTTTCTTCAACGGCAGTTGTTTCCGGCTCTGTTTCTGACTCCGCTGCAGTTTCAACGATCTCATTTTCTTTCGTTGTTGTTTCCTCATTCTTACTGCTGCTGCCACAGCCTGTCAGCACCAGCGCTGCGATCACAGCGGCCAGCATGATTTTTCCAAACCAATTGTATTTCTTCATTTCTGTTTTACTCCTACTATCTTTCCGGTATTTCTATTCAACGGGAGTTCCGCACTTCGGGCAGAAAGCAAATTCCTCTCCTTCCGGGAATTCATATCCGCAATTGGCGCACACATAAGGACCTTCGTCAGCTGCCTCGGCGGCCGATGCATCCTCTGCCGGCTCCGCTTCATCCTCCAATACAGGATATTCCTCCACATAATCCGGATTTTCCGTAAAGGTCACTTCGATCACGGCCGGCGCCTGGATATCCACCAGGGTATCCCAGTAATCATATTTGGTTCCGTCTACGGTGTACGTATCGACCATGTATCCGAAATCCGGAATGATATTGATCGCCTGACTGGATCCCACAGGCTTTTCGACCTCTCCGGCCGGTGCAATGATACCGCCTTCTCCGGCAGTGATCGTAAGTGCAACGGCCTCATATTCCGGGATCTCAAACGGATCCGTCGAATAGTTTCTGCCGTTCTCCTGTGCCAGTGCCTGCATTTTGCTGCCCTTACCATAGATCACCAGATCCTCGGGGCATCCGTCAAACAGATCCGCGGTGTAGGAAACAATGCTTTCCGGAAAATATACCCCTTTCAGGGAAGAGCAGCCCATGAACAGCTTATTGCCCAAACTGTTGGCACCTTCATCCACCAATGCGTACTGCAGAGCGGAATCGTTGGCAAAGACCCCGCAGGTACCCCAGTCGTTTCCCCATTCTGTTATATTATTGGAAATGCTGGCAGTCAGTATGCCGGTGCAGTTGGCAAATGCGTAGGCACCGAGATACGTTACGCTTTCCGGGATCGTTACAGCCGGAAGGGAGGTACAGCCATCGAAGCAGCTTTTGCCGATGCTGGTAACCGTATCCGGCAGTTCCAGGGTATAAAGGGCACTGCAGCCGAAAAATGCCTCATCGCCAATTGCAGTGATCCGCTGCATCGACAGATCCGAAAGAGAGATGCAGCCCCTGAATGCCTTAGTCCTGATCTCTCCGCGCAGAATGGATACATGCGACAGGCTGACACAATCCAGGAATGCACCTTCATCCACAGACGTGGCCGTGATCGGAACATCTGCACT
>JAFRKZ010000124.1 GCA_017431485.1 Parasporobacterium sp. | reverse complement strand
TGATCGCAGGCATTATTCTGATCATGGGGTTCAGCAAATCCAAACGATCCAACAACATAGGAAATATCTTTATCGGATTCGGTATCCTGTTCTCAGGCCTTCTGAACATGACGAGCGCTGTCAGCGTGCTGTCGGAAAACGGAATGCTGGATTCGATCTTTTCAAGTATCGGCGACCGGATGTGGCTCGGCTTTTTGGCCGGTGCCAGCGTGTCCTTTATCCTGCAGAGTTCCTCAGCATCCGTCGGTATCCTGCAGGCTTTCTCCATGGCCAGCGTGATCCCCTTCAAGACTGTCTACATCATGCTGGTGGGTATCTATCTGGGCGACTGTCTGACGACAGCCATCGTCTGCTACATCGGAGCCAAAGCCAATCAAAAGCGCGTCGGCCTGATCAACGTGTTATTCAACCTTGGGAAAATGCTGTTGGTACTGGTCATCGTCAACATACTGCATATTACAGGTGTGCTGGGCAGCCTGTGGGACAGCGCCATGACTCCCGGTACCATCGCCAATGCCAATACAGTCTTCAATCTGGCCTGCGCGGTGATCCTTCTTCCCTTTATGGGCGTGTTTGAGAAAATGGGCAAAAAGATCATCCGGGACGACAGGAGCAGGAAGAGCCTGTATGAGGAGAAACTCCAGGCCCTTAACCCGGTGTTCTTCGCAACGCCGGCAATCGCGTTTAACAGCTGCTACGAAGTCCTTAAGACCATGCTGCAGCTGTCCACCAGAAGCATCAACGTGGCAGTCGCCAATCTGCGCACCTTCAGCCGCACCGAGTTCAATGAACTGATGGACCGGGAAGATGATATCGATATGCTGACCGATAATGTGGGAAACTATCTGGTGGAACTGTCGCCGAATATTGTGGAGGAAAATCATATCCGGATCCTGAACCAGTACAACCGGCTGGTCAATGAGTTTGAACGTCTGGGAGACCACGGCGTCAATATTATGGAGGTGGCAGCCCAGCTTCATGAGAACCGGATGAGTTTTTCCGAGGCGGCTCTGCAGGAGATCGAAACGGCAAAAGATCTGCTGGATACGATCCTGGATTATACCTGGCGGGCGTTTGAGAAGAGGGATCCGGAAGCAGCCTGGCATATCGAGCCGCTGGAAGATGTTATGGACGATGTGATCAATACGCTCCACGACAATCATCTGGCAAGGCTGCGGGCAGGGGATTGTACGATCAATGCCGGCACGGCATTTCTGGATGTTCTGACCAACATGGAAAGGATCTCCGATATCTGCTCCAACATCGGTATTTCCGTTGTAGCCAGGGTGAAGCCGGAAGTGGCGTCTCTCGCTCATAATTATGTGACAAGCCTGCATGAAGGAAATGATAATCATTTCAGGGAAGAATACAACCGGGTACACGAGCAGTATTTTGACCGGCTGAGGTCCATCGGCTGGCCGGAACTGCCGCCGGAGGACGAAAAGGAAGTGACATTGTCCTAAAGATCGGGATAAAAATGCATACTACATGTGTAAAGTGCATAAAGTTTCGAAATATCTTTGACAATTATGCAAAAATGACGTATAAATGTGCATAAGCATAAAGCCGGGAGTTGTATTTCGATACAGCTCCTGTCTGTTTTAAAAAAACACTGCAACCGACGCAGGGAAAAGACGAAGGAGGAGGCATGAAAAAAATCTTTATTGACGGAAGCGCCGGCACGACAGGACTTCGCATCAGGGAACGGCTTGCTGAAAGACGGGACATCGAAATGGTGATACTTTCTGAGGAACTTCGTAAGGACGCGCAGGCCAGAAAAGACGCGATCAACACCTCGGATATCGTGTTTTTGTGCCTTCCGGATGATGCAGCCAGGGAATCCGCCGGGATGGTGGAAAATGAAGAGACTGTGATCATCGACACCTCTACGGCCCATCGGACGGCAAATGGCTGGGTCTATGGCTTCCCCGAGATCGGAGGCCGCCGGGAGAAGATCCGGACGGCAAGGAAGATCGCCAATCCGGGATGCCACGCCAGCGGCTTCATTTCCCTGACGGCGCCTCTTACAGAGGCAGGCGTCCTGAAGCCTTCCAGTCATGTATCCTGCTTTTCCCTCACCGGTTATTCCGGCGGCGGCAAGAAGATGATCGCCGATTATGAGGCGCAGGATCAGACGCCAGAGCATAAAAAGCTCCTTTCGGGCCCCCGGATGTACGGCCTTTCCCAGCAGCACAAGCATCTTCCGGAAATGGCGAAGGTCTGCGGCCTGATCTATGAGCCGGTGTTCTGCCCGGTGGTGGGAGATTTCTACGCCGGTATGGAAGTGGTGGTGCAGCTGCCCGCAGAGGATTGCTATGCCGGAGTAAAAGAGATCGCAAAGATCTACAGTGAATATTATGCAGCGGAAAAAGGCGGGCTGGTGCATTTCGCCGCCGGCGCTGATGAGGAAGGATTTTTGTCGGCGGCAGCATTTGCCGGACGGGACGACATGCAGGTGAGTGTCTGGGGCAATGACGACAGGATCTTACTGGTGAGCCGGTTTGATAACCTGGGCAAGGGAGCATCCGGTGCGGCGATCCAGAATATGAACCTGGTCATGGGGATCGATGAGACAACAGGGCTTGTCTATGCATAAGAGACAGGATATTTGATAGATTTAACAGTTATAGCTTTACGGAGGACAACATGAAATTTATTGAAGGCGGCGTGTGTGCAGCGAAAGGATTTACAGCAGGCGGCGTACACTGCGGCATCCGCAAGAACAAAGACAAAAAGGACCTTTCCCTGATCCTGAGCGAGATTCCTGCATCCTGCGCAGCGGTATATACTACAAACCTGGTGCAGGGGGCACCGATCCTGGTGGATAAGCGCCATCTTTCGGACGGGATCGCCCAGGCCATCATCTGCAACAGCGGCAACGCCAATACCTGCAATGCGGACGGCATCCAGGTAGCGGAACAGATGAGCCTGCTAACGGCGAAGCAGCTGAAGATCAGGACGCAGGACGTGGTGGTTGCCTCCACCGGCGTGATCGGACAGCCGCTGGATATCACCCCGATCGCGGAAGGAATGCCATTTCTTGCGGCGGC
>JAFRKZ010000123.1 GCA_017431485.1 Parasporobacterium sp. | reverse complement strand
TGCTCTTTTTTTTCTTTCTTTTTTCCGATGATCTTTTCTGCCATATAAACACCTGTTCCTATTCTATATTATGATAAACAACTGCATGATACGGATCGGCGTACCGCCGGTTTCCGTCTTTTTGCATAAATTATACTATCGCATTTGTTCATTCGCAAGGCAGTTTGCTGTATAAATGATGTGGCCAGCTTGTTTCGTCCTGCTCCTAGAGACGGTTTCAAAAAATGCCGCTGTTCTATCCGCTGTTTCCTTAATTTACCCCCTCTAAAATACCCATGTATTAGAAAAAAACATCTTTTCTTAAATTTCAGCGTTTTTTCAGGCTTTATTTTAGAAAACGCTGAACATTTCCTGTATTTGCTCCAATTTTCTAAAAAGTCCCTTAAAAAACTGCCTTTTTTTAGGAAATCTTGTTTTTTTCTAATACATCAACTATTTTCAATGAATATTTTAAGGAAAGCCTCCAAGGAAACAGTTCACAGGCAACAGCAAAAAGGACTGCTGCACTTTCGTACAGCAGTCCCGGTTAAAACACGGTCTGAAATGTTTAATTACATCATTCCCATGCCGCCGCCCATGCCGGCTCCACCAGCGGGCATTGCAGGTGCAGGTTCCTTGATATCGGCAACAACCGCTTCCGTGGTAAGATATGTGGAAGCAACAGATGTTGCGTTCTGAAGTGCGGAACGGGTCACCTTTACAGGATCAAGGATGCCGGCTTCCACCATGTCTACATATTTGTCAGCCAGTGCGTCGAAGCCTTCGCCTTCTTTCATTTCCTTCACTTTGTTAACGATCACAGCGCCTTCCAGGCCGGCGTTCTGGGCAATACAGAACAGCGGAGCTTCCAGGGCTTTCAGGACAACCCTGCCGCCGGTCTTCTCATCGCCTTCCATGCCATCTACCAGAGCGGCAACTTTCTTTGCCGCGTGGATATAGGCGCTTCCGCCGCCGGCGATAATTCCTTCCTCAACTGCAGCCTTTGTTGCTGCCAGAGCGTCTTCCATACGGAGTTTCTTTTCCTTCATCTCGGTCTCGGTTGCTGCGCCGACTTTGATCACTGCAACGCCGCCGGACAGTTTTGCAAGTCTCTCCTGCAGTTTTTCCTTGTCATAATCAGAAGTAGTTGTTTCGATCTGGGATCTGATCATCGCGATCCGCCCCTGGATCTCATTCTTGTCGCCTGCGCCGTCAACGATGATGGTGTTTTCCTTGTCAACCTTGACAGATTTTGCACGGCCCAGCTGCGCCATAGAAGTTTCCTTCAGGTCAAGGCCCAGTTCATCGGAGATGACCTGTCCGCCGGTAAGGGCAGCGATGTCCTTGAGCATTTCTTTTCTTCTGTCGCCATATCCCGGTGCTTTGACAGCTACAACCTTGAATGTGCCTCTCAGAGAGTTCACGATCAGAGTCGTAAGGGCTTCGCCTTCGATATCTTCTGCAATGATCAGCAGCTTGGCTCCGGATTTCACGATTTCTTCCAGAAGAGGAAGGATATCCTGGATATTGCTGATCTTCTTATCTGTGATCAGGATATAAGGATCATCCAGTTCTGCTTCCATCTTTTCAAGATTGGTGCACATATAAGCGCTGATATAGCCGCGGTCAAACTGCATGCCTTCCACCAGGTCAAGTTCCGTCTGCATGGTCTTGGATTCCTCGATGGTGATCACACCGTCGTTGGTAACCTTTTCCATGGCATCGGCTACCATCTGGCCGACATCGTCACTGCCTGCAGAGATTGCTGCAACTCTTGTGATCTGCTCTTTGCCTTTTACCGGGCTGCTCATGTTCTTCAGAGCTTCTACCGCACAGTCGCAGGCAGCCTGCATACCTTTTCTGAGGATGATCGGATTGGCGCCGGCTGCAAGGTTTCTCTCACCTTCATCGATCATGGCCTGGGCAAGAACGGTTGCGGTCGTTGTTCCGTCGCCAGCAACATCGTTGGTCTTGGTAGCAACTTCCTTGACCAGTTTTGCGCCCATGTTTTCGAACTCGTCTTCAAATTCGATCTCCTTTGCGATGGTAACGCCATCGTTGGTGATCAGCGGACCGCCATACGGTTTGGAAAGAACGACATTCCTTCCTTTCGGTCCCAATGTTACTTTGACTGTATTAGCCAGTGCGTCTACGCCTTTTCCGAGGGCTTCCCTGGCTTCAGCACCGTATTTGATCTCTTTTGCCATTTATAATGCCTCCTGTATCACTGATTATTCAACAATTGCCAGGATATCGTCCTGACGAACAATAACGTACTCTTCTTTTTCCAGTTTTACTTCATTGCCTGCATATTTGGAGTAGATTACCTTGTCATCTACTTTCACGTTCATGGTAACTTCTTTTCCGTCGATCACTCCGCCAGGGCCTACTGCTACAACAACAGCAACCTGGGGCTGTTCCTTTGCCTGTCCCGGCAGCACGATACCGGATGCAGTCGTCTCTTCTGCTTCAACATGCTTCAGTACAACTCTGTCTCCTAATGGAACTAATTTCATCTTTTTGCCTCCTTATCGATTTATTAGCACTCAATAATGTTGAGTGCTAACCTAGTGCATATATTACCCCATCATGATAGAATTTGCAAGTCCTTTTTACGATATTTTTGCACAGAAAATGCGTTTCTTTTCTTTTTCTTCCTATAAAAAACTGCCCCGCCGAACGGCGGGGCAGCAGCTATTCATTTGTCAGGTCCGTTAGCCTCAGTGTCTCTTCAGGAAATCAGGGATCGTAATGTCCTTGCCTGCAGTGTTCCTTCCGGATGCACTGTTGGATGTCCCGAAATTGAGTGGCTGTCTGGGTTGGCTCTGTCTTCCTGCAAGCAGGTCAGCTCTGGGTTCCTGGTTTTCTGCCGGTCTTGCAGCCGGTGCCGGACGTCCGAGCGGAGATACCGGGGCGTTATTGAGTCCGGAAAAACCGGTGATCGGAGATGCTGCCGGTCTTGGTGAAGTTCCGGCAAATCCGGAAGTAGCCGCTGAAAGGGACGGTTTGAACCGATTCTCAGTTCCGCCCAGAGCAGAAGCTGCTCTTACCGGTGCGCCATCGTTGATGCCAGTTGCGATCACAGTGATGGAGCAGGTATCTGCCGGTTCTGCCTCATAACGTGCACCGAAGATGATATTGGCGCCGTCGCCTGCAAGTTCCTGTACATAGGAAGCAGCGTCATTGGCTTCGATCAGGGAAATATCGCCGCTGATATTCACGATCACATGGGAAGCACCCTTAATGCTGGTCTCAAGCAGCGGAGATGTGACCGCTTCCTTGACTGCATCCTCAGCCTTGGTATCACCTGTTCCGGTACCGATACCGATATGGGCGATACCCTTGTTCAGCATGACAGTACGGATATCCGCAAAATCAAGATTGATCAGAGCCGGTACATTGATCAGGTCTGTGATCCCCTGTACGGACTGCTGAAGCACTTCATCTGCTTTCTTGAACGCATCTGCAATGGAAGTACGTCTGTCAACGATCTCAAGCAGCTTATCATTCGGGATAACGATCAGGGTATCTACGACTTCCTTCAGCCGTTCGATGCCCATAAGAGCGTTATTCATACGGGTTTTATTTTCAAACCGGAACGGTTTGGTAACAACGGCAACGGTAAGGATCCCCATGTCTTTTGCGACCTTGGCGATCACGGGAGCTGCTCCCGTTCCTGTTCCGCCTCCCATGCCGCAGGTGATAAACACCATATCCGCACCGGAAAGAGCTTTCTGAATGATCTCAATACTTTCTTCTGCAGCCTTCTGTCCAACCTCAGGCTGTGCTCCCGCGCCGAGACCCTTTGTGAGCTTTTCTCCGATCTGGATCACAACAGGAGCTTTACTGAAGGATAAAGCCTGCTTATCAGTATTGATGCCGATAAATTCAACAAGCTTTACAGCGTCTTCGCCTTCCGACATTCTGTTAACAGCATTATTACCAGCGCCGCCGACACCTACGACAAGTATCCTTGCGCCTCTCTCTGCATCATAATCAAATTCTGCCATTTATCTTATCCTCCAATTATTCCAATGATAATCTTTTTATACTATATATTTAATCCTGTCAAATTTCAACAGAAAAATCATCAGTTTGCCCGGAAAGTATAGCCGTAGTTATTGGCATTTCCGTTCTGCATGAACAATGTTCCGCTCTGTCCGTTCAGCTGGCTGATAAAATCCGCGAGATCCGAGATCTTGTCATCAGTCTTCTCGTTTTTGCCCAGCTGGATCTCAAGAAGCCCTGTATAAACCGTGATCATACGGTTTTCGTAAACGATCTTGTCCGTACGGATCTCCTGCTTGGAAAGATCGGATGCAACCCGCAGCACATAATCAAGCGCAGTCTTTTCCTGCGCCTGGGCCGGTTTCCCATAGGTCAGCTTCGTGAAATCGATCCCCGCTATCTCAGGAATACCGTTAGGACGTCCTGAACTGTTGGAACAGACGATCCCGTTTTTATCCAAAGACAGGTACGTGTCTGCATAATATACATAAGCGACCCCGTCCCCTGCAGAAACCGAGACTCCTTCCGTGGCAGATACGTTGCTGCTCCTGTTCCCTCTCAGAGTACAGATCAGGACCACCGCTCCCGCCAGAATGATGATCAATATGAAAATGACAGCAATACGCCGCTTCAATCAATACGCCTCTTTTCTGCCTTCCTGCCGGCCATTTACAGCATAGCTCGTATCGTACACATTGTCTCTGGACCTGTCAACCCCCTTTTTTCTGACTGCCATGACCATTCCGATCTCTGTCAGAAGGATAAGGAGCGATGTTCCCCCATAGCTTATGAATGGAAGCGGTACGCCGGTATTCGGGATCAGGTTTGCCATAACAGCCATATTGATGATTGCCTGGAGCCCGATATGTGCCGTAACGCCTGTAATGATCATTTTGCCGAACAGATCTGCTGTTTCATTATAAATTTTCCTGAGCCGCAGGATCAGTAGCACAAACAGTACGATCAGGATGATCCCGCCGATAATGCCTAATTCCTCACATACAATGGTGAAGATCATGTCTGTCTGCGGTTCCGGGATAAAATCTTTCTGAATGCTTTTGCCGAGGCCTCTTCCAAACCATCCTCCGGAACCGATGGCGTAAAGGCCCTGCTGGATCTGATACCCCAGATCGGAAGTATTGCCTTCCAGGTCAAGCCAGGCACTGATCCTGCCCATCCGATAGGGAAACAGCAGGATAAGGCCAATAGATGCGGCCCCTGCTGCGATCAGGATCGTGATCAGATACCGGATCCCCGGACTGATCACCAGCAGCATGCAGAAGCCGATCCCGAAAATAATGACTGCTGTTCCCAGGTCTTTTGTCAGGACTGCTACAAACGCAGCTGCTGCGATCACGATCAGGATGGGAAGGATATAACCCTTTCGTTCCCGAAGAAAGGAACCCAGCCGGATCTCTTTTCTTCGTCTGAAGAATTCTTTTACCGTGATCCGCTCCAGGTTGTTGATCTCATGGAAGTATTTGCAAAGTACAGCGGCCAGGATCATGACCAACGCCGCTTTCAGCAATTCGGAAGGCTGGAAATTGAGAGGGCCTATTTCGATCCATCTTTTCGCGCCCTTGATGTTTCTTCCCAACACCATAGTAGCCGCAACTGCTGCCATGGAAAGCGCAAATGCAGCCACGGATAGTTTATAGAAGAATCTGGCAGGAAGGCGGCTTACCACAAACAGAACGGCAAAGCCCGCCAAAGCAAAGATCCCCTGCTTTTTTACCAGTTCCAGATCATAAGAGCTGGCACTGTACTGCATGATCAGTCCCATGATCACCAGGACCGCGACGATCAAAAGGAGTGTCCAGTCCAGCATGCTTCTTTTTTCTGTTTTTCCAGTTTCCTTTTTACTCATAAACGGTTTACCAGATCTTTAAAGATTTTTCCCCGCTGTTCGTAACTCTTGAACTGATCCCAGCTGGCACAGGCAGGTGACAGAAGAACGGCGTCTCCTTCCCTGGCAAGTTCCGCTGCTTTCTTAACTGCCCTCTCCAGATCGTGTTCCATATGAACGTGAGTAAAGCCGCATGCAAGCGCGGTATCCCGGATCTTCTGCGCTGTAGCTCCGATCAGGATCATTTCCCGGACCTTTCCGTTGAATCCCATGATCCAATCCGTAAAATCTGCTCCTTTGTCATACCCTCCGGCGATCAGGATCGTCGGGGCGACCATGGACCCCACCGCTTTTGAAGCGGCATCCGTATTGGTTCCCTTCGAATCATTATAATAGGAAACATGATCTTTCTCACAGACAAATTCGATGCGGTGTTCTACGGCATGGAAGTTCCTTACTGTTTCCGCGATCACAGGGATACTGACGCCGGCACAGATCCCGATGCAGATGGCGGCCATTACATTTTCCACATTGTGATCTCCCATAAGGAGCATATCGTGACGGTTCATAACAGGTACAACGCAGCTGCCGTCAGAATACATGATCATATCGCCGTCCAGGAACACACCTTTGTCCGGTTTTTCCAACCGGGAAAAATACATCACATTTGATCGCAGCTCTTTGGAAAGAGACAGCAGGTATTTGTCATCATAGTTGATCACACAGGTCTCATCCGGCCTTTGGTTAGAGGCGATCTTCATCTTGCACCGCGCGTAGTTCTCGAAGGTGCCATGCCGGTCCAGGTGGTCCGGTGTCAGGTTCAGCACCGCACAGATCTCCGGATGGAATTCATCGATCGTTTCCAGCTGAAAGCTTGACACTTCCGCAACAGTCACACTGCCCTCTCCGGTATCCAGCGCAACGGAAGCAAAAGATGTTCCGATGTTTCCCACTACACGGACATCGGAAAACGCAGCTTTCATGATCTGCCCTGTCAGCGCGGTCGTTGTTGTTTTTCCATTGGTGCCTGTGATCGCGATCACTCTGCCTTTGGAGAGTTCATAGGCGATCTCCAGCTCACCAATCACCTTAACGCCATCCTCTTCTGCCATTTTCACAAGAGGATGGTTCACCGAAATGCCCGGGCTCAGGACCAGGACATCGATGTCCTTCAGATCCTGTGCAAGGAGCGTTCCAGTCAGCACTTTTGTATCTTCCGGAAGAGAAAGTTCTTCCCTTACAGCCTGTTTATCCAGATCCTGGTTTCCGTCAAACAGGACCATTTCGATCCCCGCCCTGCGAAGCAGTTCCGCAGCGCCTTTTCCACTGATCCCAAGTCCGAAAACCAATACTTTTTTCCCTGTCAGATCCATAATATCCTACCTCGTCTGTTATGAATGCTTATGCAGCCAGCATAAGACCGGCAAATGCGACCATGCAGCCGATCAGTGTGATCACGCTGAACACCGTCACAACTTTTGTCTCCGACCACCCGCCGAGTTCAAAATGGTGGTGAAGCGGCGACATCCTGAAAATCCGTTTTCCATGTGTCAGTTTAAAATACCCTACCTGCAGGATCACGGATATGATCTCGGCCAGGTAGATGAATGCAACGAAGATCAGCAGGATCGGTATATACAGTACCAGAGCAGCTGCTGCCACATAACCTCCCAGCGCGAGAGAGCCTGTATCTCCCATGAACACTTTGGCCGGAAAGCAGTTAAAGCACAAGAAGGCACATAAAGCGCCTGCCATAGCCAGAGAGGAAGCTGTTATCCCGCTTCCCAGCAGCAGCGCGGACGCCGTAAAAAAGCCGGCGATCACAATGGTAACGGAGCTGGCCAGTCCGTCCAGTCCGTCTGTGAAATTCGCACCGTTTACTGTGCCGAGGACAGCAACGATGACCAGGGGGTAAAACCACCCGCCGAAATCCACGCTTCCCAGGAATGGCACGACAATGGCTGTTCCAGTCCCTGTCAGGCCAAAGTAAAGGACCATCGCGACTGTGATGATGATCTGGAGTCCCATTTTCTGCCATGCTTTCAGTCCTTCCGACTGGTGATGCCGGATCTTCAGCAGATCGTCAAAAAATCCGACTGCCCCGAACAGCAGGGTCACCAGAAGGACCACCAGATTATTCAGGTCCATTCCGATAAACGGGACCGTCCCGATGACCATCGCGATCACGATCGCGATACCGCCCATGGTAGGCGTCCCGGATTTTTTCAGATGAGACTGCGGTCCTTCTTCCCGCACATTCTGTCCGAATTTCAGCCTATGCAGAATAGGTATCATGATCGGGAGCATTATGACTCCCAGAATAAAGCTAATGGCAAATGCCAGCACTACCACAATACTGTTCACGATCTATCAACTCCTTTATCCTGTTACCACCACTGCTCTTCTTCATAGACGGGCTCGTCTTCGTAAGCCCCGTAATCATAATCGCCGCTGTAGTAATCTTCCTGTGTATAGACATCCTCGTCTTCGTAACCGTATCCGTCATCTTCCCAGTAGCCGTCCTGTTCTTCCTCCCAGTATGTATCTTCGGCATCTTCCTGGTACTCTTCGTTGTCGTCGTTTTCCTCGTCCGACTCTTCTTCGTCCTGCTCTTCCTCGTCTTCGTCCGTGCCGTCTTCCTCGCCGTCTTCTTCTGTCTGTTCGTCTTCCTCATGCAGTTCCGGCGATCCTTTACCGGTCGGATCGTAATCCATGGACGCCGGTACGGCATTCAGATACGGCAGGACTTCACTCATGATCCTGCTGAAGAGTTCGCAGGCATATTCGCTGCTGCCGTCACCGCCGGACGCCGGTTCGTCGATCACGACATAGCATACGACTTCCGGGTTCGCATACGGAGCAAATCCGATGAAAGAAGCGACCCACAGGTCTTCATTTCTTTTTCCCTTCTGGGCAGTCCCTGTTTTGCCTGCCGTGATATAGCCGCCAACAGCCGCCATTGTTCCGGTGCCTTCCGTGACCGTATGCCTGAGCGCCTGCTTGATAAAATCGCAGGTCTCCTTTGAAACCGGTCTGGACACCACCGTACGGCTGGTGGATTTGATCTGCTCGCCGCCGGCGTTATAGATTCCTTTTACTACGAAAGGCTTGTAATACGTTCCTCCGTTGATCAGCGAGCAGAAAGCGGAGGACATCTGTACCATCGTCACGTTGAATCCCTGTCCGAACGAATAGGTGGCAAGGTCGATATCCGTCAGGGATTCCCGGCCCCGCATCAGGCTCTTGCTGTTCAGCTCATTCGGCAGATCAATATCAGTCAGCGGCCCAAACCCGAACTGGGCCTGGTACTTGGAAAAAACATCAACTCCTTCCGCTTCCGCGATATCCATCATCGCCATATTGCAGGACTCGGACAGAGCGTCTGTCAGGGAAATCTCCCCGTGTCCGTCGATCTGGGCGCAATGGATGATATAATCCCTCATCGGGACGCTGCCGTCGCAGAAAAAGTAATCATCTTCATCAATGATCCCCTCTTCCAGCCCGGCTGCCACGGTAAATGCCTTGAATGTGGACCCCGGTTCATAAGAATAGGAGATGCAGTAGTTGTCCCAGTTTTCCGACAGGACTTCATTGGTCCTCTTGTCATCGTCATGGATGTATTCTACTTCTTCCGGAGAATACCTGACGCTCAGGTCCCTGGGATTGTTTGGATCGAACCAGCCGGAATCAGCCATCGCAAGGAATTCGCCCGTATCCGCTTTCTGTATGGTAACAGCAACGGTTTTGGCGCCGGATTCCTCCAGCATTTCCATCATGTGTTTTTCAACGATCGACTCGATATTATAATCGATCGTCAACTGGATCGTAGCGCCGTCCTGGGCTTCCCGGTAAGTACTCTCCACCAGGTTGTTGTCGTTCAGATAACTGTATTTTTCCCCGTCTGTTCCGTTCAGCTCATCATCATAATATTTTTCAATTCCATACTGGCCTACGCCGTTTGCCGTAAAGCCCAGCACGGAACTGGCAAACGTTCCGTACGTGTAATTCCTTCGGTATCCTTCTTCCAGCCAGGCACCTTTCACCTGCACGGCTCCCGGAGCCTCTTCTTTCGAAAGTCCCAGGAATTCCCTGATCTCCGGGGAAGTCTTCTGCCGGATCTCGTTGAACTGCCTGACATCATTATATGTCAGGCCGACTTTCAGCACGATATAACGGCTATCCGGATTTTCATACGCCTTCTGGATCACCTCATCCTTTGGGATGCCAAAGCATTTTTCTATCACGGCCGGCGTAATATCCAGATAGTTTCTGCCCTCCGTCAGCAGGACAGGCGCATCCAGGATCAGTTTGTACTCCATGGTACTCGACGCAAGAAGAATGTTGTTCCGGTCAAGGATATTGCCCCGTCTGGCCGAAATGGATACTACCGACCGGGAACGGTTCATGGTTGCCTGGGCATAGGACCTGCCATTTACGAGGTTAATCAAAAAAAGGCTTATGGCAATACCTGCCATAGCTGCTATCATAATTACCGTAATAACGCTAAACCTTTTTTTCAGCCTTCCGGCCGTCGTTCTATTGTCTGGTCTCATATTAATCAGCGGGTACTTTCGCCACCTGCTGCAAATATTCGGTGTCTTTCGTCCTGTATGTGACAACCTGTGAAAGACTGCTGCGTACCATGCCCAGTTCTTCTGTCGCCACCGAAATGACATAATTCAGGTCAACGGAGCTGTCGATCTCGTATTTTCTGGCGTCATTGGCAACTGTCAGCTCTTCCAGCTGCGATTCCCTTAACGCTACTTCATCCGCCAGAGTGCTGCTTCTTTCCATGGTCATCAGCATAGCTGTGCAGAGAAAGATCACAACAACAGAACCGATCACGCCAAGAGCAACAAATCTTGCTTTCTGTCTGGCAAATGCTTTGGCAGCAGAAACAGAAGCGGCTTTTTTCCTGTGCTTCCGGATCCTGACAGGCGCCGCCTTCTGAGGAGCGCTCTTACGTACAACGTTCCCTTCCACGATATCTCTTTGTCTTCTGTTTTGCTGTACCTGTGTCTGAGACATCATCGCGTAGTACTCATTTGCTCTTGTTCTGCAACCCATTCCGAATAAATCCTGCCTGTATGTTTCTAATTTCTTTCAAAAACTCTTAATTTTGCACTGCCTGCCCGTTTGTTTCTCGCACATTCTTCCGGTGACGGTACGATTGGTTTCCTGGTGATCACTTTTCCCCGGGAAACAGCTCCGCACACACAAACCGGAAAATCCGGAGGACAGGTACAGGGGTTTTCATTTTCCCTGAACCGGTTCTTTACGATCCGGTCCTCCAGAGAATGGAACGTGATGATCGCAAGTCTTCCTCCCGGCTTCAAAAGGCCGATCATAGTATCTATGGATGAATCCAGGACATCCAGTTCAGAGTTCACTTCGATTCGCAGTGCCTGAAATGTTTTTTTTGCAAACCCCTGCTGCCCTTTCCGAACGGCTGCCGGGATCGCATGTTCTATAATTTCTTTCAGCTGCCCGGTCGTTTCGATCGGAGATCCTTTCCGGGCTTCCTCGATATGCTTTGCTATATTATTAGCGAACTTTTCTTCGCCGTAATCACGTATGATCCTGGCCAGATCTTCCCGGGAATAGGTATTGACCACTTCTTTCGCGGTCAGGGAAGACTGCTTGTCCATTCTCATATCAAGAGGTGCGTCTTCCCGGTAGGTGAATCCCCTTTCCGGATTATCGATCTGAAAGGAAGAAACCCCGATATCCAGAAGGATCCCATCCACCAGGTCGATCTTCAGTTCCTGAAGGATCTGTTTAATATTGGCATAATTGTCTTTTACAAGAGTGACCTTATCTTTGAAGATCGCAAGTCTTTTATAGGAAGCATCCAGGGCATCCTGATCCTGATCTATGCCGATCAGACGTCCGTTTTTCAGCTTCTGGATGATCTTAAACGAATGGCCGCCGCCGCCTAATGTTCCGTCAACATAGATTCCGTCCGGGTTAATCTTTAAACTATCCAGGGTTTCGTTCACCAAAACCGACTCGTGTTTAAATTCCAAATCCCCATTCTCCCATCTGCTCAGCCAGATCATTTACATTGTCAAATGTGGATATATCGGTCCACTCATCTTTATTCCAGATCTCGACCCGGTTTCCTGCTCCGATCAGAACAGCATCCTTGTCCAGCTTTGCATAGTCCCTGAGAACCTGCGGCAGAAGTATCCTGCCCATTTTGTCCGTTTCCGCTTCCGTGGCGCCTGCAAGGAAGAACCTTGTGAAATTACGGGCGTCTCTTCTGGCAACAGGCAGGCTTGTGAGTTTTCCTGAGAAACTTTCCCACTCAGATGTTGAGAAAACCCACAAGCAGCCGTCAAGCCCCTTTGTCACGATAAACCGGTCGCCCAGTTTTTCCCGGAACTTAGAGGGGACTATTATCCTGCCCTTGGCATCTATGGAATGATTGTATTCACCCATAAACTGCATAGCTTACCTGTTACCTCCCAGCGACTTTCTACAGTCTATACTTAAGAAGTTCCGTGCCCTTTTCTCTTGCGAGACTTTACCACTTTCCTCCATTAAGTGCCACAATTCACCACTTTTGAGACATATTAACCCCCTATATGAAAAAAATCAAGCACTTTTAGGTCAAAGTGCTTGATTGTAAAAGATTATTAATATTCTATTTTTTCATTTGTGGATAACAGGATTCCGGTGCTGCGTTATCCACATCTATTCAACAAAAAACTGTTCTTTTACCCCCTGTCTCCCTCATACATCTGCGTCAGCATCCGGTTGGATGCCAGGAAATAAATAAGGCATAAAATATTCTGTACAGTCGTCGAAACAGGCGTGGCGAGTCCGATCACGAACAGTGAGCTGCTGATGCTTTTCAGGAAAAATGCCGCCGGGATCCTGACCGCAACGCCCACGATTCCCTGGATAAAGGACATTCCCGTTCTTCCGCATCCATTCAGATAACCGATAAAGCCGAACAAAGTAGAACACAGGAAGCAGTCGATCGCAAAAGCCTTCAGATAATCTGCGGCAGCCACCATGATGGCCGGATCAGAGGTAAAAATACCGGTCAGGATCGTCCCGTTAAAGAAAGACAGGATGGACATAAGGCAGGAAAATGCCAGGTTCATCCAAATGGTATGGACAAGCGCCCGCTTTGCCCGATGGAGCTTTCTGGCTCCTACATTGTGCGCCACAAAGGCCGACAGGGATTGCAAAGCTGCGTCCGGAAAGAGCATGATAAACGTCAGCAGCCTTCCCGCGATCCCGATCCCTGCAGAGGCGATCAGACCCAAAGTGTTCAGGATTCCCTGAAGGATCATAAAGGATCCGCTCACGATCAGACTCTGCAGAGCCAGCGGAATTCCCAGCTTCAGGATAGCGAAAGCAATCTTCTTATCAAATACCAGCGTCTCGCGGTTCAGTTCGAAAGGAAGTCCTTTTTTCCTGGCGATCACATAGGAAATGACCACGCTGACAGCCTGTGCAAATACCGTAGCGATCGCTGCGCCGGCGGCTGCCATATGGAATACGCCCACCAGAAGAAGATCCCCTCCGATATTGACCGCGCAGGCAATGGCAACAGAGATCAGCGGAGTGTTGGAATCTCCGATTCCCCGGAACACGCTTCCCAGAACATTATATGCCACGATGAAGATCATTCCCACGGCACAGATCCGGACATAGACAACGCCTTCCTCCAGTGCCTCCGGCGGAGTCTGCAGGAGGATCATACCCTGGCGCGCAAAGATCAGCAGCAAAGCCGTAACCAGAAGGGCAAAGGCGGCAAACAGGATCACAGTCGTTCCGACGATCTTTCCGGAGTCTTTCTTCCTGCCTTCGCCGATAGCCTGCCCCAGCAGGATGGTCGTGCCCATGGCAAGAGAGGTGATGAACGCCTGGATCGTATATGTCAGGGAGCCGCCCACCGATACGCCGGACACATTGATTGCCGTCCCGAACTGTCCCACGATCATCAGATCAACTGCGCTGTACAGTGACTGGATCATGAGCGCTGCCAGAACAGGGCCCATAAATTTAACTAATGGCCCCAGAACAGGGCCATTAGTAAAGTCGATCTCTTTTTTTATTTTTTTTGCGATCTCTTTCATAAAGGGATTACATCATCTGTTTTGCAACTTCTTCAGCAAAGTTTTCCTGCTTCTTCTCAATACCTTCGCCGACTTCGAAACGGACGATATTGGTGATCTTGATATTCTTGTCTACAGATTCAAGATATTTGCCGACGGTCTGCTTGCCGTCTTCTGCCTTTACATAGATCTGATCCAGAAGGCAGATGTCCTTCAACTGTTTGGTGAAACGGCCTTCTACCAGTCCGCTGAAGATCTTGTCGGCAACGATGGATTCTTTGTTCTTCATTGCCTGCTCTGCAACGACTGCTTTCGCTTCCTTGGAAAGGAAGTTGAACAGGTAGTTCAGGTTGTTCTTCTGCTCTTCGTAGATAGCAGCATCCTGCTCAGACCATAAAGACTCGCTCAGGACCTTGTCGATCATTCTGACCAGGATCGGCTTTGCAAGAGTTTCCGGTGTATTCAGGGAGCTGTCGATCACAACCTCTTTCAGGTCTGCCAGTTCTTTCTCAGACATATTATCTCTGCTGATGTACTGGGGATTCATAGCTGCGACCTGCATTGCAACGTTCTTCAGGGCTTCCTTGTTGGCATCATTGTTCTGCGCTGCTGCTTCTACCAGAACGCCGATCCTTCCACCGCCATGAACGTAGCCGACTACCAGTCCGTCGGATTTGATCCTTGCAAATCTTCTGATGGAAAGGTTCTCACCGATGGTAGCGATCTGGTTGACCAGTTCTTCTCCGACAGTTCTTGTAGGATCATTCAGCAGTTTGTCATTTTTCAGTTCGTCAACGTCTACTGCGTCAGATGCGTAGACCTGCTCTACGACTGCCTTGACAAAATCCTGGAATTTGTCTGTCTTTGCCACGAAGTCTGTTTCGGAATTGACTTCAACGATCGCTGCATTTTTATCTTCCTTAACAACCAGAGATACCAGGCCTTCTGCTGCGATACGGCCGGCTTTCTTGACTGCCTGTGCCTCACCGCGCTTACGAAGGGATTCCACTGCCTTTTCCATATCACCGTCGTTCTCAACCAGTGCGTTCTTGCAGGCCATGATACCGGCGCCTGTCATATCTCTTAATTCTTTTACCATTGCTGTGGTTACTGCTGCCATTTTCTGTCTCCTTATATATAAACTGTAATTATTCTTCTACTGCTGCTTCCGCTGCTTCTTCTTCCTCAGCATCCGGTGCTTCCACGACATATTCCATGCCCTGGTTTGCCTCGATAACAGCGTCTGCCATCTTGGAAACGATCAGTTTCACGGCGCGGATCGCATCATCATTGCCGGGGATCACATAATCCAGTTCTTCCGGATCACAGTTGGTGTCGCAGATACCGATCAGGGTGATGCCCAGTTTGTGAGCTTCCTGTACGCAGATCTTTTCCTTCTTGGGATCAACTACGAAAATAGCATCCGGGAGCTTTCTCATTTCCTTGATACCGCCAAGGTTCTTCTCCAGCTTCTCCTGCTCTTTTCTGATGGCGATGACTTCCTTCTTCGGCAGAACTTCAAAAGTTCCGTCTTCTTCCATCTTTTCGATGTCTTTCAGTCTCTTGACTCTGGACTGGATGGTCTTGAAGTTGGTGAGCATACCGCCGAGCCATCTCTCATTGACATAGAACATACCGCAGCGTTCTGCTTCGGTCCTGATGGCTTCCTGAGCCTGCTTCTTGGTTCCTACGAAAAGGATGGTGCCGCCCTGTGCGGTGATATCGGATACTGCATCAAATGCATCATCGATCAGTCCGACGGTTTTCTGAAGGTCGATGATATAGATACCGTTTCTCTCGGTATAGATGTACGGAGCCATCTTAGGGTTCCATCTGCGGGTCTGGTGTCCGAAATGTACACCTGCTTCAAGTAACTGTTTCATTGAAATAACACTCATTTAATTATCCTCCTGTTTTCTTCCCCACGCCCTGCTTCTGACGGGGACCGGACCGAGTATATCCGGCAGGGCCCGCAGAATAGACGTGCGTGTTTATTTCACAACTTGCTTATTCTACTGTATCGTTTCACAAATTACAAGCGGTTCTGTATGTTTTTTATATTATTTTTCCGTTTTTTCTGCATGAGCTCCATAATGACGAAACCTGCGATCCCGGCCAGGGTCAGGATGATCCCGACTGTCAGCCCCGAAGGCCAGTACCTAAACTCTACTGTATGTTCTCCCGGCTCCAGGTCCACGAGGATAAAAGAGTTCTCCAGATCCCGGTAAGCAGTCTTTTCCCCATCGACGTAAACGGTCCAGCCTTTATCATAGGGGATCGTGGTGAACAGGACCGGACGATCCGAAACGTTGACCCGCCCCTTCACACAGGTATCCGTAAACTCCGTGATCTCCATCTGCTGTTCACTCATGCTCTGCATGGCTTTCTCATACAGCGCATAATCCATGATCGCAGGATAGGCGGTGACCGTCGGAGCATCGGTATCATTGCTTGTGATCGTTATGACATCCCCTTCTTTTACATCTCCCAGATCGATGATCTGCGGCGTTTCCAGGGAATCAAACGCGGTCTCGACCACATGCTCTTCTTCCGTTGTGATGGCTGCCCTGACACTTTTTATACTCCCTGTAAGGTACACAAGACATCTTCCGTCTTTCTGTATCGTAAACGATGCTTCTGCCCCGTTTACGCTGTCCATGGTCTCAAAGACCCCTTCCGTTTCAGTCATTGCCATTAGCAAGCTGTTCTGATAACCGAACGGATTGGACATGGGAGCGACAGAATCGTCCATATCATGATCCACCAGAAATCCCAGCGATAACGCGTATTTATTTCTGTAGAGGCTGTATTTATCAACAGAAGAGATCTTCGTCATCAAGGGATCCGACTGTTCACAGTCCGAGATCTCATACTTCACCCCCAGAAGCGCCTGGGTAAACGGCGTATGACCGGAATAAGAGTAGGCGTTGATCCTGCCCTGCATTCCCAGGCTTGTGAACAGATCGGAATTGCCTTCCACCGTGGTAGAAGAAAAGATGGAAGTACTCCTATAGTCGTTCCATGTTCCGTCATTTTTGGATTTTCTCTGCACCTTTTCCACCCTGTAAAAACTCCCGTCTTCCACTTCGGACAGCATCTGGCGGATCGCTTCATTATCAGCCGTATAGGCAGTCCGGCTGGTAGTGGAATAGCCGGTCTCGTTCGTGTTGATCACGGTTTCCGCGATCATGACGAGCAGCAGGAAGATCATGATAATGGTTTCAGAGATCTTCCGGTTCTTCAGCAGCACGCAAACCGCAAGATACAACAGGATAAACAAGGTTCCCAGAAAAGCAGTGCCAAGTGTCAGGGTATCCGATTCGTAAAGCTTCTGCAGCACAAAAACGCCGCCGATCCCCATTGCCGCACAGATCACGATCTCCCTGGTGCGGAATCTCCGGATCCTGATCAGGGCCTGATATCCCATGACAAGGACCAGGAAGATATAGATAAAGGAGTATCTGCAGGGCAGGCTGTTGGGAAAATGAAATCCGTGCCAGATATAGGTCGGGACATTGAACATGAAACTGAAAGCCAGAAGGCAGACCAGCAGCGTCTTTCCTGCCTTTTCCCTGGCAGAGATGCCTTTGCTGATCCAATACAGGGGCACCAGCAGAAAGAGAGCCATCGTGCAGTAGATATTCGGAAAATGTCCGCTGAACACAGCCGGTTCTGTATTGATCAGGGCCTTCGACAGCATTTCCAGGACACTGTAGTACGCCGTCATGGATGCCGGGAAGGAAGATGAGGAGGATGCTGTGATCAGGAGATTGCACAGGGCCGGGAAGACCAGGAACATGGACAAAAATCCCGCGACTGCAGAAACCAGGATAAACTGGCAGCAGCTGTACATCACATCATAACTGCTCCTGAAGGATCTTTCGCAGATCATCAGATAGATGAAATAAAACACCAGGAAAATACAGATCATGATGGAGATATAATAATTGGATATGATACAGACTGCCAGGCTGATCAGATACAGTCTTGTCTTTCCTTCCTTCACCAGCGCTTCCAGACCATACAGGATGAGCGGAAACAGGACCAGGCAGTCCAGCCACATCACATTCCAGCTGAACGCCGCCATATAGGAACTCAGGGCATAAAAGCATCCGAAAACCGTGGAAGTATAGTCGTTTCGTTTGTATTTCCGGATCACGTACCAGGCAAATACCGCAGACATCAGACCGGATTTCAGGATGAGCATGCTGTTCATGAATTCCGGGACCAGGGTATCCGGGAACAGTCCCAGCAGCCAGTTGGCAGGGGACGCCAGATAATAAGCATAGGTGCTGGCGAAATTTGTTCCCAGGCCGATGTTCCAGGAATAAAGCAAGCTCCCTCCCGTCTGGAGATTGCGTTGGAATTCCTTGGTGAAAGGAGCATACTGATGATACATGTCGCTCCTCAGATAGGTGTTCTCGCCGAAGGGGAAGACTCCCCTTCCGATATACAGGATCAGAAGGATCAGGATCGGAATGAGAAATGCCATAATGATCGGCAGTTTCCTGATCAGATACTGCTTCCAGCTTCCTTCCTTCGGTTTCGGTAAACTTATTTTCATGTCTTATGTCCGCTGCCGGATCCTTGCTCCGGATCCTTCTCTATATTTGTTTCATCGGTCAGATAAACGGGTCTGTCCTTGGATTCCATAAAGATCCTGCCGATATAGCTCCCGAGGATCCCGATAGACAGAAGGATGATCCCGCCCATAAACAGAAGGATGACCAGGATCGTGGCATACCCCGGAACATCAACCCCCTTCACCAGAGTCTTTATCAGGGTAATGATAATGTAGATCACTGCAAGCGTGCAGATCACTGCCCCGGCAAATGACACCATCCTGAGGGGGATCACACTGAATCCGGTTATTCCGTCAATAGCGTAGGACAGGAGTTTCCGGAAATTCCATTTGCTCTTCCCTGTTGTCCTGGGTCCCTGTACATAATCCACCCATTTTACACGATATCCCACCCAGGCGAACAGTCCCTTGGAAAACCTCTGGTTTTCACACAGACTGAGTACGGCATTCACGAACTTACGGTTCATACACATATAATCCGTTGCACCGGTCTGAAGCTTCACCGTTGACATTCTGTTGTTGATGCTGGTAAACATCCGGGACATGAAGCCAGGGTACCTTTTAGCGCCGCAGGCATCATATTCCCCGCTCCCCACATAAGACAGCATCTGCGGGATCAGTTCCGGCGGATGCTGCAGATCTGCATCGATCAGGATCACCATATCGGCACTGGAATGCTCCAGTCCTGCATAGATAGCCGCTTCCTTCCCGAAATTTCGTGAAAAGGAAATATATTTCACCCTGGGATCTTCCTTCGCAAGAGCCCGGATCACAGACATTGATCCATCGCTGCTTCCGTCGTTGACAAAGATAAAAGAGACCGCATAATCCTGAAGGCCGTCGGCTATGCCGCCCACCACCTCATGGAACCGTCTGAGTCCTTCTTCTTCATTATAAACAGGTACGATGATCTGTGCTGTTTTCATTCCTACTCCATCACTGTCAGGTCATATTCATCCCAGGCAGATGTATTAAATCTCATTTTATTAGATCGGGCGAAGTCCTCATAGGCCTTCTGGAACCGTTCTTTTTTTGCGTCAGCGATCATGCGGTTTTTGTTTGCCAGGGATTCCGCTACTTTATAATCCTCCAGACAGAAGATGATATAATATCCTTCCCTGGTCTCAATGATCTCACTGACTTCATTGTCCCGCAGGGCAAACGCCTTATTTTCCATGGACGCCTGCAGAGTGCCTTTCATCACCATCAGGTCCTGCACCGGAACGTAACCATAATTGCTGCAGACAGACTCAAAGTCAGCGCCGCCCCGGACTTCATTACGCATCTTCTCTGCCGTCTCGATCCCGTCTTCTGATGGGATAAACACATAGCTGATCTCGATCACCTTGGTATCTGCTTCGCTGATCTCCATACTGATATTCTCAGACAGCTTTTCATAGACTTTGTTGTAGTATGTCCGCTTGATCATCAGATCCAGGGCATCTTCCCAGGAAATGTTATAGCGGGCAAGGTTATACCGGCTGTTCAAGTCCTCAAACAGAGCCTGCGCGTCTGTTTCTGCTTTCTCCCGATCCTCTTCGGCGATAAACACCGTCAGGGGCTGAGCCATAACCTCTGCTGCCGTATACCGGAGCAGTTCATCCGTCACCGTACTCTTCAGGTATTGTGCCAGAGTCGTATCTCCGATATTACGCGTCCAGATCAGTGTGTCATCCGCATCCTTATAGTTTTCCTTGGCTTCCAGAAGGGCAAAGACCCCGGTTCCCATGGAACATCTGGTATCATTGATCTCCAAAAGGGTATCGCTTCCCAGCGGATGTGTAACCTTGATCTCCGTGCAGCCGCTCAGCATGACAGCGATCAACGTCATGAGGAGCGCCGAAACGGCCAGCGATATGTATTTTTTTCTTCCTGCCCTGCCGGTCATTTTCCATGGTTTCCTTTCAGAAGCTGTCTTTATATTGTACATAAAACGCGTCATTTTTCAATCTTTTTTTCTTTTTAAAGAAGTTGTTGAAATATAAAATGATATATGCTATTTTATATAAGCGCGTTTGAGAGACCCGTGGATTATACCACATATTATCTCAGATGTCCTATGCTACTGTAGCTCAGCCGGTACGAGCGCGTCATTGGTAATGACGAGGTCGCGGATTCGAATTCCGCCAGTAGCTTGAGCGAAAGGAGGAGCGTTCTTTCGTAGAAAAACAGTTGCCATGC
>JAFRKZ010000122.1 GCA_017431485.1 Parasporobacterium sp. | reverse complement strand
TGACCTATGATGATATTGCCCAGATTTCCGAGATGGAGCAGGAGTTTTTCTCCACTCCCTGGTCGGAAGCCAGTATCGGGCATTACGCAGAGGCCGGCAATACCATCTTTATTGTAGCCAGAACGAACGAACCCTATAGAGGAAAGCAGGAGAAGTTACCCGGGGAGATTCCCGGACATCCTGCGCAAAAGCCGGATGAACTGCCTCGGAAAGTAGCGGGATATGCGGCTTTGCTGTGTGCGGCTGATGAGGGCAATCTGGTAAGTATCGGCGTCAGGAAAGAATACCGGCAGATGGGGATCGCTACCGAGCTGCTGGACATTCTGTACGATCTGGCGGCTGAACGGGGCGTTGCATCTATCAATCTGGAGGTACGGGAAAGCAACCTCCCTGCCATCCGGTTTTATGAAAAAGAGGGTTTTGAGCGGACGGGGAAGCGCCCCGGATTCTACCGCAATCCTACCGAAGATGCGCTGCTTTATATCAGACAGCTGCAGGAAGATAAAGGAAACAAACATGCTTGATGTATGTCTGCTTGGGACAGGGGGAATGATGCCTCTGCCCAGACGCCATCTGACATCCATGATGGCGCGTTACAACGGAACTAATATTTTAATAGACTGCGGAGAGGCGACCCAGGTCGCCATCAAGGAAAAGGGATGGTCTTTCAAACCCATCGACCTGATCGCATTCACTCATTTTCACGGAGACCATATCGGGGGCCTTCCCGGCCTTCTTCTTACCATGGGAAATGCAGACCGTACAGAGCCACTTACGATCATAGGACCGAAGGGCCTTAAGAGGGTATGTGAGTCCCTGCGGGTGATCGCTCCGGAACTTCCTTTCGAGATCGTGTATATGGAAATTGAAGGAACGGAACAGACCTTCGAGTTTCCGGGATTTCGTCTGGAAGCCTTTAAGGTTAAGCACCGGGTTCCCTGCTATGGCTATAACCTGGTGATCGACCGGGCAGGCAAATTCGACACGGAAAGAGCAAAAGCCCTTCCCATCCCGATCCGGATGTGGGGAATCCTGCAGAGCGGGGAAGAGGTGGAGTATGAAGGCGTGACGTACACGCCGGATATGGTTATGGGACCGCCGCGCAAGGGCCTTAAGGTGACCTACTGCACAGATACAAGGCCGGTTCCCGTGATCGCCGAAAAGGCACAGGGAGCGGATCTGTTCATCTGCGAAGGCATGTACGGCGACCGGGACAAGCAGGAGGATGCCGAGAAGAAATACCACATGACTTTTTACGAAGCAGCACAGCTGGGAGCGCAGGCACAGCCTGCCAGAATGTGGCTGACCCACTACAGCCCATCTCTGGTGAAGCCGGCAGAGTATATGGACGAGGTACATAAGATCTGTGAGATCACAGAGCCGGGAAAGGATCTAAAGAGTATTACCCTGACCTTTGAAGAGGAAGAAACATGAAACAGGTTTTTAATAGAGAAAAAGATATCGTGATCCTGGGCATTGAGTCCAGCTGTGACGAGACGGCAGCAGCCGTTTCCGTAAACGGGACGCAGATCCTGAGCAATGTGATCTATTCCCAGATCGACCTTCATACCCTGTACGGAGGCGTTGTGCCGGAGATCGCTTCCAGGATGCACATTGCGAAGATCAATCAGGTGATCAAAAAGGCTCTGGCAGATGCTAAGATCACGCTGGATGACCTGGATGCGGTGGCTGTGACTTACGGCCCCGGTCTGGTAGGCGCTCTTCTGGTTGGCGTGTCGGAAGCCAAAGCGATCGCCTGGGCCAAAGACATTTCCCTGGTAGGGGTCAATCATATCAAAGGACATGTCTGTGCCAATTATATCGAGCATCCGCAGCTGAAGCCCCCGTTCCTCTGCCTGGTCGCTTCCGGCGGCCATACTCATCTGGTGAAAGCAACCGATTATACGGATTACGAGATCATCGGAAGGACCAGGGATGATGCGGCAGGAGAAGCCTACGACAAGATCGCCAGGGCCATCGGACTTGGTTATCCCGGAGGACCCAAGGTGGAAAAAGCTGCCCGCAGCGGCGATCCGGAAGCATTTGCCTTTCCCCGGGCCAAAATCGATGAAAATCCATATGATTTCAGTTTTTCCGGCGTAAAGAGCGCTGTTTTGAACACCATTAATTCCTGCAAGATGAAAGGCATGGAGATCGATGAAAAACTGCAGGCCGATGTGGCAGCTTCTTTCCAGGCTGCTGTGATCGATTCCCTGCGGGAGCGTGTCCTGATGGCAATCGATGAATTCGGGATCCGGGATTTTGCAATGGCCGGAGGAGTTGCGTCCAACCAGGCTTTGCGGGGAGCTCTTAAAGCAGCCTGCGAACAGGAAGGCGTGAATTTCTATTGTCCGTCTCCCATTTACTGTACCGATAATGCTGCCATGATCGCAGTGGCGGGGTATTTTGAATATAGGGACGGCAATCTGGCAGGCCTGGATCTGAATGCGGTACCGGGATTACGGATGTAGCGTGTTAGATACAGTATTTTTGATGTTGTATTACAGGGAAGGAGACGGTCTATGAAAACAGCCGCCATTGTCCTGTCAGGAGGCAAAGGCCTTCGGTTCGGTTCGGACATTCCCAAACAGTATATGGAGATCGGCGGGAAAAGCATCCTTGCATATGCGGTAAATGCTTTCGAAAAGAGCGATGTGGATGAGATCGTGATCGTTGCGGCGCAGGAGCATATCGGACGCTGCAGGAAGATCGTCCTTGACAGCGGATTCAAAAAAGTAACGGATGTGATCCCGGGAGGAGCACAGCGGTATGATTCCGTGCTGATGGGACTGAGGCATCTGATGAGTGAAGAGCGTGAGATCCCGGAGATCGTCCTGATCCACGATGGCGCCAGACCGTTTATCCGGCCGGAAACAGTTAATGAGATCATTCGGTGCGTTATGGCGCATGGCGCAGCCATTGCCGCGGTTCCCTGCACGGATACCATCAAGATTGCCGATGAGAATGGGTGCATTGTCTCTACCACGGACCGGACAAGGACCTGGGCAGCCCAGACGCCCCAGGCATTTCGGATGGAAGAGATCTGCCGGGCTTATGAAGAGGTGATCGGAAACGCTCATCCGGAAAACCTGACCGGTATTACAGATGATGCTATGGTATATCAGATGGCTTATCCCGAGTGCAGCGTCCGTCTGGTAAATGCGGGAACTCAGAACTTTAAAATTACGGCTGCAGATGATATGATACGGGCAGAGAGCATGCTTTTTGCTGATTCGGGGAAATAATAATCAAAATAATAATCAAAATAGATGTATTGCAAAAGCGGAGGAGAGATTATGGAAACCAGACCTTATGTACCATGGGAACTGATGGGTTCCTTCATGACAGACGTATTCAAGGAATACGGCGTGCCGGAAGAAGATGCCAGGATCTGCACGGATGTGCTTCTGGAATCTGACCGCAGGGGCATTGAAAGCCACGGCTGCAACCGGTTCAAACCGATCTATATCGATCGGATCGTAAAAGGGACACTGCTGCCCAAAACGGAAATAGAGATCATCAAGGAGACCCCGACCACGGTCGTAATGGATGCCCATGACGGAATGGGCATGGTGGCAAGCCATAAGATGATGACCATGCTGATCGAAAAGGCAAAGACCTATGGCATGGCCGGTGGTGCGATCCGCAATTCCACTCACTACGGCATTGCGGGTTACTGGACCACCATGGCAAGTAAGGAAGGCATGATCGGGATCACAGGCACTAACGCCCGTCCCTCGATCGCTCCGACTTTCGGTGTGGAGAATATGATGGGAACCAATCCGCTGACCTTCGCTCTTCCCACGGATGAAGAGTTTCCATTCTGTATTGACTGCGCGACTTCCATCGTGCAGAGAGGAAAGATCGAGTATTATGCAAGAACCGGCAAGGAAACGCCGGCAGGCATGGTGGTGACACATGACGGCAGCACTGTGACAGATTCCCAGGAGATCCTGAAGATGCTGGTGGACGGAACAGCTGCCCTGGCACCTCTGGGAGGCGGCCCCGGGGATGAGATGTGCGGCTACAAAGGATATGGTTATGCGGCAGTTGTAGAAATCCTTTCCGCAGCCCTGGCCGGCGGCAATTTCATGAAAGCCCTGACCGGTGTGGATGAGGACGGAAAACCGAGAATGTACGGCTTGGGACATTTCTTCTTCGTGGTAGATCCGGATGCTTTCGTAGGAAGGGAAACCTTCCGGAAGATCGCCGGCGACATCTGCCGTGCCCTTCGAAACAGCCAGAAAGCCCCCGGTTATGACCGCATCTATACGGCCGGCGAAAAAGAGTACCTGGTCTGG
>JAFRKZ010000121.1 GCA_017431485.1 Parasporobacterium sp. | reverse complement strand
GTCATAATAACCTCCTGGTCTGTTAGAGATCTTTTTTGTTATTGTAATCTTAAATAAAAATATTTACAACTCCTATTATCAGTCCGAGAAGACCTCCCAGATAAACAAGATAATTCATTTCTCTTTTGATGGAGTTGTTCACATGTCGTTCGATATCACCGGGATCAAGTTCCATGATCTTGTTATAGATAAACTGTTTCATATGAAATCCTTCTGCGATAGCAGATTTGGCACCGGACATGAATGTACGGTATCCTTTTTTGATCAGCTCCTTTATCACATCCTGTTCCAGTCCGATCAGTTCTACAGCTTCTTCCGGATGGATTTCTTTTAGCTGCTGTTCCAGATCATTCAGGATCGGCCAGATCAGTTCCAGGTCGTGGTTCATCAGATAATCTGTCAGTTTCTCGCCTGCATATCCGGCAATCTTTACAACCAGATCTTCATTCAGGAGGATCGATGACAGTAGTTCTCCGGCAGTCTGTGACTGCAGGATCTTTCTGACTTCTTCTTCCAGGATCTTCGAAATATCCGCAGAAAGCACCGTGGTATGGATCTTCAGGTAAAGCGCTTTCTTCAGGTTCATCATGGATTCTTCGTCAACGATCTCCTGGATCTTTCCCGCATCGATCTGCGCCAGTCTTTTATAGATCCCTTCGGCAAAACGATCTGCCATCTCATCCGACATGAAGATCCCTTCTATATCGTCATTCGTAAAAAAATTCTTATATACTGTATCAGAAAGGGAATCAGCCAGTTTTTCCTGATGTCGCGGAATAATACCGGGTGTCAGCGGCAATGTAAAATTACCGATCTTTACCGGTTTTAACGGACGGAACAGCATTTTGATCGCCAGGTAATTTGTTAACGCTCCGATCACTGCGCCGATCACCGGTCCTGAGACATAATGCAAAACATCTGTAATCATATCCTACAACCTCAAATTCATTCCTGCCAGCAGTGTATCCGGCTTTAAGTGCATCACAGCATTCATTTCTCCTGCCATACAGAATCCGCAGTCATCACAGATCTGAAGAGTTTCTCCTGGACAGGCCCGGAAACGTGTTCCGTCTGTAATAATAAAATTACTGATCCAACAGTACTTTTTAAAGCCTCTTTTTTTCATGATCTTCAGGCCGCTGACACTGTTCTGAATGGGATAGCCCTTTTTTTTCAGGGCGATCACTTCATCAATGACTTTCCCCCGCACTTCATCATCCAGCATCAGGTCCTCTGTTCCAGGATAAGGCGTATGAAAGTTTACGGCAATACTCTCGATCGCCGGATTTCGTCTGACATATTCCAGGGTATCCCTGACAGAAGTACGGTTCAGCCTGTTCACGGCAATGTTGGCTCCCAGCGAGCAGGTCTTTTCCCCTTTCTGCTTCTTTTCTTTTTGCTTTTTTGCATACAAGGCAGCATTTTGATCCAGACGTTCAAAGGCTCCTTCTCCTCTGATCCGGTCATGAAATTCCCGGTAACCGTCCAGACTCATCCAGATCAGGTCTGCATTGACCCAGGAAAAATCTTTCTGGGCATTGGTTGTTACCGTACAGGAGAAAAACCCGATCTTCTTCGCCAACAGGATCAGATCATTGATGTTAAGAAGCGCGTTTCCATTCCTGTCAGTCTGACCGTCGATCCCGGAAGATGGCGTACCCGTACAGATCTTTTGACGCCATAGCGTGGGCTCGCCGCCTTCAAAATCCACAAACCGGCTGCCGAGACGATAAGAGTACCTCAATTCTTCCTCGATCTGCTGATAGGATTTCTGCATGGTACAGGCATGGCCCATTTCAAAACAATGCCGACATTTCAAATTGCAGTAATCCGTAATAAACAACACCGTCTGCAGCGGTGCGTGTTTTCTGAAGATCACATTTTTCAGGAACCATACCGGAAGGTACAGCATATGGGAAACCTTCATGATTTAATCTTTCCTCATAAAACAAACTTCAGCAGGCAGGATCAGAAAATAAGCTGCAGGCAGGAAGCTACGATACACAGCAGGCTGAAGAAAATATTGATCCTCTGCGCCAGAAGCCACCTGAGCATGAACCAGTCGATCCCGGCTTCCTTGATCTGATCCCAGTGCTGAAACGGACCGTACCATTTCTTTTTCGGAGGGACATGAAGAGGGTCCCGGCGGAATTTTTCCATGGACAGATAAAGGTCTGCAGACCAGGGAAGCACCAGGAATACCAGAAGATAATAATACGGCAGATGACCTGCAATGACTGTCGCCAGCACAAGAAGATACGGAACAAACAATATGACTGCCAGCGCTATGTATTGTCTTCTGACGCCTGCTTCTACTTCCCTTTCGGTTGGCACATTAATGATCCCTGCCCCTGCCTTCGGGATGGTGGCATGACATCCTACCAGCCAGGCAAAAGTTCTTTTGCCTGCTTTTGTATCGGCAGCATAATCCATGATGGAATGCACATATAAGATGGCAATGACCAGAAGTCCCATAGCGCAGGAGATCAGAACTTCCGGAATGTGCAGCTCGCCTGCTGCTGCCAGGCTCATTCCGATAAAGATCCCCGGACCGAAAATACTTCCAATGATCAGTTCTCCCAGTCCATGATAGCCCAGTTTCAATGGAGGGGCGGAATAAAACAGTCCGAGAACAGCTACGCCTGCCACCACCCAAAGGATCCTGATCCCTCTGATCAAAACCACAGGAACACCGCAGATACATGCTGCAGCACCGAAAAGGAGGCACACTTTCAACCATGTATGAGGAGAAACTGTTCCGTCCTGAAGAGGAGGACATTTCACCGTCATCGCACGAAATCCCATTCTGGTAAGCGCTGTCCGGTCCCCCTGCTCTGCATTCATGAAATCAAAATAATCATCAAACAGATTGAAACACAGATGCGCCAGGGCGATCCCGATCACAGACAGAAGTGCCAGATACCACCTGAAGTCTTCATATTTTGCTGCCATAAATACAGCAACAAGCGCCGGCATCATACTTTGGGGCAATGATACCGGCCTTGCATTCTTATACCAGAATTTCAGCTTATTCATTTATTTCAGCTTAGCCAGCTGCCTTTCTGCTGCTGCAGCGATCTTTGCTGCCAGAGTTTCTTCATTAGCGGCATCTTCATTGATCTCAAAATCATCGGAAGACATGTCGTCAAATTCTCTGGTGACTTTAGGCTGCTTGATATATTTTTTATATAAATAGTATACACCGTAAGCGGCTCCGGCTGCGACTGCCAGTTTTAATAATGTCTTTCCAGTACTCATTATAACTCCTCCTACTTTTCATCCGGCAGTTCATCCAGTTCGGCAAGCGTGAACACCGGTCCATCTAAACATACAAATTTGCTTCCTATATTACAACGACCGCATTTTCCGATACCGCATTTCATCCGCAGCTCAAGCGTCGTAATAACATCTTCTTTTGCGAATCCCAGTTTCAACAGACTGGCAGAACCCAATTTGATCATGATGGGAGGTCCGCAAAGAACTACTTTTTTACCTTCCGGCTGAAAACCAACTTCTTCGATATAGGACGGGACAAATCCCACATGCCCGTCCCAGTCATCAGACGGAACGTCTGTCGTGATATATACGCTGGTATCCGGCTCCTTTGCCCAGTTTTCAAGACAGTCTTCCTTGAAGCAGATGTCTTTCTTTGAACGGGCTCCATACAGGATATCCAAATGTCCGAAATCACTTCTGTTCTCCAGACAATAACGGATCAGGGAGCGGACAGGGGCAATGCCGATGCCGCCTCCGATAAACAGGATATCTTTTCCCTTCAGGTCATCGATCGGAAAATGATTTCCATAAGGTCCTCTGATCCCGATCTCCTGCCCCGGCTGCATTTCATGAAATGCATCTGTCAGCATTCCGGTCCGTTTAATGGAACTCTGGATAAAATCCTCGCCCTGGGCTGTAATGGAAAACATAGCTTCTCCAACACCGAGAAGGCTCACCATGGCAAGCTGTCCCGGCAGTGGGCTGAAAGGTTTCTTTCCGTCCAGGGTCTGGATCGTATAAGTCTGCACATCCGGTGTTTCCTGCTTTACATCGATAACCCTGCACAAAGACGGAAGCAGCGGATTCTTTTCACAGGAACATGCATGATCGATCGCCATATGCTACGCCTCCTTTCTGTCCGTTAAGGCAGGAACATCCGTATAACAGTCTGCATCCGGATCCGCCAGCGTCGCTTTTTCGATAAACTCTGAGATATCCAGATGGGATGGACAGTTTGCGATGCATCGCCCACAGCCTACACACAGAGTCTCGCCGTAACGTTCATTAAAGTAACTGAGCTTATGCATATACCGGTTTCTCAGACGTTCCTTTTTCGTAGGCCTCGGGTTGGCTCCTCCCGCCATTCTGGTATAATCGCTGAACATGCAGGAATCCCAGCAACGGTACTTGCATCC
>JAFRKZ010000120.1 GCA_017431485.1 Parasporobacterium sp. | reverse complement strand
CCCTTCTTTCGGAACCTGGATCTTGAATTCCACCCAGTCCACATCCTTGACATAGCCGAGCCGTGCCAAATGTTCCGGATAATAAGGATGATTGTAATAGGTAATGAACAGGCTCTGCCGGTCAAATCCCTCCACCAGCATGCCTTCCCGGTCAAGATCACAGAATCCCAGCGGTCCGTGCACTTCATCACAGCCTTTTTCCCTGGCCCAGTTTTCAACGGTCTCAAACAGCAGGGAGGATACCTTCGGATCATCGATAAAATCAACCTGTGTGAACCGCATCCTCTTTGTATTCCACTTCTGATTGGCGGCATGACTGATGATCGCTCCGATCCTGCCTACGATCTCGCTTCCCCCTGTACGCAAGAAAAGCCCTGGCCTCACAATATTGAAAGGCAGGGTTTTTCTCTTTGTCCCAGTCCGCCAGATCATCCCCGTAAAAGGCAGGGACAAACTGCGGAACATCTTTGTACATCCGGTTCGGCAGATCCACAAATTTCCGCAGCTGGGCCTTGTTCTTCACTTCTACGATCCTGATCCCATCCATGCTTTCATTATGAAGCACATTCCGAAGGATTTCAAGAATCTTTTCGCCGAATTACCGTTTCAGGTATTCTTTCAGATACAAGCCGGTATAGCTCTTCTTGTTTTTGGCAACTTCTTCCGGAGTTCCCTGTGCGATCACGGTGCCGCCCCGGTTTCCTCCTTCCGGTCCCAGATCGATGATATAGTCTGCCATCTTGATCACTTCCAGGTTATGTTCGATGACGACTACCGAATTGCCGTTGTCCGCCAGACGTCTGAGGATCGTCACCAGCTTGCTGACATCCTCAAAATGAAGTCCTGTCGTCGGTTCGTCAAGGATGTACATCGTCTTCCCGGTCGGTCTGCGGCTCAATTCCGTTGCCAGCTTGACACGCTGAGCTTCACCGCCGGACAAGGTTGTGGAGCTTTGTCCCAGTCTGATATATCCCAGCCCGACTTCATACAGTGTCTGGATCTTCTGATGGATCCGCGGAATAGATTTGAAGAACTCCAGCGCTTCCTCCACAGTCATGTCCAGGACATCGAAAATACTCTTTCCTTTATATTTCACTTCCAGGGTCTCCCGGTTATAGCGCTGGCCGTGGCAGGTATCACATTTTACGAACACATCGGGAAGGAAATGCATCTCGATCTTGATGATGCCGTCTCCCGCACAGGCTTCACACCGGCCCCCTTTGACATTAAAACTGAACCTGCCTTTATTGTATCCTCTGGTCTTCGCGTCTGTCGTCTGAGCAAACAGATCCCGGATCAGATCAAATACCCCTGTATAAGTGGCAGGATTGGATCTGGGCGTCCTTCCGATAGGGCTCTGATCGATGTTGATCACTTTATCCAGCTGGTCTGTCCCTTCAATGCATTTATGCCTGCCGGGGATCGTTCTGGCTCTGTTCAGAGTCTTGGCCAGGCTGTTGTACAGGATCTCATTGACCAGAGAAGACTTGCCGCTGCCGGAGACGCCCGTCACGCAGGTCATCACTCCCAACGGAAACCGGACATTGATATTGCGCAGGTTATTCTCCCGTGCTCCGATGACTTCGATCCAACCGGTGGGTTTGCGGCGGGAATCCGGCACCTTTATGGACCGCCTTCCGCTCAGATAATCTCCTGTAATGCTCTCCGGACAGTTCATGATATCCTGTGCCGTCCCGACAGCAATGACGCGGCCGCCGTTTTCCCCGGCTCCCGGCCCGATATCCACAATGGTATCCGCCTGCCGCATGGTATCCTCATCGTGTTCCACCACGATCAGAGTGTTTCCAAGATCCCGCAGTTTTTTCAGGGTTGCCAGCAGCTTGTCATTGTCTCTCTGGTGAAGCCCGATACTAGGCTCGTCCAGGATATATAAAACGCCTGTCAGGCCGGATCCGATCTGGGTGGCCAGACGGATCCTCTGGGCTTCCCCTCCGGAAAGGCTTGCCGCATAACGGGTCAGGGTCAGATAATCCAGTCCCACATCCAGCAGGAATCTGAGCCGCGCCTTCACCTCTTTCAGAATAGGTGCTGCGATCTGCTGCCCCTGGCTGCCCAGTTTCAGCTTTTCAAAAAATTCCAGGCTGTCCCCGATGGTCATGTCGGAAACCTGATGAATGTTCATTCCCCCGACCGTAACCGCCAGGCTCTGCCGGTTCAGCCGCATGCCCTTGCAGGCATCGCAGGGACTGATCCTCATAAACTCCTCATATTCCTGTTTCGCGGTATCGGAAAATGCCTCCCGATAACGGCGGTTCATGTTTTCGATAAGCCCTTCGAAAACTGTGGGATAGACGCCGCTTCCTCTCTGTCCCTGATAATGGACATCCACACTGACGGTATCCCCGTAGATCAGGATCTTCTTGATCTTCTCCGGATAGTCTTCAAACGGCGTGTCCAGGCTGAACCCATGCTTGCGCGCAAGGGCCTGCAGCATGGCATTCGCAAAGCTGGAAGACTTATTGGAGCTCTGCCATCCTATGGCAGTGATCGCCCCCTGATTGATGCTGAGGCTCTTATCAGGAATGATCAGATCGATATCGAATTCCATCTTGTATCCGAGTCCCGCACAGACAGGACATGCGCCAAAGGGATTGTTGAAGGAAAAATTTCTCGGCTCCAGTTCCCCGATCCCAATCCCGCAGTCCGGGCAGGAAAAATTGGAAGAAAAATGGATCTCTCCCTGCTCGTCCACCTGCAGGATCAGTTGACCGTCCGCTGTGCGGTTGACACTGTCTCCGGCTTTCGGCTTTTCCGCGCCTTCCGGCCAGCTCACTACCTGCACAGTCATCTGGCCGTCTGCCATTCCCAGGATCGTCTCGATCGAGTCCGTCAGGCGGGATTCGATCCCTTCTTTGACTACAATACGGTCAACGATGATATCGATACTGTGCTTGTTGTTCTTTTCCAGTTTGATCTCTTCATCCAGATCATAATTGATCCCGTCGATCCTTGCTCTGACATAGCCCTGTTTCCGGGCGGATTCCAGGAGTTTTACATGTTCTCCCTTTCTGCCCCTGACTACCGGTGCCATCAGCATCAGGCGCGTTCCCTGCGGAAGCGCCAGGATACTGTCCACCATCTGGTCCACTGTCTGTCTGGAGATCTCCCTGCCGCAGTCCGGGCAGTGAGGGATCCCGGCTCTTGCATACAGAAGACGCAGATAATCATGGATCTCTGTGACTGTGCCCACCGTAGATCTCGGGTTCCGGTTGGTCGCTTTCTGGTCGATGGAGATCGCCGGCGACAATCCTTCGATCGTCTCGACTTTCGGTTTTTCCATCTGCCCGAGGAACTGTCTCGCATAAGATGACAAAGACTCCATGTACCGGCGCTGTCCCTCGGCATAGATCGTATCAAAGGCCAGGGAAGATTTGCCGCTTCCCGAAAGTCCCGTAAAGACTACCATCTCGTTTCGCGGGATGTCCAGGTCTATATTTTTCAGATTGTTCTCCGCTGCACCGCGGATCTTGATATATTTCTGTTCACTTGCTGCCATAAGGCCTCCTGCATCAGTCTAAATACTTTCGAAGATCCAGCATCCGGTCCCTGAGCTGTGCTGCCGTTTCGAAATCCAGATTGGCTGCGGCTCTTTCCATCTGCTTTTTGACCCTGGCGATCAGCGCCTTCAGGTTCTTCGCGTTCATTGATTCCGGATCCATCGTCAGTTTCTTTCCAGCTGATTCTGCTTCATGGGAAATACTGATCAGATCCCGGACGGCTTTACGGATCGTTTCCGGCTTGATCCCGTGCTCTTCATTATATGCCTGCTGGATCTTTCGCCGGCGCTGTGTTTCCGTGATCGCCGACCGCATGGAATCGGTAATGGTATCCGCATACATGATCACATGCCCCTGGGCATTCCTGGATGCCCGCCCGATGGTCTGTATCAGGGATGTCTCGCTTCTTAAGAATCCTTCCTTGTCAGCATCAAGGATCGCAACCAGCGATATTTCCGGGATATCCAGTCCTTCCCGGAGCAGGTTGATCCCCACCAGGACATCAAAGGCATCGAGCCTCATATCCCTGATGATCTCCGTCCGCTCCAACGCAGCAATATCCGAATGCAGGTACCGTACCCTTACGCCCGCTTCTTTCAGGAAATCCGTCAGGTTCTCTGCCATCTTCTTGGTAAGGGTGGTCACCAGAACCTTATTGCCTGCGGCCGTCTCCTTGTTGATCTCTGTCAGGAGATCATCGATCTGTCTCTCCACCGGCTTTACGATCACCTCGGGATCCAGGAGCCCTGTCGGGCGGATGATCTGTTCGGTCCGCAGAAGTTCATGCGCATCTTCATATCTGCCCGGGGTTGCGGAAACAAACAGCAGCTGGTCGATCTTCTGCTCAAACTCTTCGAATTTCAGCGGCCGGTTGTCCAGCGCGGAAGGAAGCCGGAATCCGAAATCCACCAGAGTCTGCTTACGGGAATGGTCCCCGTTATACATCGCCCCGATCTGGGGCACCGTCATATGGGACTCATCGATAATGATCAGGAACTCATTTTTGAAGAAATCGATCAGGGTCGCCGGCGGCACTCCTGGCGCAAGTCCCGTCAGATGTCTCGAGTAATTCTCGATCCCGGAGCAGATGCCGGTCTCCCGCATCATCTCAATATCGAAATTCGTCCGTTCCCAGATACGCTGCGCCTCCAGCAGTTTCCCATTCTCCTGGAAATAAGAGACCCGCTCCTCCAGTTCCTCCTTTATATCACGAAGTGCCCGTTCCATCTGTTCCGGCGGAACGACATAATAAGACGCCGGGAGCAATGCAGCATGGGACAGTTTGGCCTTTGCTTCTCCGGTCAGCACATCGATCTGTGAGATCCGGTCGATCTCATCTCCAAAAAACTCCACCCGGATAGCGTAGCTGTCAGTGGAAACCGGGATCACCTCCAGCGTGTCTCCCCTGACCCGGAAAGTTCCTCTCTGAAAATCCATGTCATTACGCTCATACTGGATACGGACCAGTTCCCGGATCACTTCATCCCGTTCCTTATGCATACCCGGTCTCAAAGACACGCAGCTCCTGGCATACTCCACGGGATCGCCGATCCCGTAAATGCAGGAGACGGACGCCACGATGATCACGTCCTTTCGCTCTACCAGGGACATGGTCGCTGAATGCCTCAGCCGGTCGATCTCATCGTTGATGGAAGAATCCTTCTCAATATACGTATCCGTTGAAGGCACATAAGCCTCCGGCTGGTAATAATCATAGTAGGAAATAAAATACTCCACGGCATTTTCCGGGAAGAACTCCTTGAACTCACTGTACAGCTGTGCCGCCAGGGTTTTGTTGTGGGCGATGACCAGGGTCGGTCTGTTCAATGCCTGTATGACATTGGCCATGGTAAAGGTCTTTCCGGAACCCGTTACTCCCAAAAGGGTCTGGAACTGATTGCCTTCCCGGAACCCTCTTACCAGTTCTTCGATCGCACCGGGCTGGTCTCCTGTGGGCTTGTATTCTGATACCAGTTTAAATCTGCTTTCCTGCATGGATCTCCTTATAACAGATACGGTGTCATACGTATTCTGTATCCTTTTGATTGCCGTGGATTAAAGTATAGCAATCCCTATCAATTCTGTAAAGCATTTTCGAACATAAGTTCGCTCCTTGTCTGGCCCGGCGTGTTTTCAGGAAGTGATTTTCTTTTTTAGCTTGCTGATATCCTTATTTTCACCGCACGCCCTTTTTGAGGAGGGTTGACCCCTCTTGTTTTCGCCGCACGCCTTTTTTGAGGAGGGTTGACCCTCCTTGTTTTCGCCGCACGCTCTTTTTGAGGAGGGTTGACCCCTCTTGTTTTCGCCGCACGCCTTTTTTGAGGAGGGTTGACCCTCCTTGTTTTCGCCGCACGCCTTTTTTGAGGAGGGTTGACCCTCCTTGTTTTCGCCGCACGCTCTTTTTGAGGAGAGTTGACCCTCCTTGTTTTCGCCGCACGCTCTTTTTGAGGAGAGTTGACCCTCCTTATTTTTGACGCTCGCTCTTTTTGAGGAGGGTTGACCCTCCTTATTTTTGACGCTCGCCAATTTTGAGGAGATCTACAGAAGCAAATGTACTTTCGGCGCGGAACCAGCCGCTGCGACATAGCCCCTATATCGGCGGACAGCAAAAGAACCAGCTCACGCTGGTCCTTTCAAGGAGAAGGTATTTCATTTTATGGGGTGTAGTAAAACTATATGTATTGGGGGTTTTACGATACGTATAGTATCATGGAAACCAAATTCAGTGTTCACAAACTTCAATAAAAATTTTGATTTTTTTTGTGCATTTTGCTCATATCCCCCAAATCAGTAAAACGATCAAGCATTTTCACCGGGTTCTTCCGTGTCCCGGATCTGCTCCGGTTCTTCCGAAACCACCTGTGCGGGAGAGACAAACAAGGCTTCAAATTCTTCACGAGTGATCTTCTCTTTCGTCAGAAGGAGCTGCGCACTTGCCTCCAGCACGTGCCGGTTCTTCTCGATGATCTCGCGGGCCTGGACATAACATTTGTCGATGATCTTCTTTACTTCTTCATCGATCAGGGAGGCTGTTGACTCTGAATAGTGCTTTGCCTGTCCCCAGTCACGTCCGATGAACACTTCATCGGAATCTGATCCGGCGTAATCGATCAGTCCCAGCTTCTCGCTCATACCATACTGGGTGACCATCGCTCTTGCGGTGGCTGTCGCCTGCTTAATGTCCTGAACAGCGCCCATGGTAATGTCGTCAAAGGTCAGTTCTTCTGCAATACGGCCTCCCAGGGACACCATGATATTCTGCAGCATCTTGCCCTTTGTAACATACATCTCATCCTTCTCGGGCAGAGGCATGGTATAGCCGCCTGCCATACCGGTCGGGATGATAGAAACCATATGAACAGGTCCCACATCCGGGAGCAGATGGAACAGGATCGCATGTCCGCTTTCGTGATATGCCGTGATCCTCTTTTCCTTGTCGGAAATGACACGGCTCTTCTTCTCTTCCCCGATCCCGATCTTGATAAAGGCTGTTTCAATGTCTTCCTGCTTGATATAGCCGCGGTTCTTGGAAGCCGCGTTGATCGCCGCTTCATTCAGGAGGTTCTCCAGATCTGCTCCGGAAAATCCTGCCGTCGTCCTGGCAACAGTCTCAAGATCCACATCTTCTGCCAGCGGCTTGTTGCGGGCGTGCACTTTCAGGATGGCTTCCCTGCCGGCCACATCAGGTCTTCCGACATAGATCTTACGGTCAAAACGGCCGGGACGAAGGATTGCCGGATCCAGGATATCCACACGGTTGGTAGCCGCCATGACGATGATCCCCTCGTTAACGCCGAAACCGTCCATCTCCACCAGGATCTGGTTCAGGGTCTGCTCTCTTTCATCATGTCCGCCGCCAAGGCCGGAACCACGCCGACGGGCTACAGCGTCAATCTCATCGATGAAAATGATACAGGGAGCGTTCTTCTTGGCTTCTCCGAACAGGTCACGTACACGGGAAGCGCCGACGCCGACAAACATTTCTACAAAATCAGAACCGGAAATATGGAAGAACGGTACCCCCGCTTCCCCGGAGATCGCCCGGGCGAGCAGTGTTTTACCGGTTCCCGGAGGGCCAACCAGGATCATACCTTTCGGTATCCGGGCGCCGACCTTGGTATATTTCGCAGGATTCTTCAGGAAATCCACAACTTCTTCCAGCTCTGCCTTTTCCTCGTTCAGGCCTGCCACGTCCTTAAAGGTCGTCTTGTTATCCGAGGCCTGCGTTGCCTTTGCGCGGCTCTTTCCGAAGGACATGACGTTGCCCCCGGTCCCGCCGGCATTCCGCGATATGATCGAGAAGAATACGATCATCACCACGAGCATGATGAGCATTGGCAGGATCGTTCCGGTAAAGAACCCTTCTCTTGTCACGTCACTGAGAGTATATTCCAGTCCTCTTTCCTGAAGTTCGCTGGTAATATCCCCGACATTTTCAACATACAGCTGCGATGTCGTCGAATCTTTGAACTTGACCAGGACAACACCGGTGGGGACCTCAGAGTTCTGCCGGATGGTGACATAGGAAACCGTACCCGCATCCAGGTCTGCCTCAAATTCCTTATAGGTGTAATTCTCTGTGGGTGTGTTGGAACTTGTCATCCAGTATACAATACCGAAGATTGCAAGGATGATAAGGATATAAACAATGATTCCTCTGCTGTTTTTACTCATTCTAAACTAATCCTCTACTGTCATTCATTGATAATCCCGATATAGGGGAGTTCTCTGTATTTCTGATTGTAATCCATTCCCCAGCCTACTACAAACCGGTCCGGAATACTGAATCCGACGAGATCTGCCTGGAATTCCACTTTCCTGCGTTCCGGCTTGTCCAGGAGCGTTACGATCTCGAGACTCGCCGGCTTTCTTTTTTCCAGCATCTCTTTCAGGAGATGAAGCGTCTGACCTGTATCTACGATATCCTCGATGATAAGGATATGCTTTCCCTCGATGGACCTGGCCAGGTCCTTGGTGATCAGAACCTTGCCTGTAGAATCCGTTCCCACATAGCTGGACGCAGCCATAAAATCGATCTCGATCGGGATCGTCATGAGCTGGGCCAGAGCTGTCAGGAAAAACACCGATCCGTTCAGGATGCCGATAAAAATGACTTCCTGATCTTTGTATTTCTCACTGATCTCATCCGCCATTTCCTGTATGCGGGTTCTGACATCTTCTTCCGGGATCAAAACATCAATCTTGTTCATTTTCTCCTCCGATAATACTTACCTGCAGTGCCAGATTCGTCATCTCTGTTATCTTATAGGTCTCGCTCATCCGGTATCCCAGGATCCACATGATGTTTTCCTCATCACACAGGACCAGGATATCAGCTCTCTCCTCTCTGGGCACTTTTTCATCCACCAGATACTTCCGGATCGTTTTCCGGCCTCCGAAAAACTGGATCTCTTCCTGGGGATCCGGTTTTCTCAGAGCCAAATTACCTTTTATTTTAGCGCAATCAAACGCTTTTGTATACTCATTTTTCGCGATCAGCTGCTGCCTTGTTACGGGATTGACATGGATCAGGGTCATTTCCAGTTCCAGACCGTTCCACAAAAGGATCCTGGCGGGCTCTGTTGTCAGGTGTGTGGGGTCGATCAGGAATTCTTCCGGCTCAGAATAATCTTCTTCCGCTTCAGTCTCATTGTCATTCCTGCCGTATTCGCCTTCCTTCCGGGCATAATCTGTCATGTCCTGTGCCATCCGGTCGCTCCGGGTAGCCTGCTTCAGGATCAGATTGCCGTAGCTCCTGTAGGCTATGATCCCGTAGGGCAGATGGACTCTGCGTCCTGTCTGCTTGTTTTCCAGCTGCAGGATATTCTCAATATGAATCCGTCGGATATCTTTCAGACTGCCCGCGATCTCTTCCAGAAGGTCACGGATCATCTGCTCTTTCACGGTTATATCCAGTTCGCTGTATCGTTTCAGATCGATATACCAGCCGCCTTCTCTGCGGTCCACCATGACCCGGATCGCTTTGGCGGCTTCCCGTTCAATAAATTCCTGTGCCTTTACGATCGCCAGGGAAGCTTCGTTAATATGTTCAGAAGCCCTTGGATTGATCTTCTGCAGACCGGGGATCACGTCAAGCCGGACTTTGTTCCTGACATAGGCGTCTTCTTCATTGGTGGAATCAGTAATGAATTCCACCTTTTCATCCTTCAGATACTCTTCGATATCCTGCCGTCCCAGGCAGAGCAGCGGCCTTACGACGGTGATCCCGAAGCGTTCCCCGATGCTGCTCATACCGCGAAGGCCCTTCAGGCCGGCTCCGCGGATCAGGTTCATCAGGATGGTCTCGGCATTGTCATCCCTGTGGTGTGCTACGCAGGCTTTGACAGAAGACGGGATCTCATCGCTTCCGCAGATCTTGCGGGCAACCTGATAAAAAGTCTGGTATCTGGCAACCCGTCCGGCTTCTTCCACGCTCATGCCATGCTCGGCCGCATAGGTCTTGACAGCCGCTTTCACGCCGATACAGGGAATATTCTGCTCTTTACAGAAATCCTTGACGAAAGCTTCATCCCGGTCCGCCTCCAGTCCCCTGATCAGATGATTGACATGTACAGCCGTCAGCTTCAGGTTCATCTCACCGGCAAGCTTTTTAAGCATGACCAGAAGGCACATGGAGTCTGCCCCTCCGGAAACGCCGGCGATCACATGATCCTCTTCCTGGAAGAGATCGTTTTCCTTTACATATTCCCGAAAAATACTGTATGCGTCTGCCATTTTTCAGTCTTCTCTTTTAAAGATGATCTCATCCGGAAACACATATCCGATGGACTTGGCTTTCTCTTCGATGTATTCCCGTGTTTTTACATAGGCTTCCTCGTCGTCCAACTCGGCACGGCGTTCTTCCTGCATGGCGATCTGCTCGTCCAGCCTTGCTTTTCTGGCTTCCTGTTCCTTGTTGCTGTTGCGGGAACTTATGATCTGCCCTATCATCAGGATACAGAAGATGATCACGGCAGCTCCGATGATCATGGCGATTATGCGGTTCCGTCTCAGTCGTTTCTTTACTTCGGCTCTCATCACAGCAGTCTGTACATTTCCTGAGCGTCTTCTTTCCGGATGCTTTCCTGCAGACTGGTCACCTCAGCTTTTACGCTTTTGGTGCCGAATCCGATCTCGATGACATCACCGGGCTTGACCTCATAGGATGCTTTTACGGGACGGCCGTTTACCATGACGCGTCCTGCATCACAGGCGTCATTGGCAACGGTCCTTCTTTTGATCAGTCTTGATACTTTCAGATATTTATCGATTCTCATGGCTGTATTCTACTTTGTTTTAATGAGGAAATCAAATAATTCACAGAATTTTTATGGTTCACTTTGATCCGACGTCAAAAAAAGGCTGAAGCATAAAACTGCTTCAGCCTTTTCTGTATTTCGCTTTACTTTTCTGAATTAGTTCAGTGCATCCTTGAATGCCTTGCCAGCTTTGAACTTCGGAGTCTTGGAAGCTTTGATCTTCATCTCGGCGCCGGTCTGCGGATTGCGACCCTTGCGAGCTGCTCTCTTGGATACTTCAAAAGTACCGAATCCAACTAACTGTACCTTGCCGCCTTTTTTCAGTTCACCCTGTACAGTAGCGATGAATGCCTTTAATGCAGCCTCTGCGTCTTTCTTGCTGATGTCAGCCTTTTTAGCCATAGCTTCGACTAATTCAACCTTATTCATGGTTTATCCTCCTCGAATAAATTTTCTGTTTCTTTAATTACGCCTTAATCACGTATCGGGTATATTATACTTGAAAACAATGTTTTGTCAACGAGAATCGTTGATTTTATAAGGATTTTGGCCAATTGACAATTCTATGCTCATAAAATATACTGTGTAATATGTTTTTCAAGAAATCCGACTTACATATTCATAAAGAAGATTTTCTGCTGCTGCCCAACATTCTTACGTACATAAGATTCCTGCTGGTGCCGGCTTTTATCATCGTGTATATGAATGCAGAGAGCCTTTCGGATCACGTTGCTTCCGCGATCCTGATCGTCGTTTCCGGTATCACGGATGTGGCTGACGGATTCATTGCAAGGCACTGGAACCTGACCTCAGATCTGGGTAAGATCATTGATCCGATCGCGGATAAATGCATGCAGTTTGCCATGATGTTCTGTGTCTGCATCCGTTATCGGTGGGTGATCATCCTGATCGTTATCTATGCTGTCAAGGAGATCGTCTCCGCGCTGGCAAGCGCTTATCTGTTTACCCGGGGCAAGCACATCGAAGGCGCCATGTGGTGCGGCAAACTCTGTACGGTAATACTGTTCCTTGTAATGCTCTCCCTGGTCGCGATCCCTCATATCCCGCCTCATATCGTTGCTACCATGATCGGTTTTGCAGCAGCTTTTATGCTCCTTGCATTTGTCATCTATATGAGAGCATATTTTGTCCTGTGGCTGGAGTATCTCAATGAGCAGAAACATCCTCTTGCCACCGATATGTCGCCCCTGGATAAAATACCCGGGGAAGACTCTCTTCTCCAGAAAGAACTGTTCCGATCCGAACAGGGAAAGAAATCCGCCAAATAAAAAAGGGGGGCTGTTACAGCCACCCTTTGATCTGTTTGTAAATACCTTCTGCATCCAATTGATATTCCTGCAGAAGTTTTTTTGCTGCACCGGAATGTCCGAAGCAGTCGTGAATGCCGATCCCCAGCACCTTTGCGGGACAGCACTGAGCCAGAGTCTCGCAGACAGCGCCGTACAGGCCGCCGATCAGGGAATGTTCCTCCACCGTTACCGCTTTCCCGGTTTTGGAAACGCTGGCTGCGATGAGTTCCTGATCCAGAGGCTTAATGGTATGGATATTGATGACTTCCGCGCTGATCCCCTCTTCTTCCAGCCGCTGCGCAGCCACAAGGCTTTCATAGACTTCCACGCCTGTGGCAATGATCGTAAGATCTGTTCCCTCTTTCAGGAGAACGCCTTTGCCGATCTCAAACTTGTATTCCTGCGGATCATAGATCACCGGGACAGCCAGTCTGCCAAGTCTGATATAGACAGGTCCTTCATACTCAAAGGCTGCCCAGATCGCTGCCTTTGCCTCTACATCATCTGCAGGGCTTAAAACGGTCATACCTGGGATCACTCTCATCAGTGCGATATCTTCCAGGCACTGATGGGTTGCCCCATCTTCTCCTACTGTGATCCCTGCATGGGTTGCTGCCACTTTCACATTCAATTCAGAGTGGGCAATTGAATTACGCACCTGTTCATAAGCTCTTCCTGCTGCAAACATGGCAAAAGTGGAAGCAAAAGGAATCTTGCCGCAGCATGCCAGGCCCGCTGCAATACCCATCATATCCGCCTCTGCGATCCCGCAGTCAATATGGCGTTCCGGAAAGGCTTTCTTGAAAACGCCGGTCTTTGTTGCGCCGGCCAGGTCGGCATCCAGTACTACCAGTTCCGGATGCTCTTTTCCGATCTCCACCAGGGCATTGCCATAGCTGTCTCTTGTTGCTATTTTTGTATTTCCTGATAAATCAATTTTCATTTTTCCATCTCCAGTTCTGCCATTGCCTGTTTATACTCTTCATCATTCGGGGCTTTTCCGTGCCATCCGGCATTGTTCTCCATAAATGAGACGCCTTTTCCCTTGGTGCTCTTGGCGATGATCGCGCTGGGCATCCCTTTGGTCTTTCGGGCCTCCTCAAATGCGGCGCGAAGGGAATCAAAATCATGAGCATCCGCATAGATCACATGGAAATTAAATGCTTCGAACTTTTTATCGACCGGATTGGGGTCACACACATCGCTGGTCTTTCCGTCGATCTGCAGTCCGTTATAGTCCAGGATCGCCACAAGATTGTCCAGTTTCCTGTGTCCGGCAAACATACTGGCCTCCCAGATCTGCCCTTCCTGGATCTCACCATCCCCCAGAAGGGCATAGACGCGGTAATCCTTCTGATCCATCTTACCGGCAAGCGCCATGCCGACCGCCGTTGAAAACCCCTGTCCCAGGGAACCGGTAGACATATCCACGCCGGGAACCTTGTTCATATCAGGGTGTCCCTGCAGATAAGAATCGATCTTTCTGAGAGTAAGAAGATCCTCCTTCGGGAAAAAGCCTTTTTCCGCCAGGGTTGCATACAGCACCGGCGCCGCATGCCCTTTCGACAGTACAAACCGGTCCCGTTCCGGATTGCGCGGATCCTTCGGATCGATCCTTTTCATTTCCTCAAAATACAGAAATGTCAGGATATCAGCAGACGAAAGGGAACCGCCGGGATGCCCTGCTCCGGCCGAATGAACTGCCGTCACGATCCCTTTTCTGATTTCATTTGCGATCAATTTCAAATTTGTGTTGTCCATAATCACTCCCGCTCCAATGCTTTACATAAAATTGTCTTCTGTCAGAGGCACAAGCGTGTCCTCATTTTTCTTTGAAAATGCAGAGAACAGTTTTCCGGAACTGCGGTTCTGCGTTTTCTCGATCGCTTCATCCACGATCTCTTTCACCTGCTTGTTGCCGAGCCTGATATCGGATGTATTGATCCTGCTGAGTCTGGCATGGAGTGCCAGAAGAGCAGGTCCCTCGATGGAATAGCCCTGGCTGCGGGCGTATTTCTGCGCAATATCTGCCCACTGAGTAAGGGTCAGCTCCCCGATATCGATTCTTGTTTTAAATACTCTTGCCACATCCGGGAACCGCTGGATCATCGTATCGGCAGCCAGCTGATTGCCCTCCAGGATCACCATGGTAGACGCATTGTTTTCTCTTACTGCCGTAATGATATCGCGTATGGTTGCATCTTCCAGTTTTCCGATATTCTCGATAATAAGATCCGAATCAGTTACTTTTGCAAGAACTTTTCTGATATTCTTGCCATTGATCGCCTGGGCCTGTACTTTGGCGATACGAGGATTGCCGTGTCCCACTTCCTGATTGACCGCCTTAAGGATCTCGATGGTCAGGTAAGTCTTCCCTGATTTGGCATCGCCGGTTACGATCAGATGACCACCGGTATCATCACCGGATTTTTTCTTCGTGATCAGGTTGTCAATGGCCGCACAGATCTGCGCTTCCATTCCATCGATCATCAGGAATTCGCCGAGAGCTTTGCGCTGCTCTTCACTCAGGGAGTACTTCTTACTGAAGACAAGCTGCGTTTCGGGCGTTTTTTTCACTGCTTCCGCAGGGATCCTTACCTTCGGACGGAACTCCCCGCCGAACAGATCATCAAAAGACATCTGCCTGGTGATCTCTTTATGGTTGTCCTGCCGGATAAAACCGTCCAGGTCATATTCTCCTGTCTCGGAAACTGTCAGTTCTTTCTCCGGTTTTTTCCTGGTTTCTTCCGTTTTTTCCTCTGATCTGTGCAGATCGATAGAGGAATCAAGGAGCATATTCAGCGCTTCTTCAGTGATTTCCTCTTTTTTTTTTGAAGTATCTTTCTGCAGTGCCTCATTCAGCAGTTCATCGATATCGATCGTTTCTCTTTCCATATGGCTTTCCTGTGTCTGCGCAAACAGTTCTTCCCCGAATCGTTCGGACTCTTTGCGGTTTTTCGCTTTTTTCTTTCTGGCTGCTTTCGTTTCTGCCCCTTGATATGGCGGCTGATTCTTCCTGGTTTCGTCAAACAGATCCGGCACTGTTCTGGCTTTTGCTTTCTTCGGATCTTTATTGCCTTTGTATACTTTATTTCCGCGCATCGGCCTTACGGGTTCTTCCTGCGTATCACGGATCTCGATCCCCGCAAACCAGTCTTCCTCTTCTTCCCGGGCAGAAAGTTTTCTGAACCGCTCAAGAGCGGCCGCAGCTGCGGCATCCGCTTCCGGATTGTTTTCCGGTTTCCTCAGCGCCGGCATCGGTTTACCGGCAGGAGCTGCTGCCGGTTCTTCTGCAGGCTCTTCCGATGCATTTTCTTCTTCCCGTGCTACAAACTCCCGGAGTTTCTCGATCGTCTCGGCAGCGGCTGCCTGAGCAGCTACTTCCTGCTCTTCCTGCTCTTCTTTCTCTTCCAGTACAGGTTCTTCTTCCGGGATCTTCTCTGCTTCAGCGGCTGCTTCCTGAACTTCTTCCGGTTCTTCCTCTGCAGGCTCTTCTGCAGCGATCTCTTCCTCGGTCAGTTCATCTTCCGCAGCTATCTCGCTTTGTCCTTTTCTGCCGAACAGGGAGCGGAAGAATCCCCGGGCTTTCGGAACAAATGCCTCCTCTTCCTCATCTTCCGGCTCTTCTGCGGCAACTGCATCTTCGATTTTTTCCGGTTCTGCTGCAGACTCTTTCATAGCCGTATCCGGAACCGGTTCTGCTGCAGGTTCCTCAGATTCCACTGCTTTTGCCGCCTCTTCCTCAACAGCCTGCGCTGCCTGCTCTTCCTGAAGAGCTTTTTCCTCCTGCAGTTTTTTCTGGTGTTCTTCTTCTCGCTGCCGTTTTTCTTCCTGCAGTTTTTCTTCCCGGAGTTTCTTTTCCCGGAACTTTTCTACTCTCTGTTCTTCTGCCCGCAGTCTCTTTTCCCGCAGCTTTTCTTCCCGGAGTTTAGCCTTTTCCAGTTTTTTGCTCTGTTTTTCCGCTTTTACTTTTTCTTTTTCTTCTTTCGACCGTTCATTACGGGCAGATTCTGTCTTTTTCAAGGTCTTTCCGAAACTGAACGCCCCTGCATTCAGGACAGCGTCTTCCTGCGCTCTGGTCCTGGTGATATAAAGATCTTCCTCGAACTGTTCTTCTGATCCGCTCTCCTGCGCTGCCTCTCCCGGAATCTCCTCGAACAGCACAGTCGGCTCTTCTGCAGCTTCTTTTGCAATCACTTCGGCTTCTTCTGCAGCTTCTTCGGTAATCTCTTCGATTCCTTCTACCGCTTCTTCAGCGATCTCCTCGGCTTCTTCTACGGTCTCTTCTGCAATCTCCTCTGCTTCTTCTGCAGTTTCTTCGGTAATCTCTTCGATTTCTTCTGAAGCCTCTTCAGCGATTTCTTCAGCCTCTTCCGTGGTTTCTTCTATGGCCTCCACCGCTTCTTCTTCGATTTTAACAACTTCTTCTGCCGGTTTCTCTGCAACGGTCTCTTCTTTCACCGGTTCCGGTGTTCTGACTCTTCTGGTTCTCTGGGGGATCACGGAATTTCCGAAGATCAGATCCAGCTGGAATTCTTTTTCCGGAGCTTTCTCTTCTTCCGGCTGCAGCTCCTCCTCTTTTTCCGGCACAGATCCCGGTTCCTGTGTTTCAGGATCTTCCTTCTCTACTGTTTCCGGTGAAGGCTCTTCCGCAGCGGCCTCCTGCTGCTTTGGCTGTGCTTCATTTTCCTTTTCCTCAAGGCCTGCATCGCGGATCAGTTCTTCCATATCAAGAGAAGAGGACCCCACTGCTACCTTGCCAGCTGCGCTGCCGGGATCGATCTCTTCAAAAACGGATGTTTCCCTGACAACGGACGGAGCAACCTTCTCTGGATCATCCTCCTGAGCTGATTCTGCCGGAAGTTTTGCTGCAATCTGTTCCACCGGGATAAACTGGGTTGCATCCACAGAAGACTCTATCGTCTTGGGAGTTTCGGGTTCTTGTACTTCCCCTTCTTTTTCAAATGCAAATTCTGCAGCTCTCTCTCCCAGATCTTCTCCGCCGTCATCTACAGGTTCGATCACATCTTCCCTGCTGAGAAGCGGTACTTCCGGTTCGATCACTTCACTGACCGGTTCATTTTCATTGACATCTTTTTCAAATTCATCCAGATGGGAAGAATCATGCGTGTCATTTATCTCAGCCAGGATCTGTGCCGCACGGTCTTCTCCCATTCTGTTCATCTGTTCCCTGTCTTCTACTGTCTGGTTCCGGAATGCGTCAAGCATTGCGGAAAGCGACAGCTGCCCGGCAATGTTCTCTTCATCTTCGGGCTCAGTTTCTTCCGTAAACATCTGTGGCTCCAGATGAGATGTCTCATAATCGATCTGTGGAAGCTCCTGCTCCTTCTTTTCGTTTTCTGCAGATTCTTCCTGAGCGCTGTCAGTATCCTGTTCTTTCTCCTGTTTCGGCGAAGCCTGATCCATCGGCTGGATCTCCAGGACTTTATTGATCTCATACTCTTCCGTACCTGGAGTGTTATACAGGATATTAGCCATGATCTCTTCATACCTGGCCTGTTGAGAAGGCGTCAGCGCCTTGTGCATATTTTTCAGTTCAAGAGCTTTTTTCTCATATTCGCCGTCTGCATACCAGAGGATGATCTGATCACATGCGGCTGCACATTTCTCGTCATCTCCCATTTCATGATACAGTCTGGCCAGTTCATACTCCCACTTATCGTCCATTTCTCTGGCATTATAATTTTCCAGGACTTTTGCAAGATCAGAGACAGGAACCCCGCCGGCTTTGCCGATCTCGTATTTCAGCAGGAGCCTCTGGCTGTCCTTTGGCGCCATTTTACAGAAATCCTCATAAAACATGACAGCACTGTCCAGATCTTCCAGCTTGATACTCAGCATAGTAAGATTGTATGCGATCCTCTTGCCGGAAGGCGTACGCTTATAGGCGACCAACAGTGTTTCCCGTGCCAGATCGCTGCGGCCCACCGCTTCATAGGCTTTCGCAATGATCTCCAGAATGCTGTTCTCCCTGATCTTCTCCGGATCCAGCTGATCCGCAGCTTCGATCACGCCTTCGTAATCCTTCTGCAGGTATTTATTTTTGATATTTCTGATTAGTTCTCTGTATTCGACTTTATCCATCTTCTGTCACTCTGATCCTTCTGTAAATCTAAGTTCTGTGTTTTAGAGTTCCGTTCTGCCCTCCAGGGCTCTCAGCAATGTCACTTCATCGATGCATTCCAGGTCTCCGCCTACCGGAACTCCGCTGGCAATGCGGCTGACCTTGATGCCTGCCGGTTTTACCAGTTTGCTGATATACATGGCTGTCGTTTCGCCCTCCAGGCTGGAATTTGTTGCGATAATCACTTCCCTGACATCGCCCCGCAGCCTTTCCACAAGTTCCTTCAGCCGGATATCGGATGGGCCGATCCCCTGCATCGGGGAGATCGCTCCCTGAAGGACATGGTACACGCCCTCATATCTTCCGGTCTTTTCATACGCAGCAAGATCCCTGGTCGTTTCCACAACCATGATCGTGCTGTGATCCCTGGTCTTGCTTCTGCAGATCGGACACTCTTCTTCATCCGTGATCGTGAAGCAGGTCCGGCAGTACCGGATATTCTTCTTGGCATCTGTGATCGCTGCCGCCAGTTCCTCTGCCTGCTCCTCGGGCATTTCAATAATATGAAATGCCAGTCTTGCCGCAGATTTCGCACCGATTCCCGGCAGTTTCGACAGTTCGCCTATTAATCTTGCTATATGGTCGCTGAAATAATTCATCAGAACAGTCCGCCGCCGAATCCACCGCCGAATCCGCCCGTGATGGCGTTCATGCGCTGGCTGGAGATCTCATCCATTTTGCGGAGCGCTTCGTTGACCGCCGCCATGATAAGATCCTGGAGCATTTCCACATCATCCGGGTCGACCACTTCTTTATCGATCGTGATCCTGGTAACTTCTTTTTTCCCCGATACCGTCACTTCCACTGCACCGCCTCCGGCAGTTGCGGTTGCTTCTTCTGTTTCCAGGGAAGCCTGCGCATCCTCCATCTGCTTCTGCATTTTCTGTGCCTGTTTCAGGAGATTATTCATGTTGGCCGGCATTCCTCCGCCGTAACCGCCGCGTCCTTTACCCAAATCACCATTCCTCCGTTCCTATGTTAAAATTAATATTTTGAAGAAGATCCTCCGGAAATGCACTCTTTCCTTCCGCTCTGTCTGCCCCGGCCTCTCCGGTTGAGAGCTGGATCTCCATATCTTTTCCTGCTGCCTGCTTTGCCAGTTCCCGCAGCTGCGATATTGTATCAGGCTCCTGCAGCTGTTTCAGCAGAACAATGTTCGGGGCAAAGAT
>JAFRKZ010000014.1 GCA_017431485.1 Parasporobacterium sp. | reverse complement strand
TCCTCGATCGTCAGACTGTTCAGGATGCCTTCCCCGGTGACCGTCCACTCTGCGCCGTTGGTCAGCGTCAGGTTGATCTGGCTCAGTCCATTGTACGCAGGTGTGTTGATCACGCGGCGTCCGGCATGATAATCATAAGAATTCTCTTCTGTTCCTTCCATTGCTTCGCCGGTCTTATTGAAGAAGAACAGACCTTCGATCGGATTGCCTTCCTCATCCACGTGCTGTGCATAGGAAGTGGAGATCACGCCCTCCAGGGAAGCATTGTCCAGGGTGACATTGATCAGGGATGCGTTCCAGGTGGAAAGTACATTGGTCGTTCCGTCATACATTTCAGAAACATGAGTATTATTGCTGGATCCGACGGAGTTATAAATATCGCCGGTCAGGCTGGAATTGGCGATCCGGACGGTCTTGGTCGTGCCGTCTGCAGCAGATTCAATGGTCTGGTACTCATCAAATGTCAGATCCAGGACGTCCATCTCAAGGTCATTTGCGCCGGTACCGGTATCATCGGTATCCATGAACTGGAACAAAACGCCGCTCCATGGATTCTGTCCATAGACATTTACCTGCACGTCATCCAGAGTGATGTCTACAGCGCCTTTGGACATGACGGAGAATAATGCATCCGATACTTCAAAATCAGAATGGCTCAGAACAGCAGTATAGGCATTGCCATGGCTCATAAAACCGATACGGTCAGATGCGCCATAACCTCTCTGGTTCTCGGATTCCGTAAAGTCAAAGGTACCGCCTGTGAGGATCGCGATATAATCCGGTGCCATAAAAGTACATCCGTAGAAATTATCGTCAAAGCCGTCGCAGTAAGTGACATAGCCGCTGCCTTCCTTGGAATCGTAGGCTTTTACAAAATACTCCGTTCCGTTTATTTCTGCAGAGACATTGGCGTTTTCTTCGTCGGTGATCTCGCCGATCACAGCAACCGTATCGGTGGCATTCAGGGTTCCGTTTCCGGAGTCCGTGGAAAGGACCGCCCAGATATCGCTGACTGCCAGGCTGTCGAAGAAACTTAACGTTGCAGAGCCGTAGCAGATGCAGCCTCTCATGCTTCCGTACAGTCCCAGTGCCAGCGGCACGCACTGCAGCATTGGTGCGGAGAAATTGCTGGTATAATCATCATTGAAATAATAATAATGCGTTCCGGAGCCGAACATGCTCTCATAGTCTTCCGCATAGAAATCGCCGGAAATGCCATACTCTGCGATCTCTTCTTCCGTCAGGGGAGCTTCGGTGATAATGAACCTGTCATAGGTGTAAGGAACGAAATCATACGCTTCCGCTTCTTCCTTTGCCACCACGACAGAATCGGTGACATTGACAACAGAGCTGCCGCCTGCCCAGATACCGTCATGCAGAGGTCCCTGTGTGTTGACCACAACATTATCGATATCTGCCTGTGCTGTTCCGGCAACGCTGATGACGGTTCCCCAGCCGCCTTTGGTTCCGAAATCATTGCCGCCGAGACCGGCTGCATCGATCGTCACGTCCTGGATCTGAGTATGGGCTCCGTCTTCACTGTAAACATAAATGCCGCTGATATAGTCCGCATCGGTACTGATGTAACCGCCTGTGATCCCCTCGTCGGTGATCTGTGCATCCTGAACCGCTGCCGGAACGGATTTTTCTTCCGCATATCTGCCGTCTTCAAAGGTAACGGCGCCGGTAAAATAAAACGGTCCCCAGTTGGCAGTATTCATGGACATCATGACTTCGTCGTACTGGCCTTTGTCGATGACAAACAGCTCGGCATCCTCCGTCCAGTTTTCCGGATCATCAAGGTCCACGATCGTGCCGTCCTTCACCAGAATGAATGTCTGGGCGTCCGGATCGATCGTCTGCACGGATCCATCCGAGAATTCTACAGATTCATATTGACTGTAAAGGGAAGAATCAACATAATTAGCCGATTCTTCACTCAGAACGATCCCGGTGATCACCGGGGCTGCTTCTGCTGCCACGGCAGGAGCAGACAGCGTGACGGTCATGGCTGCTGCAACCAGCAAAGCAGACACTCTCTTCATGTTCTTCATAGTTTTCCTCCATAATAATGTGATAATGTGTTTTGCGAACCGATCATGCAGTTTAACTGTATCATACCCGGATGCCAAATTCTATTTGCACAGAAAAACAGCCCGTAGAGATTTCCGGGCTGTTTTTGTCAGTTTATATGAAATTATTAATTATTTGTCAGAAAGGTACTTCTGGCGCATCTCCTCCTGCAGCCGTTCCAGATGCTGCCTGAAATCCCGGGAAGAGATCAGCATGCATCCCTGTCCACGGGTAATGATCTGTTCGAGATGATCCGACGTCACGACGGCAATACGGTTCTTTTTCCCGTATTCATTGGTGAATTTTTCAATATACTGGTCTGCCGTCTCCTCTTCGGCTGTATACACCAGCCGGATGTTCTGATAGCGGGTCCGTTCCGATTGTCTGCCCTTTACCCGGTAAGCGTCAAATACGGCGATCACTTCCCCGGAGATCATGCCTTTGTAATGCGTGAGCCGATCGATCAGGGCATCCCTGGCGGAATCGATGTTGATCCTGGCAAGATCTGCCAGTTCCGGCCAGGCAAAGATCACATTATACCCGTCCACGACCGTATACTCCGCTTCTTCCGGGGAAAAGATCCGGCTGCTGACCCTGGGAACCGGCTCTCCCGCAGGGGCTGACAGTTCTTTCGTCCCGAACCTGCGCTTCCAGTTGGACCCGGGTTTCTTGTCTTTGTCTTTATTTCTGGAAATATGGGACAGGATCTCCTCGATCTCTTCCGTACCGATCCTTCGCTCCGTTTCCACTGCCCTGGATCCGCCCCGGTCTGCAGAGCGGCTGACCGTCTGCAATGCATCCTCTTCCCCGGCTGACAGACCGTTCAGCACATGCATATGCTCATAAGCCTCATCATAGGGAACGATATACCCTGCACCGTGGGAACAGAATACGGAATCCGGCGTATTTCTCACATCTGCCAGAGGATCATAGCCTTTTCTCGCGATCACTTCTTCCGGATCATGGCAGACATCGTAGCCGTCATTGAAAAAGGCGATGCTGCCCTGGCCTTTGGTATAGGCAGCGATCTCTGCCGGATAGTCCTTCAGCACGGATACGGGCCCTCGCCCCCGGATCATGCTGACTGCGCCGTTTGCCTTTGTTTCCGGCACACCGAACTGGGCACCAAAGCGTTCCAGATCGGTCATTGCCCTGCCCACGCCGGAAGAAGGAAGTTCCAGAACGAAACGGTAATACGGCTCAAGCAGAAGGTTGTCCGCCATCATCAGTCCCTGCCGGACTGCCCGGTACACCGCCTGCCGGAAATCGCCGCCTTCCGTATGCTTCAGATGGGCTTTTCCCGCGACCAGTGAGATCTTCATATCTGTGATGGGAGAACCGGTCAGGACGCCTTTGTGCTGTTTTTCACTGAGATGAGTCAGGATCAGCCTCTGCCAGTTGACAGAAAGGCTGTCGCTTCTCACCCGGCTCTCAAACACAAGCCCGCTGCCCCGCTCCAATGGTTCCATCAGAAAATGCACTTCCGCATAATGCCGAAGAGGCTCGAAATGTCCCGATCCGATGACCGGGGCTGTGATCGTTTCCTTATACATGACCTCTCCGCTGTCAAAGGTTGCGGTGATCCCAAATCGTTCCGCCAGCATCGAGGTCAGGATCTCCAGCTGAACTTCCCCCATGACGCAGATGTGGATCTCCTGCTTCTCTTCCTCCCAGGAAACGGTCAGTTCCGGATTTTCCTCCTCCAAGATCCGAAACTGCGGCAGCACCCTTAAGGGATCCTGGCCCTGTGGGAGGATCACCCGGTAGTTCAGGATCGGAATTACCAGCGGGGCCGGAGAATCAGACTCTGTTCCGTATCCCTGCCCGGCATAGCTTTCTTTCAGTCCGGTCACACAGCAGATCTCACCTGCCGCTGCCTCGTCCCGGAGAGTGAACCGGGTTCCGTTATAAATCCGGATCTGATTGATCTTGGATTCTTCGGCGCCATCGGGAAGGACGGCTTTATTTTTCAGGATCCCTCCTGTGATCTTCATCATCGTAAGCCTGCTGCCGTCGGGATCTCTGAGGATCTTGATGACTCTTGCGCCAAATTCATCCGGATACCGCCCCGGGATCGTATAGCAGTCCAATGCTTCCAGGAGTTCTCTTATGCCTTCCATTTTCAGGGCGGATCCGAAAAAGCATGGGAAAAGATCTCTCTGCGCGATCATCTCCCGCAAAAGTTCCATAGGTACCTCACCGGTTTCCAGATACCGGTCCATGGCTTCTTCACTGCACATGGCCGCCTGATCAAAAAAGGCTTCCTTGTCCTTCTCCCCGAAATCGATCCCCTCAGGACTGAGCGAAGACCGGAACAGTCTGAGGAGCTGTTCCTGATCGGCACCATCCTGGTCCATTTTGTTGAAAAAAACAAATACGGGAACCCGGTATTCCGAAAGCAGCCGCCAGATCGTCTCTGTCTGTCCCCGGATGCCGTCTGCAGCGCTGATCAGGAGCACTGCGTAGTCCAGTACCTTCAGGACCCGCTCCATTTCAGCGGAAAAATCTGCATGGCCCGGTGTGTCGATCAGGATAAACTCGGTATCGCCGTAAGAGAACCGCGCCTGCTTGGAATAGATCGTGATCCCGCGTCTTCTCTCCATTTCGTTGTGGTCAAGAAAAGAGGCACCTTTATCTACCCTCCCGAAACTCCTGATGGTTCCGGTCAGGTATAAAAGTGCCTCCGACAAAGTCGTTTTCCCCGAATCTACATGTGCGATTATCCCTATGGTTATCTTTTTCACGTATTCACCGGTCAGTTCTTCAGGCTGTGCAGCGGAGCAGGGATCCTGCCTCCTCTGGCAATAAAGTCCGCGCTGGATTCCCTGTGTACTTCCATGACCGGGGCATCCCCCAGAAGGCCGCCCATTTTTACGGTATCGCCTACTTTCGTACCCGGCGTCGGAAGGACCCTGACTGCTGTTGTCTTGTTATTCACCATACCGATGGCTGCTTCATCCGCAATGATCGCGGAGATCGTTTCTGCCGGCGTATCACCGGGAACGGCGATCATATCCAGTCCCACGGAGCAGACACAGGTCATGGCTTCGAGTTTGTCAATGCATAATGTTCCGCAGCGTGCTGCCGCGATCATACCTTCATCTTCGGAAACCGGGATAAAAGCACCCGAAAGTCCGCCTACGGAAGATGACGCCATCACGCCGCCCTTTTTGACTGCATCATTGAGAAGGGCAAGCGCTGCAGTCGTGCCGTGGGTTCCGCAGACCTCAAGGCCCATTTCTTCCAGGATGCGGGCAACAGAATCCCCGATCGCCGGAGTCGGCGCCAGGGAAAGATCCACGATGCCAAATGGCGTATCCAGCCTTGCCGATGCTTCCTGCGCTACCAGCTGCCCCACTCTTGTTACCCGGAAGGCTGTTCTTTTGATGGTCTCGGCCACAACATCCAGCGGCTCTTTCCGGATATCCTTGAGCGCATTGTAGACAACGCCGGGTCCAGAAACGCCGACATTGATCACCTTTTCCGGTTCTCCGGTTCCGTGAAATGCGCCGGCCATGAAAGGATTATCCTCTACCGCGTTGCAGAAGACCACCAGTTTGGCACATCCGATACCATCCCGGTCTTTCGTCTTTTCCGCCGTTTCCCTGATCACCCTTCCCATCAGCGCAACCGCGTCCATGTTGATGCCGGAGCGGGTGGATCCGACATTCACGGAGGAACATACCAGGTCCGTGCGTGACAGAGCGTCCGGAATCGAGCGGATCAGGTTCCGGTCCGCATCCGTCATTCCCTTCTGCACCAGTGCGGAAAATCCGCCGATAAAATTCACGCCGCAGTTTTTGGCTGCTCTGTCCAGCGCCTCTGCAAATGGCGCATAATCTGCCGTCGTGCAGGCTGCCGCCACCAACGCGATGGGCGTAACAGAAATCCGTTTATTTACAATAGGGATCCCCAGTTCGATCTCAATATCTTCACAGACCGGGACCAGTTTCTGCGCATATCGGCAGATCTTGTCATAGATCTTGTCGCAGGCCCTTTTAATGGATTCATCACTGCAGCTAAGCAAGGAGATCCCCATGGTTACGGTCCGGATATCCAGATGCTGCTGCTGGATCATCTGTATGGTAGATAGTATGTCTTTCTGATTGATCATAATCGTTCCTTTTTTCGTTCTGACTGTTGCCTGCACGAACTGATCTTTGAGACCGAGGCGCAGGCAGGGAGAAAAGTGAATTGGCGTACCTGTACAATGACTTGGTGAAGCAGGCACGAGTCTGACGACGGCCCAGAGCGAAGCGCAGGGAACGGCGCTAGGGAGTGCCGATGAACCTAGTCATTGTACAGGTGAAAAGTCACTGAACTTTTCTTCCTGCCTGCGCCCCGGTTCCATAAGATCAGATCGTGTGCATGGCATCGAAGATCTCTTCCCTCTGGATATGGATCGAAAGACCCATGTCCTGTCCCAGTTCCTTCAGACCTTCCGCGACTTTATTGAATGCCGCATTGGCCTGGGCGATATCCACTGCCATGACCATGGTGAAGCTTCCATGGAGGATCGTCTGGGAAATATCCAGGACGTTGATATTGAATTCTGCCAGCTTCACGCAGATAGCTGCAATGATGCCGACACGGTCTTTTCCTACCACTGTAATGATTGCGTTCATATCATACTCCGTTCTATGATCATTCCGCAGAAAGATAAGCTTTCTGCTCGGGTGTCAGTGTATCGATCTTCCTTCCCATCATGGAAAGTTTGCGTTCCGCAACCAGACGGTCGATCTCATCCGGAACGCTGATCAGTTTCTCTTTCAGCTCTCCCGCATGCTCTGCCAGATATTTTACTGACATGAACTGGATCGCAAAACTCATATCCATGATCTCTGCCGGATGGCCGTCGCCGGCTGCCAGGTTGACAAGCCGCCCTTCCGCGAGAACATTGAGCCACCGGCCGTCCGGCATCTGATAGCCCATGATATTGCGCCGCATTTCACGGCTGTCAACCGCTGTCTTTTTCAGCTCTGCCACATCCACTTCCACATCAAAATGCCCGGCGTTGCACATAACGGCACCGTCTTTCATTCTGGCAAAGGAACCGGAGGTAATGACTTTATTGCATCCTGTAACCGTGATAAACAGATCGCCGATCGCTGCTGCCTCTTCCATAGGCATCACATCATAACCGTCCATGACGGCTTCGATGGCCTTTACCGGATCGATCTCCGTCACGATGACCCGGGCTCCGAGCCCTTTGGCCCTCATGGCGCAGCCTTTTCCGCACCAGCCGTATCCTGCGATCACTACCGTCTTTCCGGCCACGATCAGGTTGGTGGTCCGGTTGATCCCGTCAAAGACGGACTGCCCGGTTCCGTAACGATTGTCAAAGAAATGCTTGCATCTGGCGTCATTTACCATGACCATGGGAAATTTCAGCTGCCCCTGTTTTTCCATAGCCCTGAGCCTTAAGATCCCGGTGGTCGTCTCTTCACAGCCGCCGATCACATAAGGGATCTTATCCTGCATCTGTGTATGGAGCATATGCACCAGGTCCCCGCCGTCATCCACAATGATCTGGCAGTTGTTCTGAAGGACCTTGCGGATATTATCGAAATATTCCTCTTCTGTACAATCGTACCAGGCAAAGACCTCCAACCCGTCCTGTACCAGAGCTGCTGCCACATCATCCTGTGTGGAAAGCGGATTGGAACCCGTCACATAGACCGTGGCGCCGGCCGCTTTCAGAGTCTGGCACAAAAGGGCTGTCTTGGCCTCCAGATGGATTGAGAGTGCGATCCGGATCCCTTCCAGAGGTTTTGAGATATGATACTCTTCATACAGAGATCTCAGCAGCGGGCAGTTTCTCCTGACCCATTCGATCTTCTGATACCCGCTTTGCGCGAGCCCGATATCTTTGATTAAGCTCATCGTTCTTCCTCTCCTGCCGTCATTCCTGGGCAGACAGCCTTGCCGCCTGGTCTGCCGCAATGTCATTTTCGATCAGTTCAAACAGATCCCCGTCCAGGATATTGGCCAGACGATAGGAAGTGAATTTGATCCTGTGGTCTGTGACCCGGTTTTCCGGGAAATTATAGGTCTTGATTTTTTCCGACCGGTCACCGGTACCTACCTGGCTTCTTCTCTGCGCCGCCTCTGCCTGCTGCTTCTTCTGCAGCTCCAGGTCATAGAGCCGGGATTTCAGGACTTTCAGCGCCTTGTCTTTGTTTTTCAGCTGCGATTTTTCATCCTGGCAGGAAATGACGATGCCGGTGGGGATATGGGTCAGACGGACCGCAGAGTCCGTGGTATTGACGCACTGGCCGCCGTTTCCGGATGCCCGGAATACGTCAAACTTGCAGTCGTTCATATCGATCTCAACGTCCACATCCTCTGCTTCCGGCATAACAGCCACAGTGGCAGTGGAGGTATGGATCCTTCCGCCGGACTCCGTTACCGGGACACGCTGGACACGGTGAACGCCGCTTTCGTATTTCAGCTTGGAATACGCGCCCTGGCCATTCACCATGAAGACCACTTCCTTCATGCCGCCAAGCCCCATTTCATTGAAAGAGACCAGTTCTGTCTTCCATCCGTTCAGTTCCGCAAACCGGCAGTACATACGGTAGAGTTCTGCCGCAAACAGGGCTGCTTCGTCACCGCCTGCTCCTGCCCGGATCTCCATGACCACGTTCTTGTCGTCATTTTCATCTTTCGGGAGCAGCTGGATCTTGAGAGTCTCTTCAATGCTCTCCAGATCCTTTTTCGCAGCTGCCAGTTCTTCCTTGGCCATCTCCTTCAGCTCTTCATCGCTTTCTGTATCCAGGATCTCCAGACTGTCCTCGATGGTCTTCTTTGCATTTTTATATTGGCGGTAGCTTTCCACGATGGGCAGCAGGTCGCTTTGTTCCTTCATCAGTTTCTTGAACTTGTTCTGATCGCTGGCCACGTCTGCTCCGGACAGTTCCTTCAGCACATCGTTATACCGCTCTTCAATTGCTTCCAGTTTATCAAACATTCTCTACTCCTTTTTTGCAGATGATCACACGGTCAAGCTCCGCCAGATCTTTTATTACCCGGATATCGGTAAATCCATTTTCTTTCAGCAGCGAAGAGACAGCGTCTGCCTGACTGCATCCGATCTCCAGAAGCAGTGTCCCCCCGTCTTTCAAAAAGCCAGGTGCATCCGCCGCGATCCGCCGGTAAGCATCCAGCCCGTCGGCTCCTGCCGTCAGGGCAAGCTTCGGTTCATGTTCCTTTACTTCCGGCATCAGGTTTTCGTATTCTTCTTCTGTCACATAAGGCGGATTGGAAACGATCACATCAAACCGGCCGGTATAACCATCTTTATCTTCCTCTTCCGCGGACAGATCGTCGAACAGATCACTTTTTACGACCCGGATCCCCAGATTCAGATCATATCCGCAGACCAGATCTTCCGGCGAAGCCGCCGCATTGCTCTGCTTTGCGATCTCCAGACGGTTGTTTTCGATATTCTTCCGGGCGGTCAGCAGCGCATCTTCCGAAATGTCGCTCAGGACCATATGGATATCCGGACGGTAGCGTTTCAGGGCGATCCCCAAAGCGCCTGAGCCGGTACAAAGATCCAGCACATAAGCATGATAGCCAAGACATCTTAAAGCCTGTTCAAATAAGACTTCCGTATCCAGGCGGGGGATCAGGACCGACGGGTCCACTTCAAAGACAAGGCCGGCAAAATCCGCCCTTCCCGTGATATACTGATAAGGGATCCTGGTACTCCTCTTTTCGATCAGGTCCTCATACTGCCTGATGTTCAGCTGGGTGACTTGCTGGTCCTTGAACATCAGGTATTTGGTCCTGTTAAGACCTGCCGCATATTCCAGCAGGTAGAACGCGTCCACGGAAGGGTTTTCCACGCCTGCCTGTTCCAACATAGAAGTTCCGTGTTTATATAATTCTTCTAACGTCATATTACCCTGTTCTTTATCTCATAGGATTCAGAGCCGCTGCTGCAGCATCCTTCTCCTTTTGCTTCTTTTCTCATATCTTCCAGATAAGCCCTCCAGTCAAAGACATGTTCCACAGACTGGATGGCAACTTCCACCATATCCCGTTCGGGTTCCTTGGTCGTAAGTCCCTGCATCCAAAGGCCCGGTTTGCTCAGATAGTAAGCCAGTTTCGAATCCGAATTGCCTGCCCACTGGATAAATTCGTAGGAAACGCCGGCAATGATCGGGATGATCAGCAGCCTGATCACAAGTCTGAGCCACCAGGTGTCCACACGGATGAACATGCAGAAAATGATACTGATCAGCAGAACGAAAAAGATAAAGCTGGTACCGCATCTTCTGTGTTCCTTGGAAGAACTCATGACGTTGTCTACGGTCAGGTCCTTGCCGGATTCAATGCAGTTGATGCATTTGTGCTCGGATCCATGGTACATAAACGTTCTTTTGATGTCCGGCATCAGCGAGATCGCTGCCAGGTACCCGATAAAGATCCCGACTTTCAGAACGCCTTCCACCACAGCCAGTAAAACCGTGGAATCCGAGACCCTGGTGATCAGGGAAGAAATAAAATACGGAAGCAGCACGAACATGGCAACGGAAATCACCAGGGAGAACATAACCGTACCGGTCATGAGGGCCGCTTCCCCTTTGGTGGTGTTCTTGCTTTTCATGGATTCCGCTACCACCTCGGAACGTTTTTTTTCCTGTTTCTCGGCTTCTTCTTCAAATATGTTTGCGGAATACATTAATGTCCTGATCCCGAGGGACAAAGAATCGACAAACGACACAACGCCTCTGACAATGGGCCATTTCAGGAACGGATGTTTCGCTGCCGCACTGACATAACGGGTGCACCCCACTCGGATACTGCCGTCCGGTTTTCTGACCGAGACCGCAACACTGTTTTTATAGCGCATCATAACGCCTTCGATGACGGCCTGGCCGCCCATCTTGCAAGATCTCATATGGTTTCCTCACTGTATGTCTTTTTTCCGGGAAAGATACCCGGATATATATAATGCAAGGGCATGGCCCTTGCATCAAAAAAAGGCTGAACAAGTATCCTGTCCAGCCATATGCTTTCTTCGCTACTGCTGTGTAACGCCGTACTTCTTGTTGAACATCTCCACACGTCCGCGGGCTTTAGCAGCTTTCTGCTGGCCTGTGTAGAAAGAATGGCACTTGGAGCAGATTTCTACGTGGATATCTGACTTGGTAGATCCTACTGTAAAAACATTGCCGCAGTTGCAGGTTACAGTTGCCTCATAATAGGTCGGCTGAATATTTTCTCTCATGATTTCACCTCTTACTCTTTGTTCGAAAAACTTTTAACTCTTCGAATGATCTTTTGTTCCTGCCGGCGCTTCTCGTCCGGACAATCCGTGATATGATAGCATAAGCGTCTGCAAGTATCAAGTAGTTTTACGGATTTTATCACAGATATTTGTTGGCCCGGATCCGGTCGACAAATTCCTGATTGGTGCGGGTCCGGAAGAACAGATCCAGGATCTTTTCTGTTGATTCATCTGCTCTAAGTCCTCCGGTCGCTTTATGGATGATATAAGCTGCTTCCTGTTCCTGGGGCGTCAGCAGCAGATCGTCTCTTCTGGTACCGGATTTGGAAATATCGATTGCCGGGAACACTCTCTTTTCCTGCAGTTTTCTGTCCAGGATCAGTTCCATATTTCCCGTGCCTTTGAATTCCTCATACACCACATCGTCCATCTTGCTGCCGGTATCTACCAGGGCAGTTGCCAGGATCGTAAGGCTTCCTCCTTCCCGGATATTCCGGGCAGCACCGAAGAAACGCTTCGGCATGTAAAGGGCTGCCGGATCAAGGCCGCCTGAGAGCGTCCTGCCGCTAGGCGGGACCAGAAGGTTATAAGCCCTTGCCAGACGGGTGATGCTGTCAAGAAGGATCACAACATCCTTCCCCATTTCCACCAGACGTTTGGCTCTTTCGATCACCATTTCCGAAACCCGTTTGTGATGTTCCGGAAGCTCGTCAAAGGTGGAATAAATGACTTCTACATTGTCTCCCCGGATATCTTCGCGGATATCTGTTACTTCCTCAGGACGCTCGTCGATCAGAAGGATCAGGATATGCACTTCCGGATTGTTCTTCTGGATCGAATGTGCCACGCCTTTCAGCAGGGTCGTCTTTCCCGCTTTCGGAGGCGATACGATCATACCTCGCTGGCCTTTGCCGATGGGAGAGATCAGGTCGAATACCCGCATAGCGATATTGCGCACGCCGATCTGTTCCAGTTTCAGTCTTTTATCAGGAAAGACAGGGGTCAGATCTTCAAAGCTCTTACGGTTCTGGATCTCGCTGGGAAGAACGCCGTTCACCCTGTCAAGATACAGCAGGGCGCCGAATTTTTCGTTCTGGGTCTTGATCCGTACCTTGCCCATCAGCATATCTCCGGTCCTCAGGCCGAATTTCTTGATCTGGGAAGGAGAAACATAGACGTCGTTCTCTCCGGGAAGATAATTGGCGCTGCGGATAAATCCGTAACCGTCCGCCATGATCTCCAGGATGCCGTCTGCGATAATACCGGAATCCAGTTTCGTTTCCGCCGGAGCTTCTTCCGCAGGTTTGCTTTCCGGCTGAGGTCTGGCCCCTTCCGGATTTTCCTGCACAGAGGGTTCCGCAGGTGCCTGCACTTCCTCAGTCTGGACAGCATCTGCCTTGTCCGCTTTCTCTGCTTTCTCTTTTTTGGTTTTTTTCTTACCCTGGCTGTTTTTGTCAGCTGCCTTCTTTCCGGAACGGGAAGCGGTCTTCTCGCCTGTTTTCCTGCTCTTCTCCGCTTCTTTCGCCGACTCTTTCTTTGCCTTTGCCGCAGCTTCTTCGCTTTGTTTCTGCTCTTCAGCCATGACCATCAAGCGGTCGATCAGATCTGCTTTTTTCAAACCGGATATACCTTTCAATCCGTTTGCTTTTGCGATCTCTCTCAACTGGGCGAGGGGGAGGCTATTCAGTTTTTCTCTCATAAAAACCTCTTATTAAAATGTATATCTCTGAAAAAATGTGAAATGAAATAAGAAATGTCTGATAGATCTTACATCGGCGCAATTATACACAAAGGTGCTGAAAATTGCAAGACCGTTCACGAAAGAAGGTCCGGACGTCTCTGTCTGGTCCTTTTTACAGACTGCTGCCTTCTCCAGGCATCCACTTTAGCATGATCCCCGGACAGCAGGACCTCCGGAACTTTCAGTCCCATAAATTCCTCCGGTCTCGTATACTGCGGATACTCCAGCAGTTTCAGGTCCGTCCCCTTCCGGTCCAGAAGATCTCCGTATACTTCTCTTCGGATTTTTTTCGTAAATTCCTTTTCCGGGCAGACACGGCTGAAACTTTCTTCTTCTGAAGAAAGGCTGTTAGTGAGCACGCCCGGAACCATCCGGCTGACAGCATCCACCATGACCATGGCAGGCAGTTCTCCTCCTGTCAGGACATAGTCCCCGATGGAGACTTCTTCCGCATGCATCAGTTCAAGAACTCTCTGGTCTACCCCTTCGTAATGACCGCATAGGATGATCAGGTCTTCTTCCTCTGCCAGCTCTCTGGCCATATCCTGATCAAATACCCTGCCTGCAGGACTGGTATACAGAACCTTCGTCGAAGTACCCTTTGCAAGAGTGCTGCACAGATGGGTCCATGCATCATAGATCGGCTGGCATTGCAGGATCATACCGGCTCCGCCTCCGAACGGCGCATCATCCACATGTCCGTGTTTTTCATTGGTATATTCCCTGAAATTCACGGTATGGATCCCGATCAGGCCGGCTTTTTCAGCCCTTCCCAGGATGCTGGTATGAAGCCCGGCTTCTATCATTTCCGGGAATAATGTCATGATATGAAAATGCATCAGATAAGCCCTTTCATTACATTTACCGTAATGACGCAGTTTTTGATATCCACATTCCGGATACAGTCCGGAATGACCGGCAGCAGTACTTCTTCCCCTGATGGGGTTCCGACAACATATACATCATTGGCTCCGGTCTGGAGCACATCTGTCACTGTTCCCAGTTCCTTTCCCGGAAGGCACTCAGAATCCTGTGCGCAGATCACCCGGCAGCCGATCAGATCCGCGATATAGTATTCGCCCTCTTCCAAAGGCTGTGCCTGTTCCCGGCTGATCATAATATCGGAGCCTGAAAGGCCCTGGATCTCTTCGGGGTTGTGAAAGCAGCCGAATTTAACAATGGCAAGGTTTTTAAAATACTTTACGCCTTCCACTTCCGTACAGATCTCGCCCTTCGGCGTCCGGATGACTACATCTTTTATTTCTTCAAAACGTTCCGGGTAATCCGTGGTAGGAAACACCTTGACTTCCCCGTGAACACCATGGGCGCGAGTGATCACGCCAATACGCAAATACTGTTCCATAATCATTCTTCAGTCCGGCAAACAGACTTAAGCCGCAGAAAAAGCAGCAGACATCGCGCTATTCCACGATGTCTACCACTACTTTCTTATTTTCTCTGATAGCTACAGTCTTCACAACTGTTCTGATTGATTTTGCTATTCGGCCCTTTTTGCCGATGACTTTTCCCATATCCTCTTTTGCGACGTTCAGCGAAAGCACAATGGTCCCGTCATCTTCAACCGTTTGGGTGACCGTAACCTTATCTGGATTATCAACAAGAGCCTTAGCGATAACTTCGACTAATTCTTTCATATGTTGACCTTTCCTTATTTGATGATCCCTTCGTTCTTGAATAATCTGGCAACCACTTCTGTCGGCTGGGCACCATCAGCAAGCCATTTTTCTGCTGCTTCTCTGTCGATCACAACAGCTGCGGGCTCCTGGTTCGGATCATAGGTTCCTACCTGATCGATAAATCTTCCGTCTCTCGGAGATCTGGAATCTGCAACGATGATCCTGTAGAAAGGAGCTTTCTTTTTTCCCAGTCTTGTTAATCTGATCTTTACTGCCATGTTTTTTACCTCAATCTTTCCTTATTTTTCCTATATGTTGATTTTATCTTATCAATCGTTTTTCCTTATACTTGCTGTGAATGCTTTTGCTATAAACAATCAGCGAATGCGTTTATAGCGAAAGCATTCACAGCAGATATGAAAAACGATTGATTAAAATCTCCCATTTTTGAGATTTTTGATCCCTTTCAGGCCTCCCATCATACCGCCGAGACCTCCCAGGGCTCCCATGCCTTTCTTTCCTTTGCCGCCGCCCATTTTCTTCATGAGCTGCTTCATCTGCTCAAACTGCTTGACCAGCCTGTTGACTTCGGCAATGTCCACACCCGCGCCCTTTGCGATCCGGTTCTTTCTGGACGGGTTCATCAGTTTTGGATTGCTGCGTTCCTTCGGGGTCATGGAGTAGATGATCGCTTCGATCCTGGCAAGTTTCTTATCATCGATCATCGATTCCGCCAGATTGCCGAGTCCCAGGCCCGGCATCATCTTGAGAACAGAGGCGATCCCTCCCATTTTCTTCATCTGCTGCATGGAGATCAGATAGTCCTCAAAGGTGAACTCATTCTTACGCATATGAGCGGCAAGACGCTCCGCATTTTCTTCATCCAGCGCCTCTTCCGCTTTCTCGATCAGGGACAGAACGTCGCCCATGCCCAGGATCCTGGAGGCCATCCGGTCCGGATAGAATACTTCCAGGTCAGACAGCTTTTCTCCCATACCGGCATACAGGATAGGAACCTGTGTCACCTGCCGTACAGACAGCGCGCTGCCGCCTCTGGTATCGCCGTCCAGCTTGGTCAGGATCACACCGTCAACGCCGATCCTGTCCCGGAAACCTGCAGCAATATTGACTGCATCCTGTCCGGTCATGGCATCTACCACCAGGATCGTATAGGTGATATCGATCCGGCGCTTGATCTCTTCCAGCTCTTCCATCATATCTTCATCGATCTGGAGCCGGCCGGCTGTATCGATGATCACGATGTTGTTGTTATTTTCCACGGCATGCCGGACACCTGCCTCTGCGATCTCAACAGCTTTGTGGTCCGTTCCCATCTCAAAAACCGGAACCCCCACCTTTTCTCCGTTGATCTTCAGCTGTTCAATAGCTGCCGGCCTGTAGATATCACATCCTACAAGGAGCGGTCTTTTTCCCTGCTCTTTGAATTTGCCTGCCAGTTTGGCTGCCGTTGTGGTCTTACCGGATCCCTGAAGGCCTGCCATCATGATGATGGTCTTTGCCATGCCCGGTAGGAGCTGCAGTTCGACGGCTTCTCCGCCCATGAGCCTGGTAAGCTCTTCGTTTACGATCTTGATAACCATCTGGCCGGGGGTCAGACTCTTCATAACATCTTCGCCGATCGCCCGTTCCTTTACACTGGCCACAAACTGCTTGACCACCTTGAAGTTGACGTCCGCTTCCAGAAGAGCCATCTTCACTTCCTTCAGCGCCGCATCAACATCCGCTTCCGTCAGGCGGCCTTTGCCTCTGAGATTTTTAAAAACATTCTGCAGTTTTTCGCTTAGATTTTCAAATGCCATATAGGATCACGCTCATTCCGTTTATATAATATCCAGGATCTCCCCGGCAATCCTTTGTGCGGACTCCAGATCCGCGCATTTCTGGATCTGTCCGACTTTTTCACGGACCGTCAGGAACCGTTCCACCAGTTTCAGCTTGTTCTCATAACCATCCAGCAGTACATTGCACCTTCTGATCAGGTCGTGGACACCCTGTCTGCTGATCCCCGATTCTTCTGCGATCTCTCCCAGGGAAAGGTTCTGCAGCACATAGGCTTCGTAGATCTCTTTCTGATGCTGTGTCAGAAGATCTCCGTAAAAATCATATAAAAGAGATTGTCTTACAAAACCTTCCATAGCTTCGGTATCTTACTATAAGGCATTTTATCTGTCAAGTATTTTTACTTTACAGTGGCAGTACTGGAATTTTCCTACCATATGGTATAAAATATTTTGATGTAGTTTTTTATTCGAAATGATCTCCGGGCGGATTTGCTTTTCCGTACCCGGCGTAAAAGGACCAGACCTATGGCAGCCAGCGCATATTATCACAAAAAAAGACGAAGAAGAAGACATACCATGGCCCGGAAGAAAAAGTTCAATCCGCTTCTGGTCATCATCCCGGCAGTGATCGTGATCGCTGCCGTGCTCCTGATCGTTCTTCTCTCTCCCAAAAAGGAGCCGGAAAAGAATATCCGGTATCTGGCTTCCTCTTCCGCCAGAGTTCCTTATTATTATGTAAATGAAGAGGAGAACCGGCTGATCCGGTCTTCCCAGATGCTGCAGAGAGGCACGCCGGTCAATGACCTGAACAGGAGCTATACAGAGAACGGCATCGAATATGCCGTGATCGAATACAACGGGGAAAACTATTATATTTCCAGTTCTTCCATGGTGGATGATCCGGAAGACGTGATCCAGGAAACCGAAGTCTGGGTAAGGACCTCGGCGACGATCTATGAAAACGAAACCGGTCCTGAGATCGCATCCTTCGCCAAGAAAGGAAGCTGTCTTTCCGTGCAGGGGTACGACAAGATCCAGGAAGACGGATCGATCCATAAATATCTGGTCAATTTTACCGATGTGACCGGCAAAAATGTGACCGGGTGGGTCTACGGGAAATACATGGCAGCCACAGAAAAGGAAGCCCTGGAAGTCAATACGGAGATCTATGAGATCCATAAGAACCGTGTCTACAGCGGACGGGATCTGCACGGCGGATCCCCCACATCACTTGACTGGTATCCGGTGGAAAAGCCCAGTTTCCCGGACAATCCGATCTGTGACTACTGTTCCGGCATGTATATTACATCCAAAGCACTGGATCATATCGATGACTATATTGAGATCGCCAAAGCAAACGGCGTGAACTGTATGGTCATCAATATCAAAGGTGAGACCGGTATGTCCTATCCGGTGGAAGAGATCAAGGAGATCTCCCCCACTTCCTATAAGCTGATCTATTTCCCAACGGCTGAAAGTTTCCAGAAAGCCGTCAAAAAATGTCAGGATGCAGGCCTTTACTGTATCGGTCGTATCATCATGTTCAATGACTCCGTCTATGCCCTGGATCATCCGGAGGAATGCATCGAATCCTCTTCCGCAAACCAGTTATGGCCATCTGCCTACAGCCGGAACTGCTGGTATTTCAACCTTCTCATGGCGACTGCCGCAGTGAAGCTCTGCGGGTTTAATGAGATCCAGTTCGACTATGTCCGTTTCCCAGAAGAAGCCTACAGCATGTCGGAAAGCGGCGATACCGACTTCAAGAACCTGTATGATGAGGAAAAAGACGAAGTGATCCAGAACTTCTGCTATTATGCTGCAGATGTCCTGCATGAGCTCGGTGTCTATATGTCCGTTGACGTCTTCGGCGAATGTGCAAGCCCCTATGTGACGGCTTACGGACAATACTATCCCGCCATTTCCCTGGTCGTCGATGCGATCAGCGCCATGCCCTACACCGACCATTATGGCCGTGAGGTCGATACCTGGACCGACGCCTACGCGACCCTTTATGACTGGGGTATGAAAGCAGCCGAACGGCAGAGCGAGATCCCGACGCCTGCCATCGCCCGTACCTGGGTGACCTGCTATGACGTTCCTTACTGGAACCCAACAGTCACCTGCGACGCCGGTTATATTGCCGATCAGGCACAGGCTCTGGCAGATGCCGGCCTTCCCGGAGGCTTCATGACCTGGAACGGCGTCTCCAACCTGGAGAAATACAAAGTGATCGCCGATGCCTGGGACACTGTATACACACAACAGACGCCCCGCATTCAAAGCGATTAATTCCTTCTTTTCTTTTTCTTACGTATCAGGATCATCGATATCGCTGCCGCAGCCGCTGCGGCAGCGATCATTATGACAGGAGCTGCATTTGCCGGGTGCATTTTAGGTTTTCCTGCCGTCACATAACCCGGCAGGATCCGTTCATAGGTATTGCCCGCTTCATCTCTGGCAACCACCTTCACATCTGATCGTTCGATCTCTTCCGGTACGCGGAAACGGTAAGTCTCCCCTTCTGTTTCATATTCCATTTTCCGGTCTCCCAGATAGATATCCACGGCGGACAGGCCTGTATTGTCTTTGACCCGGACTTCCCGGATATTACGTTCTTTCTGTTCTATCGTATCTTCACAGGACAGGATCAAAGGACTGCTTACATCAACGGTGAACCAGATCGGCGTATCTTTTCCCTCGCTGGAATTGGAATTGCCGGTAGCATCTTCAGAGAACAGAAATACCCTGTAGCTTCCCTCCTCTTCAAACACACTTTTATCGATCACATATTTATAGGTTTTCAGTTCTTCGGATAGTCCGGTGAGCTTAACCGTATAATCCGCTTCTTTCTCCAGTTCAAATGTCTCTGTATTTCTGGCAGCAAGGACTTTCACTGTTTCCAGATCAATGGTATCTGCATTGTTCTCATAGATGACCAGATCCGGTACTTCCTGAAGGCACTTTCCGATCAGGTCTTCGATCTCGGAAATATCGTAAGCGGATCCTTCTGTATGGATCTTTTCCCGGTATGTTTCCTCTTCCTTTTCCCGGGTCTCTGCCGTTTCCTTCTCTGCCTCCTTTGTTGGTATTTCCGCTTCTTCGGATTCCATACCTGCCGGTTTGTCCGCTTCTTCTGTGTCACCTTCCGGGTCATATCCAGCCGCGTCTCCCGTTCCGGGGCTTTGTGGTCTGGTTCCTGAGGTATTGGAAGGACCTGCCGGAGAATACGAAGCCGCCGGCGGTGTGTAGGTGTTTCGGTAAGTCGGAGCCGGCACCGCAGAATACTGCGGATAATAGTAAACCGGCGCTTCATAGCTCTGCGTCACCGGCATCTGCGGCTGAGGTTCGGCTTCCTGCAGGAGTTCCCGGGGTTCGTCCTGCTGCTCGATCTGCGTTTCCATAACCGTTTCCTCCGGTAACGGCACAGGCTCCGGCTCTGGCTCCGGCTCTGATTCCACTTCAAGTATCGGCTCCGGCTCTGATTCAGGCTCCGGTAGGGATTCTGATTCAAGTTCAGGCACTGGTTCCACTTCGAGGACCGGCTCCGGCTCTGATTCAGGCTCTGGCAGGGATTCTGACTCCAACTCAGGCTCTGATACCGCTTCGAGCGCCGGCTCCGATGCAAGCTCCGGTTCCAGCTCCGGTTCCGGTTCGAGTTCCGTCACCGGCTCTGTTTCATCAGCAGTTTCTGATTCCATCTCCGGCACAGGATCCTCTTCCGTTTCCGATTCTGCTGAAAGTTCCGATTCTGCTGCAGATTCCGATTCCGTTTCTTCCGTCAATAATTCCTCTTCTGATATAAGATCCTCCGCTGCAGCAGATCCTGCTTCCGATACAGACTCCTCCGAAGAAGATTCCTCTGGATCTTCAGTTTTCTTTTCCCCTTCTTCATCCAGTTCAAAGGGTCCTTCTTCTGCCTGTACATTCTCTGTTTCCTGATCATATTTTTCATCCTGTTCTTCTTCTCCCCGGGGAAGTTCCTGAATGCTGTCTTCCGGCTCCTGCTGTTTTATGATCACCGGCACCATTGTCTGTCTGCAGCTGTAAGAGTCTCCTTTTCCATTTATAAAGGAAAGAAGGATCGTTGCTTCATCCTCCGGGCAGATCCGGATGCAGCGGGACATACTGACGACCCGGCCTTCCGAATCCCATACCAGATCCCATTCCCTGTAATCCCCGGTTTCGTATCTGCTGTATTCCGGGTCAGCGCCATCTTGCTGCGGCATTTCCTCTACCGGATAATTGTACGACCATACCAGGCCGTCTGTGTCAACCGTATAAGAAACGGAAGAGATCCCCTCATACAGATCCTCTACCCGGAGAACTGCCTCCAGTTCTCCGGATATCTGAAAAACATCGTCTTCCTGCTCCTGTATAGACCTGATCCGGATATCTGCTGACGGCAGGTCATATTTTCCTATTTCCTCTCCTTTAATACTGTTGATCACCGAAAGCAGGTTCGCCGAGATGAACACAGCCAGCACAAGGGACACCAGTTGTTTTGTATATCGTTTTCTTCTGTTCATTCAAATACCTCCTCTTGATCTTACCCTCTTCACTTTCCTGCACGGCAGCCCACTCTCCAGAATGAAGCCGCCCTTTTTCAGGAAGGAAAATACAGCAGGACAGCCTGTTTCGCCCGCTCCAGTTTTTCTTTCACTTCCTGAAGATACCCCGTCTCAGGATCAGCTGATCGATCCAAAGTATCCAGCAGCGTTCCCGCCTCTTTGAGAAGCAGTTCCACGTCAGACAGTTTCGTTCCGCCGTCACGGTAATGAAGGACATCTGCCGTCAGGGAATCCGCTGCTGTGAGGCAGACCAGCGCTTTCAGCCGGTCCCCGCCTTCCAGCAGCGCCGCCTGCCGCACAAGGCGGAGCAGACATTCCATTGCTTCCCGGAAAAATCCATCCGAAAAATCCATCCGGCCGATACGATCCATAGAAAGGCGGAACTTTGCCAGATCTGCATGGACCCGGGCCGTCTCATCACGCTCCCCTGCCAACTCAAACCAGGGAAGCGCCCCTTCCGCCCCTGCATAAGTACTGCCGGCATTTTCGCCGCCGTTTCCGGCAGTCGGGATGTTTCCGTATTCATAGCTGTTCCAGTACAATTCTCCGATCTCCAATGCCTTCTGCTCAAATCCCTCCATTTCTTTCCATTCATTAAGATACGGCATGACAAGGTTCAGCAGCTGCTCTTCCTCCTGTACGGAGAATCTGCCGTCGGATCGGATCGAATCCAGCAGGGGATCCAGATCCTGCCATCCGCTGCCCGTTCCGGATGGCAGCTGCCTTGAAACAGCGAAGAAAAAGACTATGGCAGCAGACAATGACAGAAATGATCTAAGGAGGATCTTTCCTGTATCTGTGTGTTTTCCGAAGTCCCGGATCTCTTCCATAGCTTCCAGAAGCTCCTCTGCACTCTGGTACCTGTCTTTCGGATCTTCTTCGATACACTTTTCGATCACGGAATAGACCTCCCGGGACACTTCCTCACAGAAATACACCATATACTGAAGCGTTTTCCCGAAGCCGTAGATATCTGTCCGCATATCCGTCTGGGCGCCGTATTCCTCAAACTGTTCCGGTGCCGCGAACCGGACGGTTCCCAGATAGACGGTATCCCTGCCGCCTTCCGGGCGGTACCTTCTGGCTATTCCGAAATCCACCAGCCTGATATGCCCGGAATCCGTCAGGATGATGTTTTCCGGTTTCAGATCCCGGTAGATCACAGGCGGTTTCCGGGAATGCAGATAGATAAGAACCTGGCAGAGCTGAACAGCCCACTGCTTTAGCTCTTCCGGCTCTATGGCGGATCCTTCCTGCGCAAGTTCCTGGAAAGAACGTCCCTGTACATAGTCTTCCACGATGTACAACGCCTTTTTATCCTGGATGATATCCACGATGCGCACAACAGCGGGATGATCCAGGCTCTTAATGATCTGCGCCTCAGAAATGGCAGCCTGAATAAAAAGAGTATTCTCCTTTCTGCCTATGACTTTGGGAATCTCTTTTACGACCCATCTTTTTCCCAGACGGATATCCTCGGCAAGATAGATCCTTGACATGCCTCCGTGTCCCAGAGGCTGCAGGATCTTAAATTTGCCGTCAATGATCTGACCGATCCCTGCCATCAGTCCTTGTCCTTCGCTATGATATTTTCTTCTCCTGAAGATTCTCCGATCGGTGATTTTCAAAGAACTGCCGGATAGCCGGCACCCGTTGACAGCCCTCGATCCGGGCTGGATGAGTTTGGATTATATCACTATCCTCCCGTTTTTCAAGACAACCGGAACAGATTCGTGAACTTGCCTATAATTCTATCCAATTTGCTGTTTATAATTCCATTTGAGATGGAACGGTGATATAATAGATGATAATTATGCGAATCAGTTACCTGGCATAGGAGGGATCATTTGAAGAAATTACTGCCGGCAATTTTCAGTCTTCTGCTGATCATTGCATTTATCATATATCTGTTTACTAATTCCCATAAGGAAGAAGTTCCAATCGAACGCTCTTCCGTTTATGTTGCTTCGGACAGCCTGGAGGCCATGGTCTACCGCGAAGAAGACAGCATGCTTTATGAATATGTGACGCTGGTAAGAGGAACCCCCGTTATCAGCCGCAACATTGAAGTGGAGATCAATGACGGAGAAGCCGTTTTCACACAGATCGAACTGGAAGAAATCACGGAAGAGGGGGAAGCTCCGACCGTTTTCTATATCGACAGCAGCAACCTGACCGGAAGCCTGGACAATGTCGTCATGGAAACTGCCAAATATGTCCGCACGCCGGTCACCGTATATCAGAACAGCCAGGATGCGCAGATCTCCGGTTTTCTGAAAAAAGGGACCGAACTTTCCATCTGCGGTTATGAAGGGCTCCAGGAAGACGGTACTGTAGAAATGTACCGGATCGACAATCCCGGAAACGAAGGTTATGTATATGCCAAGTATCTGGCCGACACCCAGGAAGAGGCAGATGCGATCTACAGCCAGATTGCCGATATCCATGCCGGCCGGGAATACAGTTTTGAATTATACGGCGGCATGCCGGATTCTCTTGACTGGTATCCGGTTTCCAAGCCGGAATTAAGTACCGGTCCTCTGCTGCAGAATGCCCGTGCCATGTATATTACCGCATATGCCGCAGCTCCGGACAGTATTGATACCTATATCGATCTGGCGCTTTCTTCCGGTGCCAATGCCATGGTCGTGGATATCAAGGACGGCGCGCTGGCTTATGAATCCGAACTTGCCAAAGATCTTTCCCCGACATCCTACCAGTACTCATTCCTCACGGAAGAACAGTACCGCTCCAGCATTCAGAAGATCAAAGATGCCGGATTATATGTGATCGGCCGTATCGTTGCTTTTAATGACAACCTTTATGCGGCAGACCATCCGGAAGAATGCATTGACTCTGATGTGGAAGCATTCCTCTGGCCATCGGCATACAGCAGGGACTGCTGGTATTATAACGTTGCGCTGGCAGAGGAAGCGGTGGAGAAATTCGGATTCGACGAGATCCAGTTCGATTATGTCCGTTTCCCGGAATCCGCATTCTACATGTCCGATACAGGCCTCACGGATTTCAAGAATACCTATGATGAAGAAAAAGGAGAAGCCATCCAGAATTTCTGTTTCTACGCCGCAGACCGTCTCCATAAAAAGGGCGCCTATCTGTCGATCGATGTATTCGGGGAATGTGTCGGAGCTTATGTAACAGCCTACGGGCAGTACTGGCCGGCCATCTCCAATGTGGTGGACGCCATCAGCGGCATGCCCTATACCGATCATTTCGGGGATACCGATACCTGGACCTATCCTTACACAACGATCTATGAATGGGCAGGCGTAGCTGCGGTAAGGCAGTCGGAGATCCGTACGCCGGCAGTAGCCCGCACCTGGATCACCGGTTACAACACCCCGTACTGGGACGGCTCCGTGATCTACGGCAATACGGAACTGATCGACCAGGCACAGGCACTTTACGATGCCGGGCTGACAGGAGGATTTATCCCCTGGAATGCCATTTCGGATCTGGACAAATACTATGAATATTCCGGCGTCTGGGCTGACCAGTATTGATCCAAATTTTCCTAAAATTCAAAGAGGGCATGAACGATCCCGTTCATGCCCTCTTTTTTGTCTGCTCAATGATGGATCTCAGCTGCGAGGATTTCCTTCCGCATCGAACAGTGGAAGCTTTTCCAGATAAATGATATCGTCCCGATCGGCTGCAGCTCCCTCCGCCAGGATGGCCATGCGTCCCACGATCACGCCTCCGGCTTTCTCAACCAGTGTTTCCACTGCCGCAAGGGATTCTCCCGTGGAAATGACATCATCCAGGATCAGAACCTTTTTGCCTTTCAGTTTCTCTGCATCCGCTCCATCCATATAGAGTTTCTGCACAGCGGCTGTAGTAATGGATTTTACTTCCGTTTCAAACACGCCGTTCATGTAAAGCTTCGGAGCCTTACGCACCAGCATATAATCATTCCTGCCGCTCTGCTTTGCCATTTCATGGATCAGCGGGATCGCTTTTGCTTCCGGCGCTACCATATAATCAAACTCCGGAGCCTTCTTCAGGAGCGCTGCTGCTGCCTTGCAGGTCAGTTCCACATCGCCGAAGATCACAAATGCACCGATCACCAGATCATCCGATGCTTTGCACAGGGGAAGATCTCTCTCACATCCTGCGATCGTCATGTGATAAGTCTTATTCATCCTCTCCTCCTTACTGTCTGTCTGCTGCGGCAAGCGCTTCCACTGCGGCGCAGATCATATCATTATCAACTTCTTCAAACCGTCCCTCATCCGACAGCTTTGCAAGTTCCGGCCGGATCGGCATTTTTCCGAGAACCGGAACATGGAGTTCTGCAGCGATCTCATCAATATTGCTCTCTCCGAACACATTAATGTGCTTTCCGCAGTCCGGACACTCCAGATAGGAGTAATTCTCGATGATGCCCAGGACCGGGATCTTCATCTGCGCTGCCATATTATAGGCTTTCTTGACGATCATATTCACCAGGCTCTGGGGAGAAGTAACCACAACGATCCCTTCTACCGGAAGAGACTGGAACACCGTAAGAGGCACATCACCGGTTCCCGGCGGCATGTCTACCAGAAGATAATCCAGTTCGCCCCAGATCACGTCGGTCCAGAACTGCTTTACCACGCCTGCCAGAACAGGTCCTCTCCAGATCACCGGCGTTGTATCATCATCCAGGAGCATATTGATGGACATGATCTTGATACCCATATCGGTCATCGCCGGATAGATCCCGTTCTCATCCCCGGTCGCTCCTTTTGTAATACCGAACATTTTCTGGATCGAGGGTCCTGTAATATCTGCATCCATAATGCCGACACGGTATCCCTTTTTGCAAAGTTCCACCGCAAGGCTTCCCGTTACAAAGGATTTGCCGACGCCGCCCTTGCCGCTTACAATACCGTATACATGCTTAATGCTGCTGAATACATTCTGGTCTTCCAGAAAGCTCTGGGGTCCCTGGTTGCTCGGGCAGGAAGATGCATGAGAGCATCCTTCACACTGTTCAGGAGAACATCCCTCCTGTAATTCCTTTTCATCTGCCATAAATACTGCTCCTTCAACTAATATTATTTTGCTAATTTTAACATTATTTCATTGCTTCGTGCAATAAATTTGCCCATTTCTTCCGGCGTCAGAGGCTCATTGCCCAGTTTGGCCAGATCATAGAGCTGTTCGAGGAAGAGGTCGGTCTCCTGCTCGTCTCCCTCATGATCCATTACAAAGCGGACCAGTTCGTTCTGGGCGTTCAGGACCAGTGTACCCGGCTGTCTGAACTGTCCCATATCTCTTCCCATACCCATCTGCATCATCATATCTTCCATTCGTTTGGATTCTTCTGATACAGTGAGCATCGAGGCTGTGGATTTATTCTTCAGGTTCTGAATCTTCACTTCGATCTTCTCATTGCCTGTCAGGGTCCTTAACCGGTCGCGAAGTTTCTCTGCCTTCTCATCCAGTTCTTTCTGATCCTTCTTGGATGTTCTCTTCCGGAATGCCTTCCCAAGATCTGTATCGATCCGCATGAACTTCAGGCCTTCGTTTTTTGCTTCCAGCTGGGTGATAAAGGAAGAATCGATCACATGCTCCAGGTACACTGCATCCATTTTTGCTTCCTTGAACATGCTGATATACTGTCCCTGAAGGTTCCGGTCGGACACATAAAAGATCGTCTTCGGCTCCTTTGTTTCCTCTTTCTCTTCCGGCTTTTCTTCTGCTCCTTCTGCAGATTCCGTTTTCTCTTCTTCCTCTTCTTCCGGCTCTCCGACATATTCCTTATAGGTCAGATATTTGTCGTTCAGATCCTTAAAGAGGATGTAATCGCTCATTTTTTCGCAGAATTTCGCATCCTTCAGGCAGCCGTACTTAATGAACGGATTGATATCATCCCAGTATTTCTCATAGTTCTCCCGGTCTGTCTTGCACATGCCGGACAGTTTATCTGCCACTTTTTTGGAAATATAATCACTGATCTTGGTGACAAACCCGTCATTCTGCAGCGCGCTCCTGGATACGTTCAGGGGCAGGTCCGGACAGTCGATCACGCCCTTCAGCAGCATCAGGAATTCCGGGATCACTTCTTTGATATTATCCGCAATAAACACCTGATTGTTATAGAGCTTGATCACGCCTTCCAGGGTATCGTACTGGGTGTTCAGTTTCGGGAAATACAAGATGCCCTTGAGATTAAACGGATAGTCCATGTTCAGATGGATCCAGAACAAAGGCTCTTTGTAATCATTAAATACTTTGCGGTAAAACTCTTTGTATTCCTCTTCCGTACATTCATTCGGATGCTTTGTCCACAGCGGATGGGTGTCATTCAGAGGCTTTGGCTCTTCCGGTTCCTTTGTTTCTCCATCTGCCAGGTCCTGTTTCTGTTCTTTGCCCAGGGTATCTGTATTGACCAGATAGATCTCCTCCGGCATAAAGGAGCAGTATTTATTGATGATCTCCTTTACCCTGTATTCATTGGAGAACTCGTAGCTGTCTTCGTTCAGATACAGTGTGATCTCTGTTCCGACGGTTTCCTTGTCAGAATCTTTCATTTCAAATTCCGT
>JAFRKZ010000119.1 GCA_017431485.1 Parasporobacterium sp. | reverse complement strand
CTGTGCTCACTTGCACACCTCCCGTGTTTTTATATTTGTGGTTTGCAGACCTACATTTATACTAACACGGGATTTTGCTTTTATCTAAAGATCTTCCCTCCCCCTGCAGAGCAGGGGGTTTATTTTTGTTGTGACACAATACAAATGGAAAAAGTCGCCAGTATTGGCGACTTTTTCCAAAAGTTGTAAAGAATATCCTAGTTGTAAAGGATAGAATTGGAAATTAACCGAAGTCCTGCTCGGTTCTCTCGATGATCTCGCCCTGCAGCTTCTCATCGAGGTTGCGGAAGTAATCGGAATATCCGGCAACACGTACGATCAGTTCTTTATACTCATCAGGTCTTCTCTGTGCGTCAAGCAGTGTCTCCTTGTCGATAACGTTGAACTGGATGTGATGTCCGTCCATCGCGAAGTAGGAACGGATCAGGGCAGCCAGATCATCGATACCCTTCTCGCCTGCCAGTGCAGCAGGTGTGAACTTCTGGTTCAGCAGTGTGCCGCCCGTGGAGCAATGGTCCATCTTGGAGCAGGACTTGATAACTGCTGTAGGTCCGTTCACGTCTGCGCCCTTTTCAGGGGAGATACCCTCGGACAGCGGCTTGTGGGCCAGACGTCCGTTCGGGGAAGCGATCATGACATCGCCGAAGTATACGTGGCAGGTGGTAGGAAGCATATCTACATGATACTCGCCGCCGCGGAGGTTCGGTCTGCCGGTGATGTAATCCCTGTACTCTGCGAATACGGTCTTCATGACATCATCTGCGTAATCATCATCGTTGCCGTATTTAGGAGTCTTATTCTTGACCATATTCCAGATCGCTGCATGACCTTCGAAGTTGTCTTCCATTGCCTTCTTCAGCTCAGCCAGTGTGAATTTCTTCTTGTCGAAGACATTGTACTTGATGGCTGTCAGCGCGTCTGTTACGGTGCCGATACCTACACCCTGGATATAAGTGGTGTTGTATCTTGCGCCGCCGGCATTGTAATCTTTACCCTTCTTGATGCAGTCGTCTGTGCAGATCGACAGGAACGGAGCAGGCATCATGGAAGCATAGATCTTCTCGATGACAAGGTTGCCGCGCATCTTTACATCGATTGCATGATGAAGCTGTGCCTGGAAAGCCTTCCACAGATCTTCATAGGTCTTGAAGTCTTCAATATTTCCGGTGTGCGGTCCGATCTGCTTGTTGAACATCGGATCATAGCCGTCGAACATAGCCAGCTGCAGGCACTTCGGAATGTTCATATATCCGGTAAGCCAGTAAGCTTCTGTTCCCCATGCGCCGGTCTCTACGCAGCCGGAGCATCCGGAATTACGGGCATCAACGATGCTCTTTCCGGCAAGCAGCAGTTCCTGGATCAGCTCATCGGAGTTGTAGAATGCGGGCTGGCCCCATCCTTCACGGGCGATCTCGCAGGCACGGCGAAGGAATTTCTCGGGTGTCTTCTTGGAGATCTGTACGTTGGAGTTCGGCTGGTTCTGTCTGATCTCGGACATGCAGTCAAGGATCAGGTAGGAAACAGCGTTTACACCGTCGGAGCCGTCAGCTTTCAGGCCGCCGGAGTTGATGTTCGAGAAATCGGAATAGGTTCCGGATTCTTTCAGGGTGACGCCGACCTTTACGGGTGCGGGCTGGTTGAACAGCTTGACCCACAGGCACTCAAGCAGCTCAAGCGCATGCAGATCATCCAGTGTTCCCTCTGCTACTTCCTTCTCATAGAACGGGAACAGATGCTGGTCCAGACGGCCGGGAGTAAATGCATCCCAGGGATTGAGCTCGGTGGTCACGCCAAGATGTACGAACCAGTACATCTGCAGGGCCTGCCAGTAAGTCTCGGGCTTGTGGGCGGGAACGACTGCGCAGTTCGCAGCGATCTGCTCAAGCTCTGCCTTACGGACCGGATCCTCGCACTTCGCTGCCATTTCCAGTGCCAGGTCATGATATCTCTGACCAAGGATCATGATGGCGTCGCAGTCGATATCCATCGCGCGGAGCTCCTGCTCCTTATCGAAAGCTTCGGGATCATTGTAGTAATCCAGCTTGCTGATCGCTTCTTCGATCTCAGCCTTGAAATCCAGGAAGCCCTTGTGGTAGAACTGTCCGCCGCCGGCAGTATGGCCGGGGCCTCTCTGCTCCATGAACTCGGTGAACATACCGACTTCATAATAATCTCTCCACTCCTGGGTCATGTTGTTCAGGAGATGATCACGGGTCGCGCGGCCCTTCCAGTAAGGGATGATCTCTTTTTCCTGCAGCTCGAAATCTTCGGGAGCGACCTTGAATCCGACAAGCTTACGCTCGTTCATGATGCGCATATCCTCGAGGGTATGGCAGCACAGTTCGGGGAAAGTAGGGGAGCACTGCGGATCTTTTCCCTTTTCACCGACGATCAGTTCGTCATCGCCAAGATACAGCGTCTTCTTGGAGAAATACTCTTTCAGTACCATCGCGCGGAGAACGGGGATGGAAACGGTTCCTTCATACTCTTTGTAGACTTCGGTCTCGATCTTTGCTCTCTCAAGATCCAGATGGGGTTCGGTTCCGTGGCTGATCCTTCTCAGTCTTTTGACTCTGTCAGTACATCCGCGGTCATTGTCCTTTGCAAGACCTTCGGGGGTATTGACGTTAAAAGAAGTATCAACCTCTGTGCAGCATGTAGACATAAGCTTTATCCTCCTATATATACTTTTGAAAATCCATGCTCTTCGAACATGGTCTTGAATTGTTCCATCTCATTCTTATCCGGAATCAGCATCTTGGTGTCTTCGTAAGGACGGTCCAGACCTGCGTATTTGCCTTTTCCGATGTCATGATACGGCAGCAGATTGATCTGTCTGGCTTTGATATTGTTCTCTTTCAGGAAATTGATCGCCCTCGTGATGCTCGCCGGGCTAGCATTCACCCCGCCGATCACAGGGATACGTATATAGAGTCCTGCACCAGCGTCGGACAGACGCTTGAGATTCTCAAGGATCAGGGCATTGTCAACGCCGATGTATTCGATATGCTCTTCTCTGGTGATCCGCTTGATGTCATAAAGGAAAACATCAACGTACGGAAGAATCTTTTCGAATCTCTCATACGGCGCATAACCGCTGGTATCGATATAGACGGAAATGCCTTCCTTGTGAAGCTTCCTGCAGAGTTCGACCACGAAATCGAAATTCTTCATGTCCATGACTTCGCCGCCGGAAAGGGTGACGCCGCCGCCGGACTGTTCGTAGAAGATCAGATCCTTCTTTGCCTCTTTCACAAGCTCGTCGACCGTGTACTCTTCCCCGACGATCTCTCTCGCTTCAGTAGGACACCAATCAACACAATTGCCGCAGGCCGTGCATAAGGCTCTGTTAAAAAAGAGTTTGCCATCCAGGATCTGATTCGCACCTTCAGGACATCTGGAAACACAGGACCCGCAGGCCGTGCATTTATGATGATGGAGCATAAGCTCTTTATCATATCTCTGGCTCTCGGGATTGTGACACCAGTGGCAGCGAAGAGGACATCCCTTGAAAAAGATCGTGGTACGGACACCGTCTCCGTCATGCGTCGAGAATTTCTGTACATTAAAGATCAATGGTGCATCCAACGGGATCAGCCTCCTTCCATAAGTATGAAAGAATAAATTCTTTCATCGACGTTTGTGAAAATGCCATTGCAAGCAAGCATTTTCACTGCACTGAGTCAGTAAGACGGCAGAAACGGGATCTTTCTGCCTTCTCTGAATCTGCTTTTACATTCCATAACGCATACTAGAACGCGTTCTAGTTTTTCTGGTTTTATTCTACACTTAAATGACATACTTTGCAATATGTATTTGTATTTTTATCGCTTCATTAACATAAAACTTTTAAACCAGTTGCGCAGTCCTGCCGCTACAACGTCCGAAATTGTCAGCCAATGAGCCAGGAGACGGTTCTCTGGCTCACCTGGAACCGGCTAAGCCGGGATGAGCCGGAGAACCGTCCCCTGGCTCACTCCCGGCTCATCGGATAAACGAACCCGGCTGTGCATGCACAGCCGGGCCGCTCCTTAAATTATACCGGCAAACAATTACTGCCTTCGATATAATCTGTATTCTTTTATCCGGGTATTATTTCTTTCCCTCGATGAAATCTTTGTTGATATCCATCCACATCTCGGTATCGATACCCTTGATATCGGTGTACTTACGAGGATCCAGCCAAGGATCTTTGCCGGCTCTCATCTGCTCTTCGTAGTCGTTGTACATGGTAAGAGCCTTCGGAGCCAGGATCAGGATCGGGATCATGTTGATGAATGTGCAGAGACCAAGTGCCAGGTCGGACAGATCCCATGCAACAGCCTGGTTCTCAATGATACCATACAGGAAGATCAGGACTACCATGGCGATTCTCAGGATCCAGATAACAGTCTTACGGGTTCCCTCTGTGGAGTGCCGGAAGATGTACATGAAGGATGTCTCAGACTCATAGTAGTAGGAGATCAGGCAGGTGAAGGAGAACAGTGCCAGCATGATCGCGATGAAAGTCGGAGCAATGCTGCCCATGATGGTACGGCAAGCCAGCTGTACGAAGATAACACCCTTGGTTCCCTCTGCAGCAAGAGCTTCCAGTTCGGGAGCACCGGAGCCGACATAACCGGCATTGGTGTTGAAGCAGTCAGTAAGCAGCATCATCAGACCGGAAGCGGTGCAGACGATAACGGTATCAAGCCATACACCAGCGGCGTTCGCCATACCCTGTTTTACAGGATGGCTGGTCTCAGCAGCAGCAGCGGTAGGAGAAGATTCACCCATACCGGAAGCAGAGGAGAAGGTTCCTCTCTTAACACCCTGCTGGATCGCAACACCGATACCACCGGCCATGAAAGCCTTCGGAGCAAAAGCGTTTGCAAAGATCATGGCAATAACGCCGGGGATCTTGGTGATATGGGTGATCAGGATGATAACGGTAACAAGCAGATAGATAACGACCATCGGAGGTACGACATAGGAAGCGACCTGACCGATTCTCTTTACGCCGCCCATGATGGTGATGCCCATGATGGCTGCGATTACAAGAGCGGTGACCCACATCGGGATTCCCAGAGCGTTTCTGAAACCGTCGCAGATGGTGTTGGTAGCAGCTGCCGGCATGAACAGTCCGATACCAAGTGCGCAGACGACTGCGTAGAACATACCATAAGCGCCCCAGCCAAGACCTCTTTCTGCGAAGAAGCCGCCGCCGCCGCGGTACTGGCCGTCGATCTTGGTCTTGTAGAGAACACCGAGTGTACACTCTACGAAGCAGACAGCGGAGTTCGTCATACCAATGGCGATCATCCAGAACATTGCACCAGGGCCGCCCATGAACAGAGCTACAGCAACACCGGCTACGTTACCGGTACCGACACGCATGGCCATTGTGGTACAGAAGGACTGCCAGGTAGAGATACCAGCCGCGGAATCGCCTCTGTCAAAAATCCGGCTCCACATGTCTTTCTGATGACGGAACTGGAATCCCTTCAGAAGGAAGGTCAGGTAAATACCGCCGAGACCAATGACAACCAGCATGGGAATGCCCCACAACCATCCGTTGGCTATGCCAACGAGACCCATAATAGATTCCATTTTGTTTCTCCTTTTCTTTTGTATTAAATATTAATAAGTTCATTTTTATCCCCTCAAAAAAGGGGGCTGTCGTCATCCATACCGTTTTGATGAACCATCTCCTTTCCCGGTATTTCTGATGACTTTTGCATATTCTTACTTAATATAGAACACATTCTACCACCTAGTCTTATTTCTGTCAATATATTCTAAACAATTTATAAATAATGTAAAATCTTTTCGGTATAATGATAAACTAACAGTGCTTAATTATGTTAACTATTTTTGCCGTCTGTTTTTCTAATCAAATAAAAAAGCCGCCGGCCACGAAAGATTCTTTCGTGAAAAGCGGCATTTTTTTAACATCTTTTTCATTTGTCTCTGCAGGGCAAAACGCTGTCATTTTGTATCATGTACATGCATTATTGCGAGAGCCTGGAAATCTTACAGTTCAGTCTGTCGAGAAGATCCATCAGTTCATCGATCCGCTCTTTCGTCATCTGATTCTTGGCAATCACATACATATGGTCTGCATCCGGTTTGAACGAAACGGTAAGCGGTGTTTCGGCACCATAAGCATCTTTGGTAAATTTTACCTTCTGCCCTTCTTTGCCGCTGCGCACCCATCCGTCCGGACTGATCGTGATCATATAGTCTCCGGCGGAGCGTCCGCCGATCAGATTCACGCTGATCATACGATTGATGAAAAACCAGACTGCTGCAATGGCTCCGGCAACAGCAAAGAAGAAATAGCGCCACTGGAAACCATTGATCGCCATATAAACGATCAGACCAACGGTAAAGACAGCAAACAGACCCGCGATCCTGAGCGCTCCCTTGTTCCACTTGGGCAGCAGACCGTTCAGCCCGTCTCTGGCTTCTTCTATGGAAAGATGATAATTGATATTCATAAGATTCCCCTCTCGTACAAACTTATCTCATTATATCTCATTTTTATAAGATTACAAGCAAAAGCCGACAGCAGTCTTATGCCCATTCCGTTATTACGGATGCAATTATCCTTTCGCTTCTTTTCGTCCGCAGTTATTCTTTGTTCCCGGACAGGTTCCGCTTTCTAGTGATCAACCACCAGTTCAACTGGTGGTTTCTTATAAGCCCTCAAAAGGGCTTTTTTCTGCTTGCCCAAAAGGGCAGTGTCGCAAGCATTCTTCCTGGTCCGCTAAAAAGCGGTACTTCGGGTATCTTCTTTCCTGGATT
>JAFRKZ010000118.1 GCA_017431485.1 Parasporobacterium sp. | reverse complement strand
CCTTCTGGTACCGGAAAACGCAGACGTCCCGAAGACGGAAGAGGATGTGGTGATCCTTCAGCAGCCCCTTGACAGGATCTATCTTGTGGCTACCGCTGCCATGGACTATTTCCTGCAGCTTAACAGCCTGGAGCGTATTACTCTCAGCAGCCAGAAAGAAAACAACTGGTATCTGGAAGAAGCCAGAAAGGCGATGGAAGACGGCCGGATGAAATATGCCGGGAAGTATTCCACACCCGATTATGAACTGATCCTGTCGGAAGGGTGTGATCTGGCGATCGAGAACACCATGATCTATCATACGCCGGATGTGCTGGAACAGCTGAAAAAGCTGGGAATTCCCTATCTTGTGGAAATGTCCAGTTATGAAACAGAGCCCTTCGGAAGAATGGAATGGCTGAAACTGTATGCGGCTCTGGTAGAGAAAGACGAAGAGGCACAACAGTATTTCGCAAACCTGATGCAGCAGCTGCAGACAGTTCTGGATCAGGAACCGACCGGACTGAAAACCGCATTTTTCTATATCAATTCCCAGGGCGCTGTGAATGTCAGGAAATCTGCAGATTATGTGGCAAAAGCCATCAAGATTGCAGGCGGGGATTATGTTTCCTTCGATGAATCGGGAGAAGAAAACGCTCTGTCTACCATGACGATCCAGATGGAAAGCTTTTATGCCGGAGCACGGGACGCGGATGTGCTGATCTATAACAGTACGATCGAAGGAGAACTGGAAACCGTGGAACAGCTCCTGGAAAAAAGCTCTCTGCTGGCGGATTTCAAGGCAGTCCAGGAAGGAAATGTCTGGTGTATTGAAAAGAACTTTTACCAGGAATCCCTGGAATTGGGAGATATGATCCTGGATATCAATAAGATCCTGACGGATCCCGATGTGAAGGAAGAAGAACTCCATTTTCTGCATCGGCTGAAAGCCCAGGAAGGATCTGATCAATAAATGCCGGGTTATCCGGCTTCGCAGGAGGTTTTCTGTGAAAGAAAAAAAATACGGCAGTTACAGGATCTGGGGCAGTTTTGTGCTCCTGGCTGTTTTGCTTATCATTTTGCTGATCTGGAATATCAATGCCGGTTCCGTGCAGCTCTCCGTCGGAGAGATCTTTAAGATCCTGTTCGGCAGCGGTACCGACGAAACGGCGATCCGGGTCATCTGGTCCATAAGGCTTCCGAGGATCATTTCCGCCCTGATACTGGGCGGGTCTTTGTCCGTGTCCGGATTTCTTCTGCAGACCTTTTTCCACAATCCGATTGCAGGCCCCTTTGTGCTGGGTATTTCCAGCGGGGCCAAGCTGACAGTGTCTCTGTGTATGATCTTCCTGCTCAGCAGAGGAATGGTCTCCACCTCCGGCACATTGATCCTGGCTGCGTTTGCAGGAGCAATGATCTCCATGGGGCTGGTTCTTCTGATCTCTCAGAAGGTCCGGTCCATGAGTCTTTTAGTGGTCTGCGGTGTCATGATCGGGTATATCTGTTCGGCTTTGACGGATTTCATCGTGACATTTGCGGATGATTCCAATATCGTGAATCTGCATAACTGGTCCCTGGGATCCTTTTCCGGCATCAGCTGGGACAATGTAGCTACGATGGCCATTTTCTGCGGAGCGGCGCTGCTTCTGACATTTTTCCTGTCTAAACCGATGAGTGCCTATCAGTTAGGAGAGGTCTACGCCCGCAATATGGGCGTCAATATCAAACTGTTCCGGGCCGCTCTGATCCT
>JAFRKZ010000117.1 GCA_017431485.1 Parasporobacterium sp. | reverse complement strand
TCCAGAGCAGTAGAGCAGGCTCCGCATCCGATACAGCGGTCAATGTGCAGTCTCTGTGTATTGATAAATGATATTTCCGCATCCGGAAATGCTTCCCTGGCTCCGTAAAGAGCTTCTTTGCATAAAATATCGCAATTGGCGTTTTTCTTACCAAAAGAAAGTCCTAATATTTTCATGATCCGTGTCCTCCTGAACTGATTCTGTTGTCATTTCTTCCTATATCTTTCGACAATATCATCATATAAAAATTCTGTACGGAAATCCCGTACAGAATTATCATATGTTTTGACTTATGTTAACTTTTTCGGCAGCCCTCGAAAAGAATATGTCATTCAAAATGATGTTATTTTGACCTGCCGGCTGTTAATACTCATAGTGGATCCGGATCAGCATGATCTCATTCGGTTCCATGGTTTCCTGTACCGTAAGGACCTGGTTTTCCGCTTTTAAATTCCGGATATTGATGCTTGGTTCACAAACTTTTTTTAGGTGGTCGATATCGTTTCTGGAAAGATCATTTTCATAGTTCATATCCGCCCAGATATCCAGGGCGCTTCCGTATTTATTATTGATCCGGTATGTCTTGATCTTATAATTCCCTTCTTTCACATCCGTCATGCTGATCCTCAGTTCTAACTGATGGGTCTGGTCAAAATATTTCCAGATCCCGTCTTTCTGGATCTTCGTTTCCGGCGTCAGATAATAGAATTCATTGAGTTTCTGCTGATTATGGCAGACAATGGCGTAGTTGTTATGACCGTCTGTTGAGATAATATAATTGCCCTCCAGCCCGATCAGCTGACCATACAGACGGTTCATAAAATGAAACGCATATGCGGCAGGTTTCAGGATCCCTTCTTTAGAGATCAGTCCGGTTCCGCCAAAGAGCTGATCCTTTGTATCATAAGAGCTGTACTGCCGGTCACTTCCGGCGCCATAGGCCATATGCTCCGCCAGTCCGTAAATATCCAGCAGATTACGGATGATATAGGCTGCTTTATAGCAGCTGTCATTGATGCTGTTCCGCACGCTGGGGGTCATATTCCATTCACAGATGCAAAGAGGCAGTTCTCCCAGCCCCGCCTGCCGGAGCCGTTCTTTCTCCCGTTTCAGATGGCGCAGGAAGATCCCGTCATCCGTGGATCTTCTGGCTGTAGTATCCAGCCCGCCTACGCCTCTTTCGTAGCCATAAAACATGATGGAAATAAAATCAGGAACCGGGGCAACATCTTTCCAGTGCTTATAGAGCTCGATCCGGGCGTCCCCGCCATAGTCCATCCGGACGCCGTATCCTCCAACCCCGATCTTTTCGTTGTATGTTTTGACCACTTCATACGTGATGCGGAACTTCTCCAGATAGATTTCCCAGGCCTGCCTGTCATCCCTGCGGTCCTCTTCAAACCACAGCTCCATGAGCCATCCATCCATGGAACTGGGACCATACCTGGCAGATAAATGCCGCATAAACGCAGTCATTAGTTTCCGCCACTGCTCATTGGTGTACTTTTCTCCCGGCTCCAGCGTGTGTTCCTTACCTATCTCATGGAGGATCCTTCTGGGTTTCGGTCCCAGTTCCAACAAAGGCTTCATATCCTGCTCCAGGATAAAATCCAGCACAGCATCGATCCTGCTGAAGTCATAATGCTCCTGGTCCGGGCGGATATACATTTCCGATGAGAAGATCCCCCAGAACCGGACATAACGAAAACCAAGGTATTTGCGAAGGAGCATCAAATGCTCTCTGATGGAAGAGTCCAGGATATTGACGGCTTCTCCGATATTGATCAGCTCGCCCCAGTAATTTCGCAGCGGGGTCTGCTCCAGAACACTATAACTGTTCTCTGCCGTTTTTATTTTCGAAGATGCCTCATCGTCTTCCTTATCCAGGACATTTTCCAGAACGATCTGCTCGATCTGACCGGCCAGTTCTTTCTGATCTGATCCGGTATCCTGTATCCGGTCTGATGTTTCCGCCCGTTTTCGAAATTCCGTGGGCGTCACATCATAAACCTTTTTAAACGCTTTATTAAAAATAGCGGCAGAAGTAAACCCGCAGTCATAGGCTACCCGGGTAACGGAAATATTGGTGTACAGAAGTTCATCTGCCGCATGCACCAGCCGGACATTGGTCAGATAACTGGCAAAGTTCATACCGTAATTCTTTTTAAAGAACCGGGAAAGATAGCCGATCGACAAAAAGAGTTTTTCCGAAAGGTCTTTTATACTGATGGCCTGATCATAGTTGGTATTGATGTAATTGTTGATCTTGAACAGACGCTCCTCAAAACGGTCCCCTTCTTCATTCCACTGCACATCCGCAGCCTTCACCATAAACTGGAAGGTCAGCAGCTGCAATATGCCGTAGCAGTCAGACAGAAACGCAAAACTGTCTTCATAGTTCTCCAGCTGGACATGGTGCAGGATCAGTTTCTTCAGCAGTGCCCTGAGTTCGTCGTATTTCTCACGATCTTCCCCTGTCGAATCGCACCAGAACAGAACGTCCTGTTCCTGGCAGGCGTTCTTCACCATGGCATAATCAATGAGAAGGTGCATCATCAGGGGTTTTTCCGCATAAGAAACACTCCTTCGCCGATCCGGATTGATCAGAAGGATATCGTCCTTATTCATGTGGGTATGTTTTTGTTCTACCTGGATATCTACTGTTCCTTCCAGCAGATAAAGAAGCTCCAGTTCAGAGTGGGCGGCAAAACTGGTCAGTTCTTCCTGATTGCTGAATCTGAGCCGGAATGATTCTTTCGTTTGCATAATAAAAACCCCTGCTGTTCCAAAATCTTGGTCTATACAGGGGATTTTATCACGTTAAGGGTTAAAAGCAAACCAGTAATTCGGTATCGTCTGTCCGGTTCATCCGGCTTTGTCCGTCAAACTGCATCCTGGTCTTATGTTCTACCGTATAGGGTTCCCAGGGAAGTTCCTTTGTAGAAGGATCTCCGTTCTTCATAAACGCAAGCCAGGCTTCGCTCATCCGGTCCTCAAGCTCTTCCCGATAGTCTGCTGCGGTGCAGATCAGCGGTTCCAGTTCTGTATTCCGGAAGGTGAAGGGAATGTCTCCGCAGTGAAACAATGTGATCCCGCCCAGATACGGAAGGACAACACTTAAAACATAATTCCAGGATCTGGTCTCTTTACCCAGTTTTTTCAGGAACTTCGTCCGCTCATCCAGAAAGGCGACGGTGGCAGGCCGGAACAGGAAATCGACACTCAGGGCATATAAAGGATCTTTTCCCGGGTACTGTTCCAGAAAGAGTTCCAGGATCCTCTCTGTCTGATCACCAAAGGTTTCCCGGAGAAGCGCCATCTTTTCCTTTTCGCTGTAACGATTCTTATCTCCCAGATAATGCATGAAATTAAACTCTCCGAGGACCGTTCCCGCGATCACCGGGATATCTGCCGTTTCTTCCCGGAATCCGGCCAGTTCAAAAGAGCCGATGTAATAATCATCCACCGG
>JAFRKZ010000116.1 GCA_017431485.1 Parasporobacterium sp. | reverse complement strand
GGCTCTGATCAACGACACCGGAGCCTATATGTCCGGTTTTATCATCGGGGCCCCGGCATCCATGGGAGCCTTGATCCTGGTCCCGTTTCTCCAGATCGCCGGGCAGAGCAATCTTCTGATCGCGGCTGTTCTCGGCATGACCTTTGCGGATGTAGGTTTTGATCTGCTGAATGTCCTGGTATTTCATGGCGGACTGTTCGGTATGGGCCTTGCGTCTTCCCTCAGTTACTATGTCGCCCTTTTCATCGGAGGATGGTATTTCCTTTCAAAAAAGAGTGTTTTCAAGTTTTCTCTTTCCCGCGTTCACCGGGAAAAGATCCTGGAACTTCTGAAAGGCGGTATTCCCACCGTCATCGGGATGATCGCTTCGGTTGTCCTGGTGTTCGGTATGAATAAGCTCCTGATGCTCCGGATGGGTAAAGAAGCAGTGGCTGCATTTGCCGTCATCAATTCCATCGGCAGCGCCTGCAACTGCATCAGCACCGGCACAGGAGGCATTTCCCTGACATTATCCGGCATCCTGTTTCATGAAGAAGACCGTTCAGGCCTGAAAGAGATCTTTGGCCTTATCGCCCGCTATGCTTTGGTCCTGGGGATTGCGGTCTGTGCTCTTCTTCTCCTTTTTGCCCCTGCCTGTGTCAGTCTTTTTATGCCCCGGGACAGTGCTGCCAGTTCAGCCGCCGTTTGGGGATTGAGGGCCTACGCACCCGGCCTTATTTTCTGCTGTATCAACAATCTCCTGAAAAGCAGTTATCAGGGAACCGGCAGGATCCGGACCATGGAAGTCATTTCTGTGGTGGAAAATGCTATCCTTCCTTTCCTGTCGGCATTGATCCTCAGCCAGTTCTTTGTTGTCCACGGGGCATGGCTGTTCTTTGTATGCGGAGAAGCGTTGACACTTCTGTGCATTCTTGCCTATGTCTGGAGCAGAAAACGCCGGATCACCTGGAATGCCGAAGACATCTTACTGCTTTCTTCCGATCTGGGAGTCCCGGAAAAAGACCTGTTGGAAGCCGATCTTCACAATGTGAAAGAAGTGATGGACTTTTCCTATCAGGCAGAGGGGTTCTGCCTATCCCATGGGTATCAGAAGGAAATGGGGCATCACATCTCCCTCTGTATCGAAGAAATGGGAACGAACATCGTTACACATGGTTTTTCGGAAGGTGGAAAAAATCATCTGTCCATCCGCCTGCAGTACAAAAACGGCCGCTTTGTCCTTCGTTTCCGGGATGACTGCCGGGCATTTGATCCTACGGAGCATGTGCTGCAGCACACATCCGACAGCCTTGGGATCCGTCTGACCATGCATATGGCAGATGAAGCCCGGTATACCTATTCCATGAACCTGAATAACCTGACACTGATCCTGGCAGAACGATGATCCTCCTTAATTACTGTTCTTCAATCAAGAACAGGTGATGGCTGCCGAACGTACACGTCTTGAAGTTTTGTGCAGAAGTGGTAACATACTCAATAGGAGGTATAATATGCATACCATTGACAGTAATAGTTCTGTTCCTCTGTACAGTCAGATCAAAGATCTGATCCTGACAGCCATCGAGGATGGTACTTTGAAACAAGGTGAAAAACTGCCTTCAGAAATGATCCTGGCACAGAAATACGGTGTCAGCCGTATCACGATCAGGAAAGCACTGGAATCACTGGAAGAAGACGAAAGATTGGTACGGATTCAGGGAAAAGGAACCTTTATCACCACACCCAAAAAGAAATTCAAGGCTGATGACCAGATAGGGTTTACAAAATCCTGGGAAATGCTTGGCAAGACTGCCAGAACAGTCGTCCTGAAGATGGAACTTATATCCCCCAAAAAAAGTATCCGGGATTTTCTGGGCGCCAAAGAGGATGAGCCGGTCGTCTGTTCCAAAAGGCTGAGATTTGTGGATGATGCCCCTCTTTCGATCGAAACGAATTATTATTCTAGGAATCTGAACTTTATTATCTCGGAAGATCTGAATGGATCTTTATTTGATATCCTGATGAACAAACATGCTCTGACGATCAAGTATCAGACCCGTATTCTGACACTGTGCAAGGCGACTGCAGAAGAGGCTGCTCTTCTTGGTGTAAAGAAGAACAGCCCCCTGATCCTGTTCAAGGATAAACTGATTGATGATACTGGTGCACCGCTGTTTTATTCCCTGCAGGTCTATAATGCGGAAAATATGGATCTGTATATCCGCTGAGCTTTTTAACCCTTCATCTCAGAAAGATCTCACAGCCCTCAAAGCCGCCGGAACGCATACAGCTTTCTGCTGCCGCTCTGGTGGCTTTTTTCATGCAGACTGCAGGATCAGTTCCCTGTGCAAATTCCCCCAGAAAGGTCCCGATAAACGTATCCCCTGCGCCAAGGGTATCCACCACCTCGATTTTTTCCGCCGGTTCATAATAAAATCCGCCCCCCGGTCCGGCATATACAGCGCCGTATTTGCCCATGGTCAGTATCACATGGGACGGTCCGTAATGAAGCATGGACTGTGCAAATCTCCCCGCCTGTTCAATTCCTTCATCATCCGTTGAAAAAAAAGCCAGATCAACATGCGGAATGCAAAGATCCAGAAATTCCTCCGAATACCGCTCTCCAAAATCCATGGAAAGAAGACTTCCTGTATAATCTCTGATCATTTCCAGTTTTTCTTCGGTGCCTCCCATAAAAGTGTTGTGGATGATCCCGTATGCGGAAAGCCCTTTAAGAACCTCCTCATTGATCTGATACATTCTTACTGTATCATAGAACTCTACTCCAAAAACCCGTTCATTATCCACAAAAGTCACATCCGTCCATGCCGTTTCGGACGGATAGACCTGTACCAGACTGACATCGATGTTCTTTTCCCGCAGTTTTTCCAGGATTGCTCTGCCTTCGCTGTCATTTCCTACAGCTCCCGCATAAGCAGTCCTGCATCCGGTCTTAGCCGCAAAAACAGCTGTATTGACGCCGTTTCCCCCTGCAAAACGCCGACGCACTGGCACTTCGTACCGGTCAATACAATTATCCCCCAGGCATATGATCGATGAATCTTTCATCTTTGTTACTCCTTTACCGCTCCCATGGTGTAACCGGAGATCAGATATTTGTTACAGAAAGCGAACAGCAGGATCTGAGGTACCGTAATAATCATGGAAGCTGCCGCCATCACCGGCCAGTTGAAGGATCCGTAGCCTTTGAAGATCGAGATCGTAACTGCTACTGTCGTGGCTTTTGAATAAGCCAGTGCCAGCGGGAACATCAGGGCCGTCCAGACCGCAATGAACGCCAGGATCCCGCTGGTGACGATTCCCGGCATACACAAAGGCAGCACCACCCGGGACATAACCTGTCCTTCCGAGCAGCCGTCGAGCCTTGCCGCCCACTCCAGATCTGGCGGTATATCCCGGATAAAATTACACAGAAGCATGATGCAGTAAGGCAATGTCAGCACCTGAAATGCAAAAATGAGTCCCAGGATCGTGTCATACATTTTCGTTTCCTGATACAGGATAAACAAAGGGATCAGAAACACCATCTCTGGGATGATCCGCATACTGTAAACACCATTGAAGAAAAATTTCCGCACCTTTGAGCTGATGGGCGAACGCATGATGGCATAGGCAAACAGAAAACCTGCAAACAGTGAGATCGCTACGGTAACGACAGAGATCACCATGGTATTCAGGAAGGCTTTGCTGAAACCGGAATTCAGCCATGCATCCAGGTAATTGTCGAACTTGGGAGGTATCGTAAACCGGAAGAATGACGTGGCGTCGATGGGTTTTTTAAACGAGGTGATAAAAACCCAGATGACCGGAAAAGCAAACAGCAGGGAGATGACAGAGATCAGGAGATACCGGATCAGATTTCTGCGTTTTTTCTTCATTCGTTGTCACCCCCGATCCGTATGATCCGCTTTATCACCGCCACGATCGCAACAACAAAGACCGAGAACAGGATCGCCATGGCAATGGAATAGCCAATATCAAGATATCCGCCGAGACCATTCGTATAGATATACTGCTGCGACACTTCCGAAGCCCTGTTCGGTCCGCCCTGGGTTACTGCCCATGCAATCGCAAAGACACGCAGAAGATCGATCATCCGCAGAGACAAAGCTGACTCGGCAAAAGACCGCAGATGTGGCCATTGCAGATACCGGAACCGCTGCCAGCTGTTGGCACCATCGATCTGGCCGCATTCCAGCTGATCAATTGGCATGCTCTGAAGACCTGCCAGCATGATCAGGGTAATGTTGCCGGTCATCCACCAGACTTCTACCAGAACCAGGGTAAAGATCACAATATTGGCATTTCCCAACCAGTCCACCGGTTTCAGCCCGATGGATCTCAGCATCTGGTTGACGACACCGGAAGCAGGATCCAGCATCATCCGCCACATGATCGCCGCCACCATATCGGAGATCGTCAGGGGGAAGATCAGGACCGTCCGGAAGATCACGCCGCCTTTTTTGATCTTGTAAAGCAGCATCGCACAGCAAAGTCCCAGTACAAATTCTGCAAGAAGGCTGAGAACTGCGAAGATCACCGTATTTTTCAGAGCATTCCAGAACAGCCGGTCTGAAAAAATCTGCAGATAGTTACCGAGACCCACAAACAGTTTTTTGTCGATCCCCGCTACCCAGTCCCAGTCATACAGACTTGTAACGGCTCCGTATATTACGGGGTAGATAACAAAGACCGCCAGTATAACAAGGCTTGGTATCATGTACATATATCCCAGTCTTTTCCGTCTGTTCACTGTGTGAGACACCGTATTCTCCTCCGTCTTCATCCCGGGTATGCATCCGGTTTTGTATGACATGCTTTCGCGGGACAGCCCCGGAAAGGGCTATCCCGCATAAGAGTCACCTGCACGCAACAGGCAGTAATCGCTTATTCTCCCTTCAATCCTTCTTTTTCCACGATAGCCTGCGCTTCCGCATCCATCCAGTTCATTACTTCATCGAGATCTTCTCCCTGGGAAATACGGACAACAGCATCAATGATTCTACCAGTCACTTCGGCTGCACCATTGAAATACATATATCCCGGAGCAGAGATATTCAGCGCTTCGTCAACTGCCTTGCAGTATTCTTCACCGAATTCCTCTGATTTAGCAGCCCATGTGGATGCTCTCACTGGTCCGTAGGTTGCGGTTGCAGTACGCTCATTGATGTCCTTGCTGGTGCCCCACTGTACGAACTGCCATGCAGCATCTTTCACCGGCGAAGCCTCTGTGATGCCAAGCCCCCATGCCCAGTGCGTGGTCCCGTTTCCGGTCGGAGTCTTCGGAGGAGCTGTATAACCCACTTTTCCGGCTACCAGGGATTGTTCCGGATCTTCGAAGGTGCCGGCAAATAAGGATGCATCAAACCAATAGGTTGCCGCATTTCCCGCCGCAAACTGGTTCACGCACTCATACCAGGTAAAGCTGGTGGCACCGATGGGACCCATGGAAAGAAGTTTTGCCCAGTCGGCGAAGCCCTCTTTGACTGCATCATCCAGGAAATGCGTATTCCATTCTTCATCAAAATAGAACATTCTCTGAGCCATATAGGGTTTATCACCCCAATGATTGTAAACTGCTGCCAACAGTTCGTCCGGCATGGTCTCATCCTGTCCGCGGATCACCGCAGGAGCGATCTCATCACCGTAAGCTTCATGGATCTTATCCAGTGCAGCCCACCAATCATCCATTGTTTCAAGGGCAGATGCATCAATTCCCTGCTCTTCAAACAGATCTTTTCTGTAGAATACGATATATGTTTCCATCGTAAGCGGAATGCCATAGATTGATCCTTCTGCATCCGGGAAACGGAATCCGTCTACGATATACGGATAGATATCATCAAAATCATACTCCTCTGACTGATATACATAGTCATCCAGATTGGCGATCCATCCGTTGGTATAGCCGTTATAGCCTGTCATATTCGGGGAAAGCATAAATACATCAAACGGAGGTTCTGCACTGCTGAGCCCCAGGTTGACACGATCCCAGTAGATATCTTCTCCCAGAACGGTGATCTCTACCTTAATTCCGGTCGCTTCCTCAAACTCGTGTACCATCGGCTCAATTGCCTGTTGCCATGGATGCGAGTTAAGAAGAACTCTTACGGTCTGTCCTTCGTACGGCTTCTCTGCTTCTTCAGCACCCGTCAGAATGGTGCCGAAAGCAAAACTCGTGATGATCATTACTGCCGCAAGTAATAATGCCATCAGCTTTTTACTTGTCTTCATTCTTCTTCCTCCTTCTTTTATCATCTGCTTCCGAAGAACAGCCTACAGCTGTCCTCCGCTTATCTTAACCGTCTCGCCGGTCATAAATTCCGCCTGATCAGATGCCAGGAACAGGATTCCTTTTGCAATATCAGCCGGTACCGATAACCTGCCGAGAGGAGTAAGAGTAACGTATTCTTCGCGGACTTTTTCCGGGTCGTCTATCCCGCGGAGTTTTGCCTCCCAGACAACTTCCCTGTCCTGCATCGGGGTCTTAACATAGCCGGGGCAGACTGCATTTACTGTAATATTGTATGGCGCAACTTCCTTGGCAATGGATTCGGTGAGTCCCACCACCGCAAATTTGGATGCACAGTAATGAGCAAGCAGCGGAGCTCCCTGCTTACCGCCCATGGAAGCGGTCAGGACAATTCGTCCCTTTCTCTCCCTGATCATGTGCGGCACCACATATTTACAGATCAGCCAGCATCCCTTGGCATTGACATCCATGTTAAAGTCCCATTCCTCTTCCGTCAGTTCCCAGGACCACTGCATGGTGGATACGCCGGCACAATTCACCAGGATATCGATCTTTTGGTATTGATCAACGACTCTTTCTACAGCCTGTCTGACCTGCGCTTCTTTGGTAATATCAAACTGAATACAGTCAGGCCGCTCCGCAAAACCGACTATTTCCTGTGCCGTTTGTTCCAGCAATTCCTCGTTTTTATCCATCAGGATCAGCCTGACATGTTCCCTTGCAAAATGCAGGGCTGTCTCCTTTCCTATCCCGCTGGCAGCGCCTGTAATGATCGTGACCTTGCCATCCAGATTGTACATAGTTTCCTGCCCTCCTTCTGTCATTCCCATGCGACCAGAATCTTAACGTCATCTTTCCCGTATCCCCGGTCCAGGGTTTCTTTCAGCTTTTCGATCGGGATCCTGCCGCTGATCAGCGGCAGTAAGTTCACTCTTTTCGAAGCCGCAACCTTCAATGCCTGTGCATGAGTGAAAGGATTCAGCGCGGCTCCTGTTACCTTCAGTTCCTTTTCATAACAGATCATGGAAGGAAGAGAGAAGGTCCGGGTCATATCCCCGTCCCCGAACAGCTGCACATTTCCACCCTTCCTGACGAGTTCAAAAGCCTTTGCCTGAGTGCCGGGACTGCCGATACATTCAATTACGGCATCCGGTTTTTTCCCCAAAACTTCTTCCGCCTTATCCGCATCGTCAATCACCAGGTCGGCGCCCAGTTCTCCTGCCAGTGTTCGTCTTCCCTCCAGTCTCTCACACAGGATGACCTTCCCTGCCCCTTTCATCCGGGCCAGCTGCAGCATCATAAGTCCCATGGGGCCGCCTCCCAGGATCAGCACATCATCCCCCAGGTCGATACGGATCCGGTTGATCCCATTCAGAGCGCAGGCCAGCGGCTCCAGCAATGCCGCTTCTTCGAAGGTCATTCCATCCGGGATATCATATAGCTGCGTTTCCGGGACCACACAGTACTGTGCGAAACCACCGTCTATATCGACACCCAGTGCTTTCAGGTTTTCACACAGATTGATCCTTCCCTTTCTGCAGTATTCACAGCATCCGCAGGGGATGTTCGGATCGATCGATACCCGGTCCCCGATCCTGTGAGAACGGACTGACATCCCGGTTTCTACCACCGTACCGCAGTACTCATGGCCTGGTACGATTCCCCTGGCACTGTGGTCCGTCCCTCTCCAGATGTTCATATCCGTCCCGCAGATCCCACAGAATGCGACTTTTACAAGAACTTCTCCGGGGCCCGGCGTCTTATCCGGGAGAGTCCTTACTTCTCCCTTTCCCGGTCCCGAAAACACAAATCCTTTCATCAATTATCCTCCTGCCGTCCGGAATAATGCGGAAATCAACGATTCTCTTTAATAATCAAACTGTCTGTAATATCTTCTGGTTGTCAGCGGATGATTCCGTACCTTTTCCAGATGGCAGGACAGCCTTTCTGTTATGGCATAGACCACCAGCGGAGAGACGATCTTCCGGAACAGCGGCTCAGAGAACGGCAGCTCCACCTCGGAAGTATCAAAGATATTGATGTCCTGTGTGATATGGGAAGCAAATGCTTTCACCCGGTCCATCATAGGCTCTGTTTCATCTTCCCCATAGAGCATGATCATCGGCACATCCTTTTCCAGGAGTTCCAGCGTTCCGTGGAAGAATTCCGCAGCATGTATGGATTTTGTCCTGATCCACTGCATTTCTTCGAGAATGCACATTGCATAATCATAAGCTTCACCCCAGAGCATGCCTGATCCAACGACCATCACATAGTCCATGTCTTTGTGCTTCTCTGCCATTTCACGACATCGCTCTTCATACAGTTCCTTCCCTTTGATAAGATACGGCGTCAGCTGTTCATACTCTGTCATCATCCTGTCATACTGGTCAAATTCCCCTGCATTTTTCAGGAAGCGGCCCAGCAGCATGATCTGGAAGGTGTAGATCGCTTCGCACAGACAGTCATCCTCTGCAAAACTGCACACCTTATAATCTGCATAATCACAGATCGGTGTATTGTCATTCGATACATATACAATGGTCCGGGCACCTGCCTCTTTGCAAAATCTTGCAGCCTCCACGATCTCCTTGGTATTGCCGCTTCTGGATGAAAAGATGCATACAGAATCTTTTGTAAACCGCTTATGTCCCATGGACACAAACTCTTTGGCGATCACAGGATGCATTTCTATTTTGGCTGATGTAGTATCCAGCCAGTATTTCATGGGAAGAGTATGTGCATAGGTTCCGCCGCATCCAATAAAGAACAGATTGGAATAACCTTCAGCGCAGACTTTGTCCACAGCTGCCTCAATAGCAGTCCTTAAAGCGATCGCATCATTTACCACTTTTTCATAACGAGGAATATCAAAATTAAACATACCCGCCTCCTAGTTGTTATATAATGTCTTATTACATCTTAATAGTATTCTTTTCAGTAAATATTGTCAACATTTAGTGCATTGATCCGTTAAATCTTATTTATATTACACAATTTTCTATCCCCAAAAATAGCAAATAGTGTTTTGGCGTACACCTTTGCACGCCAAGGCGCTGAGATGCACAAAGAAAGAAGACTTTACGATTTCGAAATGCATGTTATAATCTTCCCGTCTTCAGGAGCATTGTAAACAGAACAGGAAAGTGTAAAAACTATATGAAGAAAGATCTGAAAGCTGTCATCTTTGATATGGACGGAGTCATCGTAGACTCGGAGCGCGCGCTGCTGGTGGAATGGAAAACAGTCGCCGATGAGCTTGGCCTGCCGGATATCGAACGGGTCTACATCAGCGTCTGCGGGACCACCCGGGAGATGACGGAGCGAATGGTAAAAGAAGCCTACGGACAGGATTTTCCCTTCGATGAACTGGACCGGAAAGTCTATCACATGCGGGACGTGCGATATCCCAACGGCCTTCCCCTGAAAAGCGGGATCCGGGAACTGTTAACCGCCTTGAAAGAACACGGGATCTTAGTCGCTCTCGCCACCTCCACCGATGGCGAACGGGCACGCCGGCAGATCGATGACGTGGGACTGCTTCCGTTCTTTGATATCCTGGTAACGGGAGATATGGTGACACGCAGCAAGCCGGATCCTGAGATCTTTCTGATCGCCATCGAT
>JAFRKZ010000115.1 GCA_017431485.1 Parasporobacterium sp. | reverse complement strand
TCCTGTTACCCAGATCCCCACGCAGTACTGGGGATATGAGCGTTACGGACAGGATCTGTATACGCCTGCCCAGGAAATGGATAGCCGCTATCTTATCCTGAACATGAACGCATTGGATGCTGCCGAAGAACTGATCGGAAAGGGCTTGCGCTATAACCCTGAGGTCAACTATCAGATCCACCTGCTGCTGGAGTTTCTCAGTGAGATGTTTCCCACCAGCAAGGAGTATGCAGAATCGTTACAGGATTCGATCATGGAACTGTGGACAGAACCGAATGCAGAAACGATGGGCCTTATCCTCATACAGGCAGTCAGCCAGATGGAGGATCTGGACAGCAGACAGGAATACAGCAGCGCGATCTTCATAGATTATATGACCTACATCATGTCCCAGCATCTGAAGGAAGAGCAGAACCAGATCAAAAACGGGTACTGGGATCTGGATCAGAAAATCGCGGAAAATGTCCTGCGGGAGCATATGCCCTATACCTATATCATCTGGGCTTTTTCGGATAATACGGACGAGGATGTATTTGCCGGTCCGGATATGACCAGAAGGATTGCCTTTTTCGGGAACGTGGATATAGAGGTCTGGAAGGGCGATTTCTTTATGAACGGAATGAACAGGAAAGGGGAGTATATTTATCCGGAACAGGATCTGGTCTTTGATGAATCCATGGATTTTGACGAGCTGCTGAACCAGCTTCTGCAGGGAGTCTTTATTACAAGAAACGGCAGGGAGACCATTGTCAGTATTCCGGCGGACGGCGCATACAGCATCCGGATCCATTCGGACCGCGTGGACAACCTGCTTTATTATGATGTGATCGGTACGCCGTACAAAACATATGGCTCTTCAGACACCATGTTTATCCAGACCCTGACAGCGGGTGATTACGAGCTTCAGGCCGAAGGCATTACTGACCTGACAGGACTGACAGTACTGGAAGGAAGCATCTACAATGATTCGGAACTGGAATTTGAATACTCTCCGACCATGGTCATGAGTACGGAAAGCGGGGCGGAGGATCATATTACCCTGGAAGGGCTCTTCCAGCTACTGTTTTATTCGCTTCTGGCAGTGCTTGGCCTTTTGTTTATCTGCCTGATCATTTTTATCGTACACTTTATCCGAAGAAGAAGAGGGCACAAGCCGTTTTCTTCCTGGTATGTCATCGCTCCTCATTTGCTGGCGGCAGCGGGATTCCTTCTGCTGACGCAGTTCTTTACCTATAATATGTTTACGATCGGAAAGACCAGGGAAGTTTGTGCTGCTCTTACCATGCTCGTGCTGTTCCTGCTGGCGCTGCGGGGCCTTATAAGACGGAGAAATGTTCCGAACCTGATCATCACGCTCTCCATTCTGGGACTGGGGATCGTAAACTGTTTCTGGTATCAGAAGAGCCTGCTGGTTTCATCTTCTGCTCTGAATTTTGTGATCTACGGGCTGTGCATTGCCGGGCTGGCGGCGCTGGCCTGCAGTACATTTTTCCGAAAGAAAAAAGAAAAAGCTGCATTATAGATACTGATCTGCCAGCCTCCTCGCTTCTTCCTTCATCTGTTCCACCACGGATTCCGGTGAGACGATCCGGATGCCGCTCCCCAGAGCAAAGATCCAGCCCAGAAACTGGCTGCTGACGGCCACTGTTACGGTGGTGCGGAAATGGTCTTTATCTTTCGGAATAAGGAAAATGTCTTTTCCAAAACGATCGATCAATATCCCTGCCATGTCGTTGGAAGCTTCCAGGGTAACGTCGGTTTCCTTTCCTCCGAACATACCGAACAGGCTCTTGGAATAACGGGGCATATTGAATTCCCGGAACTGTGCCAGTCCTTCCCTGGGCTTATCCGTGACTGAGATCTTCAGCATCTTATCCACCCTGAAATGCTTGATCTTTCCATCTTCTGCATCGTATGCGACCAGATAGTAGTTTTCATCATCCCACATAAGTGCCCAGGGGCTGGCCTGGTACCATTCTCCGTTTTTGCGGAGTTCCATTTCCTTTTTGACATTCCAGCGGAAATATTGAAACCGGATCTGACAGCCGGCGTTGATCGCTTCATGAAGCTTGTCCACATTATAATAGATGCTTTCATTCATGGTCTTGATCCTGCCGGCGATCACTACCTGCCGGTGAAGCTTTTTCGCATCATGGCGGCTTACCAGGGATTCCAGCTTTTTGAT
>JAFRKZ010000013.1 GCA_017431485.1 Parasporobacterium sp. | reverse complement strand
TCCTGTGTGATATCCGCGTAGTTGACGGTAACGACTGCTTTTTCAGCACTTTCTATGATGGACTGCGGCGCATAGAGCGTCACTTTCTTCGGGGACAGATTGGCTTCTTCGATCACGATATTATCCAGGGGATTGCCTGCGTATTCCAGTTCCGCCGGGATCTGTCTGGAATCCATTTCTTCCAGGCTGATGATCATGGAGGTGTCCCTGGTCGTCATACTGATCTGGTTGGAATAGCGGATCTTATCTCCTTTAAGAGCCACCTTGATGGGAACGGCGTTGGTAATGGACAATTCCTCGAAATCCGCTGTTACGGAAAAATCATTGGCGGTCAAAGAAGAGATAATACTCCTCTTGCCGGTCAGGATGATACTGGTCACATCGCCGGAAGAGATCGTGTAAACATGTTCCCCGTCCAGCACCAGGTTCTCGTTTACCACCTGGACCGGGATATTGCTGATCGTACGGGTATATTCAGGATCGGTAATGTTCAGGATTACAAGCCAGAGCAGGAAGGAAAAAACAACTGCCAGGATCTTATAGCCGATATTATTGATGATGTACTTCCGGAGAATCCTTCGCAGCTTCATCCGCTTTGTCTCCTTTCCTGAATTTATCGAACCAGTTGATCGCCGGCTGGTCATTCTGCACGGACGTGAGGCGGTTCCTGAGTTCGCCGATCCCGATATTCTCGATCAGGACGCTGGATACCGAGATGGATATATTGCCGGTTTCTTCTGAAACAACGATCGTAAATGCATCGCTGACCTCGCTGATCCCCAGAGCCGCCCTGTGCCGGGTGCCGTATTTTTTGTTCAGTGCCCTGCTGGCAGAGAGCGGGAAATAGCAGGTTGCCGCCGCGATCTTATCCCCCCGGATGATCACCGCTCCATCATGAAGGGGCGTCTTGTCCACAAAGATATTGACCAGCAGCTGGCTGGAGATCTCGGCGTTCAGTTCTATGCCGGTACGGATATATTCTCCCAGGGAAATGCTCTGCTCGATACTGATCAGTGCACCGGTTTTGCTCCGGCTCATTTCCTGGACCGCCTTTACGATCTCCTCCAGTGTTTTTTCGGAGAACCGCTCCCCGGCGGTATTGAGGGACATGACCTTCTTGAACAGCAGTCTTCCGCCCAGCTGTTCCAGCGCGCGCCTCAGCTCCGGCTGGAAGATGATCAGGATCGCGATGATCCCGACACTGATGGTATTGGAAAGGATCCACACGATGGTGGAAAAATTCAAGATATACGCCAGAAGCAGGATCACCAGGATCAGGATGATACCCTTGGCTAAAGTCCATGCGCTGGTCCGCTTCAGCCAGATGATGACATAGTAAAATGCAACGGCGATGATCACCATTTCTATGATATCAATGATACTGATCGAAGGAATGGAGAAATATCTATGAAAATAGGAAACGATATTCTGCCAGAAGGTCATCCCTTTTCCTCCTTTTCCTTACGCGGAACCGAACGTTTTCTGGCATAGATCCTCTTGATCTTGACAGATTTCTTGGAAACGGAAACCTTCGGAACGGCCCGCACAAAATATTTGTATTCCTCATCTTCAAATTCCAGCAGCTCCGTCCGGCTGTAATCCAGAGGCAGCAGAAGGTCCGAGGCAAGGATCGCCAGGATACAGGTCAGGATACTTCCGAACACGATCCACGTCAGTTTATTGTAGGTCATGGATTCGCATATCAGATTGCTGATCAGGGTCAGGATCAGGTAGATGCCTGTCCCGATCGAGATCGCCATATAACCGGATTTGTTGATGTTGATCTTCTTCAGATAATAAATTGCGAAAAATGCGATCAGAACGCAGGCCATGGAATACCACATTTCCCGATAGGAAAACAGTCCCGACAGCGCCATGGAGATCTTGGTGAGTTCTGTGTTGTCGGCGGCTCCCATAAAGACGGCCGTGTTCATCTGCATATAGTGAATGAAATAATAAAACAGAAGTCCCAGCATGGAACTGATCACGGATCCCGCGCCGGCTGTCACTGCCAGTACTGCCGGTATCAGGAAGGGAAGCCTTATGATGCAGAACAGCGGCACCAGCACGATGGCATAACCGGTCTTTTCATCAAACCGGAAATAGATCAGATACATGACCACAAACAGGACGCAGGCCAGTACCCCCAGTCCGGTGGACAGGGAGAATATCTGCACGGTAGCGTAGGCGACCAGAGCCAGCGTCACGAGTTTGATCGGCACGAAGGCACAGACCAGGGCAAACAGGATGACAAAGAATACATTGGACAGGATCGGATTAAACCCGATATTTGCCCGCAGCAGAAAAAGCACCACGATAGCCAGGACAAACTTAATGACCAGCCCCGAAAGGGTCGGATGCTTCTCGTAATAGTCATCTATTCTGTTCTTTATCTCATAAAGGAATCTCATGATCTTCCGGTCAGGAATCCTGCTCCCTTCTAATCTTATCCAGACGGTTTACAACGGCGTTGTATCCGCACAGGATACTTCTCTTCTTATGATACAGATATCGGGTAAGCCGTTCAGCCAGCAGGCTGTAAAGAAGCGCAAACGCCACCATCGCCGCTGCAAAGATCCCCACTGCCGCAGCTGTTCCCAGACGCTCAAGCATGCTGCCAAACCAGTCACGGAACAAAAGCACGGCAAGGAGCATCAGCAGCAGGAAAAGCAGCCCGCCGCACAGTGCGCCGAGTCCCAGGCTCTTCCAAAGGGGCATATCTTCACATTGTTTTTTCAGTTTCAGTACTTCCCTGCCCTCGCCGTCTTCAAAGACGAGCTTTCTGGACATGGCCAGTACCTTGCGTTGGTTGACCATACGAGCTGATATCTGTTTATGTTTATTTTGCGTAGATCATGTAAAGCAGCCAGTTGCTGAACCTGCAGGGGAGCAGCCTCATGATCACGCAGAACAGTTTATACACCGCGCCAATGGCATAAAGCGGCTTCACGTTCTTTTTCAGAGCCAGGCCTGCAATATACGCTCCGGCCTGTGCAGGGCTCATGCCGCTTCGTTCGTCTTTCTCCATCACTCTTACGGACCGGCTGATCCGCCCGCCGTATTCCCGGTCGCCTGCCGCGGATTTTGCCCGCGCGTCTGTAAAGCCGCTGGCGATGTCGCCCGGCTGGACCGCACAGACCTGTATCCCGTAGGGACGGACTTCATTGGCCAGCGCCGTCGCATAGGCATTGATGGCGGATTTGGATACCGAATAAAACGTCTGGAACGGGATCGGGATCGCGCCTGCCACGGAACTGACGCAGACGATCTTTCCCTTTCTCTGCCTGTGCATGATGGGAAGAACGGCTTTCGTGCAGTTTACGGTTCCGAAGAAATTCACGTCCAGCTGCCTTTTGGCATCCTGCAGTTCCGTAAACTCCACGGCACCTGAGATCCCGAATCCGGCGCAGTTCACCAGGATATCGATATGCTTCTCCTGCTCAAAAACAGCCTGCACCGCTGCCTGTACAGAAGGCTCGTCCGTCACATCCACACTGAAGTGTGTGATCCCCACAGCCTTAGTATCCCGGCGGCTGAACTCATAGACCGTGATGCCCTGTTCCATCAGGCATCTGGCAGTTTCCCTGCCGATCCCCGATGAACCGCCTGTTACGATCGCTACTGTTCCCATGGTGACTCAAATTCCCCCGAAACGGTTACTGTGCCATGATCTCGGCATTGTCCATTTTCATGACTTTTGCAATAATATCTGCCGCTTCATCGATCAGGGCATCCGTATGGGACGCCATCAGAGTGGTCCTTAACAGGCACTCTCCCGGTGCGCATGCAGGCGGCAGTACGGAATTGACATAGACTCCCTGGTCATACATGCCTTTCTGCTTGATCAGGGTATTCTCCGGCTCATAGGTATAGATCGGAACGATCGGGGTGTGTGCCTCGATGATCTGTACATTCCGCTCTTTCAGATCCTTGCGGAAGCGTGCGGCATTGCTCTGCAGTTTTTCCGGAAGTTCCGGATGAGCCTCCAGATACCTGAGTGCTGCCAGCGCGACTGCGGTCTGTGCCGGCGGAACGCTTGCAGCAAACATATATTCTCTGGCAGTATGTCTGACGTAATCCACAACCTTATGGGAAGCAACCATATAGCCGCCCAGGGATGCCAGGGATTTGCTGAAGGTTCCCATATAAATATCGACTTTATCTTCCAGTCCGAAATAGCTTGCGGTACCTCTTCCGCCCTCGCCGATCACGCCGAGTCCATGGGCGTCGTCTACCATGACCCTTGCGCCGTATTTCTCTGCAAGCGCGCAGATCTCAGGCAGTTTGGCGATATCGCCGCCCATACTGAACACGCCGTCGGTAATGATCAGGCATCCCGCCTCTTCCGGGATCTGGGAAAGCTGTCTTTCCAGATCTTCCATATCCGCGTGTTTGTAGCGGAGCATCTTGCCGAAGCTCAGCCTGGCTGCGTCGTAGATCGATGCATGATCCTCCCTGTCCAGGAGCATATAGTCATGCCGCCCCACAACAGAGCTGATGATGCCCAGATTGGACATGAACCCGGCCGGGAATGTAATACAATCCTCTTTGCGGAGGAATTTTTTGAATTCATCTTCCAGTTCGTAATGCATGCTCAATGTTCCGTTCAGGAAGCGTGATCCGGAACATCCGGTGCCGTATTTCTCCAGTGCCTTGATGCCGGCTTCCACGATCTCAGGCTGGACCGTCAGTCCCAGATAGTTGTTGGACCCCAGCATGATCCGGCGTTTGCCTTCCATGATGACTTCCACATCCTGTCTGCTCTCCAGTGCCCTGAAATAAGGGTAAATACCGGCTGCCCTCAGTTCATCCTGTTTCTGCGGTTCAAAGCATTTCCCAAAAATATCTTTCATAATCAATCCCTTTCGTCGGTTTTTGTGTATGCGCGAAGGTCTGCGGACCATAAAAAATCCAGCGTCTGCAGTCTGCAAAAAGGTCCGTACAGAGCGCACCGCACAAAATAACAAGCTATATTATACTAACATAATGAGCCTTAGTCAAAGAGATAAAAGATAAATATAGGTTATTTAAAAAAATGGTAATATGTTGTATGATGAAACGGAAAATGAACATTCCCATAAGTAGGAGGTATAGTTATGTCAGAACAGATCAAACTTGAATTAGGCGACCCGTTTAAGGATTCCGGCATTGATGAGATCCTTAAGGATGCACCGTCTGCCGCTTCCACTCTTTCGGGCTCTGCAGCAGCTGTTGCAGCCGATGTCGCCGCAGATACTGCAGCCCAGCCTTCTGTAAACTATCTGGAAGACGTGAACCTGACAGAAGAAGAACAGAAAATGGTGGATGAGTTTTCAGAGAAGATCGATCTTCAGGATACCAATGTGATCCTTCAGTACGGCGCTGCTGCCCAGAAGAAGATCGCAGCCTTTTCCGACGCCGCCCTGGAAGGGGTCAAAACCAAGGATCTTGGTACCGTCGGCAACGATGTGGCTGCTTTGGTGACAGAGCTGAAGGGATTTGATGTCGATGGGGAAAAGACAAAAGGATTCCTTGGCCTGTTCAAGAAAAAGATCAATGATATCAACACGCTGAAAGCCCGTTATGATACCACGGAAGCCAACGTGGACAAGATCGTGGAAGTCCTTGAGAATCATCAGAACCAGCTGCTCACCGATATCGTGATGCTGGACAAGATGTATGATTCCAACCTGAACTACTTTAAGGAACTGACCATGTACATCCTTGCCGGCAAGGCAAAACTGGAGAAGGAACAGACCACTACCCTGGTGGAACTGCAGAAAGCCGCCCAGGAATCCGGTCTTGCGGAGGATGCCCAGAAGGCCAATGATTTTGCAGCCCTTTGCGACCGCTTTGAGAAAAAGCTGCATGACCTGGAGCTTACCCGCACCGTCAGCATGCAGATGGCGCCGCAGATCCGTCTGATCCAGAATTCCGATACCCTCATGACGGAAAAGATCCAGTCCACGATCAACAACACGATCCCGCTCTGGAAGAACCAGATGGTCCTGGCTCTCGGCATGTCTCATTCCCATGAAGCCATGAAGGCGCAGAAACTGGTTACGGATTTCACCAATGAACTGATCCGTGAGAATGCGGAGAAACTGAAACAGAGCACCATCGAGATCGCGGAAGAAAGCGAAAAAGGCATCGTGGATATCGAATCCGTGAAATATGCCAATGAGCAGCTGATCACCTCTCTCGATGAGGTCGTCCGGATCCAGGAGGAAGGCCGTGAGAAACGCCGCCAGGCAGAAAATGAACTGGGCCAGATCGAAGCAACTCTGAAGCAGAAACTCCTCGACATCCGCAACTCCTCTGCCAATATCGCAGTGAAGCCCGATTTCGTAAAGGAAGAAGTGGAAGAAGCTGCGGAAGAAGCTGCAGAAGAGATCGAAGAAGCTGCGGAAGATGCAGTGGAAGAAGTAACTGACGCTGCAGAAGAAGCGGAAGATTTCATCGACGACGTTACAGAATAATCTAACCTGTTACCTTTCATGGCCGCTGCTGGATAAATCCATGCGGCGGCCATGGAGCATCTGAAGACAAGGATCGAGACTATGAAGAAGAAAAGATCAGGCGGACTGATCGCCGGAATCATTATCATTGTTGCCTGCATCGTAGGACTTTTCCTGGTGGGCGGTCTTACGGCGTCTCTTCTGAAGACGCTGCTGACCATCGCGATCATTCTGGTGATCGCGGCAATCCTGCTTTCCATTCTGATCATCGGGCTGGCCAGAAAAGCCGGCAGCCAGAGCGCGGCACCCGGTTCTCAGATCAAACGGGACGAGCCACTGACAAAGGAACAGGCGGACAGCCTGAATAAAGCGAATTCTCAGCTGACCAGTATCCGGATGACTCTTTCCAGACTGGAAGACAAGGAGATCGCCGAAGCCGGGATCAAAGCCGTCGGTTCCATCGAAAAGGTCCTTCATGCACTCCGTCAGAAGCCGGAGAAGATCCAGACGACCAGGCAGCTGTTCAACTACTATCTGCCCACGATAGAGAAAGTAGTCACCAGATACCAGAAGATTGAAGCAAGCGGCGTGGACAATCCGGACATACCGGACAATCTGAAAAACTACTTCCAGAATATTGACGAAGCCATGGAGAATCTCTATGAAGGGCTCTACGATAACGATAAGCTGAACGTTGCCGTTGACATGGAGGCCATGACGATCGCCATCAAGCGGGACGGACTGCTGGATGAAGAGGATTTCAAGAACCTCACATCGGACGAGACATTGGAAGTTTCACAGCCAACCCCCTGAGCAATCATAATATAACTAAAAAAGCCTGTCTGTTATGAGAAAGTTCAGATTCTATTCACTTTCACATAACAGACAGGCTTTTTTAATTTAATCATGATTGTTCAGCCCATCGGAACAGAAGGTGCGGCACCTGGTACCGGTCGAGATTGGAATTGGCTCCCAGTACCACCGCCACCAGGATATGTTCTCCGTCCGCAAACGGCACTTTCGCAGCAGCCGCCACACAGCAGCCTGCCTCATCGGTGGTTCCGGTTTTCAGACCGATGCAGTTTTCCATGTCATACAGAAGATAGTTCGTATTGTTCAGCGGATAATCAAAGCTTTCCGCCTCCATGGTCTTCTGGGAAGTAAATCCGGTCACCTCAGGGTATTTCGTGAGGAGCGCAGCGCACAGGCGGAACAGATCCGCTGCACTCATCCGGTTCTGTCTCACGGATGCGATCAGGGTATCCGAATAATCCGGAAGTCCGCTGGCATTATAGAACCGGGCCGATCCCAGTCCCAGCAGTCCTGCGGTTTCATTCATCAGCCGGACAAATTCCGTTTCCGATCCAGCCGTATGCTCTGCCACCGCCAGTGCCGCTTCATTACTGGATGGGAGCAGCATGGCGCTGATAAGGTCCCGCAAGGATACCTCCTGCCCTGTATACATCGGCAGCGTCCCATTTCCCGAATCCACCAGACGTCCCACATTTTCAGACAGGACCACTTTGTCATCCAGGCTGATCCTCCCTGCTTCGATGGATCTTGCCGCCACCAGATACGTCATCAGCTTGGACGTGCTGGCAATGGCGTCCGGATTGTTTTCCTTGCAGCCGTACAGGATCTGCCCTGTGGTGCAATCGCCCAGCACCACCCCGTTGAAGAGATCAAAATAGCCGTCTGCCTCATAGGCAGCCAGGTCGATGGTAAATCCCGTCGGATCGATCCGGATCAGATTGCCATTTTCGATCTCCAGGGTAATGTCCAGCATCAGCTGCGCATCCACAGGGTCTACATAAAGATCCCGGGTAGAACTCAGCTGCATGGAATAAAACCTTGTCTCCAGGCCATCGATCATCAGCGGATTGATCATATATTCCAGATACTCATATGGCGGTCTCACTGCTCCTGCCGGTGATTCATAAACCAGCTGCTCCTCTGAATTCCACAGATTGCCCAGTTCATCATAATGATCTCCGGGCAGTGTTTCGGCTTCCGGATCAATGACCACCTCGATCCCGGTATAGGGGATGCCTCTGGTCAGCACATAGCTTTCCTGCTCTTCTTCCAGTTCAAACTCAAACTGCCCTTCCGTTCCGTTCAGCAAAGCTGCCAGATCCCGCAGGGACAGATACATCTTATTGTTCCGGTTATTGGTGTAGGCGCCTAAAAGCATTTCCCCGTTCTCCCCGTACCGAAGCCCCGGGCTGTCTGAAGGCGGCTGCAGCCCCGAATCGATCCGCACCGGAAAATCCACGGCTGTCATCAGCTCTTCCGCCGCCGCTCTTTGCGGGACCAGCTGAAGGAATGCCGCGGAGATACACAGGCACAAGATGGCGCACATCATTCCCGTTCTTTTATTTTTTTTCATCATGTTGTCTTTTTCTATCGACTGCATACGCGAAGATCCCGCTTTTTAATAGACAATGTCGCTCTTGACTGATGCGGCTGCTTCTTCGCCCGCCAGTCTTTTGATCAGTTCCAGTGCAAACGGAATGGCTGCTCCAGGAGCTCTGCCGGTGGTGATATTGCCGTCCAGCGTCACTGTTTCGCCGCTCATGATCGCTCCATGCATACCACCTTCCATTCCCGGATAGCAGGTTGCGTTCTTTCCTTCCAGGAGTCCGAGTCCTGCTAGTACGGTAGGCGCTGCGCAGATCGCCGACACAAGCTTATCTTTCGCGAATGCAAGACACTGTTTCTGCACCAGCTCACATTTCGCAAGATTCTGGGTGCCTACGCCGCCGCCCGGAAGCACGATCATATCCGCTGCTGCATAATCAGCATCCTCTGCCAGCACATCCGCTTTCACGACTACATCATGCGCACCGGTCACTTCGATCCTTCCCATAATGGAAGCTGTCGTCACATCGATCCCCGCTCTTCTCAGCAGGTCAACACTTGCCAGCGCCTCGATCTCTTCAAATCCATCTGCCAGAAATACGATCACTTTTTTCATCATTCTTCTCCTGTCTTTATCATTCAATTTCTGTTTCATGTTTCTTAAGTTGTAAGTATACCACATTCTCCCCGGGAGAAAAATGGTTCTTTCTGCACGCAGGACTCCCAGGGTTTCTGTACAGGATGCTCTCCGACGTATGCCTGCAGCAAAATAGGCGCTATGCATGATTTTTCAAAAAAATATGTATCAAATGCGGCGCTATGCATGATTTTCGAAACACCGTTGCAGCGAAATCGATGCTATGCACGATTTTGACCCCTGTTTCGAAGCAAAAATCATGCACAGCATCGGATATTTTACAAAAAATCATGCATAGCGTTGCTTTTGATGCAGGCGCCGGCGAAAATCATGTACAGCGCTGAAAATGCTGAAGCTGCGACAATATAACAAAAAAAGGCTGTGAACGACAACTCGTTCACAGCCGCATGTTTCAGAAAACTGCAACTATATCTACCGGTCTTCCCGGAAATAGCTAAGGCCCAAGGAAGCCGGCGGCTGATTCTCCCTCTTGTTTCGAAGAGAGGTAAAGATCAGCACGATGATGGTGACCACGTAAGGTGCCATCTGGTACAGTTCCTTGATCGCCAGATTGGTGCCTGACGGAATGAAGATATGCAGGATATATAATCCGCCGAACAGGATGGACGCCCAGATGCTGTGCGCAGGACGCCAGATGGTGAAGATGACCAGGGCGATGGCAAGCCAGCCTCTGTCACCGAACGCATCATTGGACCATACGCCGCTTGCGTAATCCATAACATAGTAAAGTCCGCCAAGTCCGGAAACCATCGCGCCGATGCAGGTCGCGAAATACTTATATCTGGTAACGTTGATGCCCGCTGCATCTGCCGTGGACGGACTCTCACCGACAGCACGCAGCTGCAGTCCCAGTTTGGTATGGAAGATCACGACCGATGCGATGATCGCCATGGCAACAGCGGTGTATGCCAGGAAGCTGTATGACAGGAAGATCTGTCCGAACCATCCGAGGTCTTTGGCAAATGGCAGCTTCGCGCTGAAGAACTGGCTGGTCCTTGACAATGCGATGGAAGGAACGTCTGCGCCGGACAGCTTGATCAGGGAGCCGCCGAAGAAGTTTCCGAAGCCTACGCCAAAAGTGGTCATGGCAAGACCGGTTACGTTCTGGTTCGCACGGAGGGTGACCGTCAGGAAGCAATAAATCAGACCCATGATCAGGGAACCCAGCAGACAGCACACCAGGGGGATCAGGATGCCCAGGAAGGCATTCATATTTTCGATGCCCGTTCTGGTCTCATACAGAAAGGAGCCGATCACGCCGCAGATACCGCCGACATACATAATACCTGCAGTACCGAGGTTCAGGTTGCCGGATTTTTCGGTAATGGTCTCTCCTACTGCGCCGAACATCAGGGGGATTCCCTGAGAAACGGCTCTTGGAATAAAGGAAAGTAAGAATCCGAACATCATGCCACCTCCTTATGGGACTTCCTGAAGCTGACTTTGTAGTTCAGGAAGAATTCGCATCCGATGATAAAGAACAGGATGATGCCTGTGATGATATCGCCGTAGGACTGGTTGAGGCTGTAGGCAGTGGTGATCTCGCCTGCGCCTCTCTGCAGGAACACGATCAGGAAACTGGTCAGGACCATATAGATCGGATTGAACTTGGCAAGCCAGGCCACCATAACGCCCGTAAAGCCGCGGCCGCTCACCAGAGTTGTGGTCAGCGTATGATCTGTACCGCCTACCAGCAGAAGACCTGCCACGCCGCAGAGAGCGCCGGACAGGACCATGGTCCTTATAATGACCTTGCGGACCTTAATGCCTACGTAACGGGCGGTGGGTTCGGATTCACCGACAACAGACAGCTCATAGCCGTGCTTGGAGTATTTCATGTAAATAAACATGGCGATCGTCAGCACGGCAACGATAATGATATTCAGCAGGTATTTGGATCCTCCCACCTGGGGGAACCATCCTGCGTTGGTATTCTGGTTGATGATGCCGATCTTGCCGGCTCCCTTGGGGACCTCCCAGACTATGACAAAGAAAGCGACCAGCTGAATGGCCACGTAGTTCATCATCAGGGTAAACAGCGTTTCATTGGTATTCCATCTGGCTTTGAACACAGCCGGGATGACTGCCCAGATCGCGCCGCAGGCAATGGAAACCACCACCATGATCAGGATCAGGAGCCCATTGGGGATCTTATCTCCCAGAAGGATCATGACCGCAGCTGCTCCGAGAGCGCCCATCAGCGCCTGCCCGTCGCCGCCCAGATTCCAGAACCTCATCTTAAATGCAGGGGCCAGGGCGATGGAGATACACAAAAGGATCGCAATATTCTGGCACAGCATCCAGATACGCCTGGTGGTGCCGAAAGTACCATCGATCATGGCGGCATACACCTTGATCGGGTTCAATCCGGTGGTGACCATGGTGATAACGCCGCACAGCACAAGCGCCAGGATGATCGCCACGATCCGGATGAGCCAGGCTTTATACCAAACAATATCTTTTCTTCTTGAAATATGTATCAGAGGAATCCTATTCATGTTCCGCTCCTCCCAGTCTTGTCATCATCAGTCCGACCTGCTGCTTGTCGGCTTCCCGGCCGTCCAGCTCACCGGATACCTGTCCGTCGCAGAGCACGAGGATCCGGTCACACAGCTCCAGGAGCACGTCCAGATCTTCTCCGACATAGATCACAGCTACTCCTCTGGCCTTCTGCTTGTTCACCAGATCGTAGATGATATAGGAGGAGTTGATGTCCAGTCCGCGGACTGCATAGGCGGTCATCAGCACGGTCGGCGCCGCAGCGATCTCACGCCCTACCAGGACTTTCTGCACGTTGCCGCCGGACAGTTTCCGGACAGCCGTACGGATAGACGGCGTATTGACCTCCAGCTCCTTCACCACCTGCTCGGCCAGTTCATAAGGCGCCTTACGGTCGGTAAAGAGACCGTGTCCGTGGCGGAAGGACCGCAGCATCATATTGTCCGCCAGGTCCATGTTGCCCACAAGTCCCATGCCCAGCCGGTCTTCCGGTACGAAGGAAAGCGTGATGCCCATATCCGTGATCTTCTTGGGATCCATGCCTACCAGCTCTTCTTCCGTGCCGTCTTCATTGACAAACAGGATACTGCCGGTTTCGATCTTCTGCAGACCGGCGATGGATTCCAGGAGCTCTTTCTGGCCGTTTCCGGAAATGCCGGCGATGCCCAGGATTTCTCCGGTGCGTGCCGTAAAGTTAATATTCTTCAGCTTCTCCACGCCATCGGAATCCCTTACTGTCAGATTCTTCACGATGATCTTGTCTTTCGGATCCACCGGGACTTTCCGCTCGATATTGAGGGTCACGGCGTGTCCTACCATGGCGTCGGTCAGCTGCTGGGTATCAGCTTCCGAGGTCTTGATATCGCAGATATATCTTCCCTTTCGAAGGATCGCCACCCGGTCTGAGATCTCCAGCACCTCGTTCAGTTTGTGGGTAATGATGATGATGGATTTTCCATCCTGTTTCATGTTGCGCAGGACATTAAACAGTTTTTCCGTTTCCTGCGGTGTCAGGACTGCCGTCGGCTCATCCAGGATCAGGATGTCTGCCCCACGGAACAGGACCTTGACGATCTCTACCGTCTGTTTCTGGGAAACGGACATATTGTAGATCTTCTGGTTGGGATCCACATCAAAGCCGTATTTGTCACAGATCTCCCTGATCTTGGCGCCTGCTGCCTTCAGATCATACCGGCGCTTGTCTTTCAGCCCCAGTACGATATTCTCTGCCGCTGACAGTACATCGATCAGTTTGAAATGCTGATGGATCATACCAATCCCCAGGTCATAGGCGTCTTTCGGGGAATTGATGGAGACTTCCTTTCCATTGACAAAGATCTGCCCCTCTTCCGGATAATAGATCCCGGCGATGGCATTCATCAGGGTCGTCTTGCCGGATCCGTTTTCCCCCAGCAGGGCAAGGATCTCTCCCTGGTACACTTCCAGGGAAACATCTTCATTGGCTGTAATATTGCCAAATCGTTTCGTGATGTGTTTCAGTTCTAAGATTGGGGATTGTTTATCCAATACTGTTCTCCCTCCATTCTTTTTACTGCATCGGGGTTATCCCGCAGGATACTGCCTCACAGGATACAGGAAAACCGGCGATCTGCTGATCTGCCCGCTTTCCTGTATCTTCAAGGCCGTAAAAACAAGATTAGGGAGGCTTTCCATGAAAGCCTCCCTGTTCGCATTTCTGCTAATTAGAATGCGGTATCAAGCAGTGTGATGCCATCGATCTGAAGATCGAAGTACGGAGCGGAACGGAAATTGGATTCCAGGAAAGCACCGTCGATCACGACTTCTGTATCGCCTTCATAAGCCGGGTCAGTGTCAACGTCAGCCATATAGGTCTCAAGTGCAGCGCCTTCTACTGTGAAGGTGGAAGCATCAAATACCTGAAGTTCGCCGGCAAGGAGTTTTGCCTTAGCTTCTTCGATCGCTTCTGCTGTGCCTTCTGCTGCAACAGCATCATTCAGGTCTGTCAGGAGAACGCTTTCGGTCTCGATCGTTCCTGTCCAGTCAGCCGGGATCTCTGCGCCGGCTTCAATGCTGTCCATTACGAAGGTGTAATACGGAGCCCAGTTGATCCTGGAGGAGATGATGTAGGTGTTCGGAGCAGCAGCGATGGTGGAGCCGTTGTACGAAACGTCCGGAACGCCTGCAGCTTCACATGCAGTCGGGGCACCCATGGAGTCAGCATGCTGGCTGATCAGTACGCAGCCATCATTGATCAGCATCTGTGCGCCTTCTTTTTCCTTTGTCTCATCATACCAGGAACCGGTGAAGGTTACTTCCATGGTAGCGCTCGGGCAGACAGATCTTGCGCCAAGGAAGAAAGATGTGTATCCGGAGATAACTTCTGCATAGGTAAAAGCTCCGACATAACCCATCTTAGCTTCTTCTTCCGTGATCTTGCCTTCTGCGATCATCTCGTTCAGCTTCATGCCGGCAGCGATACCAGCCATGAAACGGCCTTCATAGATGGAAGCAAATGCATTGTGATAGTTCGGAAGGTTCTCTGTATGAGCCTTTGTGCCGGTTGCATGGCAGAAATGAACTTCCGGAGCTTCCTTTGCTGCTTCGATCATATAGTCTTCATGTCCGAAGCTGTCTGCAAATACAACATTGCAGCCTCTGTCAACCATGTTCATTGCTTCTTCGTAGCATTCCTGGCCTTCAGGGATATTGGTGGAGATGTAGTAGGTCTCGCCTTCCACCAGGCCTCTTGCTTCACATGCTTCCTTGAAAGCGTTGATGAAGTTCAGGTCGTAAGTGGAGTTTTCATCATGCAGGCAGATCAGACCTGCAACGATGCCTTCATCAGCCTTAGTCTGAGCGGTTCCCAAAGCTGTGAACATACCGAATACCATTGCTGCAGCAATGATCATAACGGCAATTTTCTTAAATGTTTTCATTGGTTTTGTCCTCCGTTTATTTACTATATACTGTTTATCAGTCGCTGAGTTGACTGTGCAGCACAAAAGTAATATGTCATACGTCTTACGATCGGATGTTTACGCGTCCTGCTCCACAAAGGTGATCTTTCCGTCGTCGGTCATTTCCGAGATCATAGCCAGGGATTCCACCCTGACGCCCTTTTCCCGGATACGCTTTCCGCCTTCCTGGAACACCTTTTCAATGGCAATCCCGCACCCAGCCAGATGGGCACCGGACTGCCGGATGATCTCCATCAGGCCTTCCAGGGCAGCTCCGTTCGCCAGGAAATCGTCGATCACCAGCACGCGGTCATGTTCATTGAGAAACTGCTTCTCTACCCTTGCTTCATAATCATTCCCATGGGTATAGGAATGAATATGGGCGACATAGCAGTCATTGGTCAGATTCTTTGTCTGGTGCTTCTTAGCAAAGACGACCGGAACATGGAACTGCTCGGCGCAGACCACGGCGATCGCGATCCCGGACGTTTCGATGGTCAGGACCTTGGTTATCTGTTCGTCTTTGAATAATCTGTAGAATTCTTTCCCGATCTCGATCATGAAAGGGACATCGATCTGATGGTTCAGAAAGGAGCCCACTTTCAGCACTCCGCCCGGAAAAACCTTGCCATCCTGTAAGATCTTTTCTTCTAATGATTTCATTAACAATCACCTTAAAGAGAACACGGCAGGAAACAAGTCCTGCCAGGATTCTCCTGAAAAACTAATTGTGAAGAATATGTGAAAACTATAACAACGATTTTCCTTTTCGTCAATCTAACATTTCACTATTTAGACCACAGTTCAGGGGATTTTTTTATGCATTTTTACCACGTGCCGAAGCCCTGTGCCGGAAGGGAAAAAGTATCCTGAAAAGCCGGTCAGCAAAGCTCTCTGATCTTTTCCAGCGCCTTCTCCAGCCGTTCCTTATTCTGCTCTCCCGGAGTCCACATTTTAAAGGCATTGTCTCCTTCGTGGCGCGGGATCAGATGGATATGGAAATGGAATACGCTCTGCCCTGCTGCCGGATGATTGTTCTGCAGGATATTGATCCCGTCTGCTTCAAACACTTCCGACAGGACGGCAGCCATTTTTTTTGCCAGGACAAACGCCTTGCCCACCAGTTCGTCATCCAGTTCGAAGATGTCCGCCGCATGATCCTTAGGAAGGATCAGGGCATGTCCTTCGGTCGCCGGACCGGCATCAAAGATCACTTTGAAATCATCGTCTTCATACAGCGTGTAAGTAGGGATATCCCCATTTGCCAGTTTGCAGAAAATGCAGTTTTCGTCTTTCATAGTTCATGCTCCTTTATCAATATACAGGCCTTTTATGGGTCACTGTTTCTTTGTTTTATAAGGCAGGAAGATAAGGCTCAGGATCACGCCGAAGACCAGGCCGCCGATGTGGGCTGCAATATCCACGCCCCTTCCATTGACAAAATTCGAATAGAATAAAAACGCCAGCATGATTGCGATCCGGTACAGCAGGATCACGGAACCGGTCCTTTTTTTCGCGACATACATCAGATAGACTGCCATCGCAATGATCCCGTAAACCGCGCCGCTGGCCCCTGCGGAAACCGAATATTCTCCGGAGAGCTGATGATAGGCGCAGGATACCACGCTGCCGCCTAAGCCGGACAGCATATAGATCAGGAAGAACTTCAGATGGCCTACGATCCTTTCATAATTCCATCCCAAAAGCCCAAGATAGACCATGTTGCCTCCCAGATGCTGAATGGAAAAATGCATGAACATGCAGGTAAGCAGTCTCCAGAATTCATGTCTTTCAAAGACATAGGGAGCGAAATCCGCTCCCATGGAAACCATATAAGCCGGACTGGCAGTGCTCCCGCCCAGCGCAATGATAAAATAATAGACCACGTTGGCCAGGATAAGACCTGCCGTCACATAGGGAAATGTCTTTTCCTTTACCATCGTCTTCAGACTGCTCATTCCAAACGCTCCCGTTTTCTGTTCCGCCCGTACTTGCCCAGGGCTCTCGATCAGTCACTATCATATCGCATTCCTTTTGGAATTGCACGGGATAATTTGGGCTTTTCCGTCCTAGCGAAGCACAAACTCCTGGTCCGCCAGCCGGATGACATCCCCTGCATTTACTGCTCTTTTCCGATACGGTTCGATCCGGATCCCGTTGATATAGGTGCCGTTTGTGGAATTGAAATCCTCGATAAAACAGCTTCCTGCCGTGCTTTGTTTATTTTCACTGATACGGGCGTGCATTCTGGAAACAGACGGGCGATCGATGATACAGTCCATTTCTCCCTCCAGTTTTCCGATCAGAAACGGATACCGGGTGATCTCGATCACGTTTCCTTCCTGCCGGCCAATCCCCACCAGACGGCGTTTCCTTTTCTGCTCCAGCAGGACCGTCCGGTCCTGCTGCTCATTCTCACAATTGACGGATTCCTTAAACAATCTGTCCTCATCAAGATCCAGGAGCCCGTCGATCTCATCTGCCTGCACGGGACGGACCTTGTCGGATGCGCTGTCTGCCTCGCCGGTCCAGGGAACCCTGGTAAGAAGTTCCTCCAGATCTCCGGCCGGTTCATGTTCTGCCTTTTTCATGGATTTTTCTTCTTGCTGCGCGGAAAATGTTCTTGCCCGGATCCTGACAGGCGGATCTTCCCTGTCTGATGATCCGGCTTTCTTAACAGATCCGGAAGGACGGTACATCTTCTGCAGGAAAACGCCGTTATCGATATCGGAGATCACTTCCCGGATACTTTTTCCTCTCAGATAATGCCGCAGTTTTCCGAATGTTCCGGATGGGAGGTCTTCCAACGCGGCTTTCGAAGTACTTTCCGAAACCGGCCGGGGATTTTCCTCCTGGTCATCCTCCGGATCCAGAGGAGATCCTTCCATGTCTTTTCTTTTCGTTTCAGGACTTTTTTCAAACATATCCCGGACAGACACCGTCTCGCTGCTGTCCATCCGGGACATGGCATCTGACAGGTCACTGATCCGGAAGTTGTCCTTCTGCACCGCAATGTGCATCTCATAGACCATCTTCACAAATACAGGGTCCTCATAATCGATCTTCTCCAGGATCCTGTCAAACAGCGACCGAATGTCATTCTGGTAATTCCCTGTATAATACGGATTGAAACAGAACCGGAAACGGCCGGTACTTTGTTCCAGAAAGATGTATTCCGGATGCAGCATCAGTTTTCCGATCTCCAGCAGATACTCCCGGAATCCATATGTACAGACGGTCAGATCCGTGATCAGGCACCGAAGGAGATCTTCCGTCAACAGCGCCTTTTCGGTCAGATCGGAAAAGGATATCTCAGAAGAGATGTCGTATACCAGACGGATCTTCCCGTTCAGGACTTCCCGTTTCACCGGCAAAAGTCCCGCCACGCGGTTCTTCAGGATCATATTGAGAGAATAGGTATTCTCCTTCGTATGTTCAAAATCTCCAAGGACCAGATAATGCCCGTCCGGATCCCGTCTGTACTCTGCATTCATCCTTTCTCCCTTCCGCCTGCCCCCAGCAAGTTTTCTGCACCGTCACAGATCGCTTTATACAGCAGGAGTTTTTTCCTTCCATCCAGATGAGAGACATCGCTGTGAAAAGAAAGATTCCCCATCCGTTCCTGCGTCAGATCATCGATCATGGCAAGCGGGATCCGGAAAACGGCGGAAACTTCTGCGCTTCTTTTGTCTTCCCCGCCGCCTATCGATGCCTGAACCTGTGACTCCCCGATCAGCCTCTGCCGCAGGACCCCTTCCAGATCTTTGCAGAAGGAATCTCTGTTTTCCTCCAGGGATGCAGCATTCTCCAGAAGAGCTGCATCCGCTACTGCTGTGATCGTCGCCGCGTTATGCACATAAAATGCGGTAAAGATCACCGTGACCAGAAGGAGCATCGTCATCGGTATCACGACCGCCGCCTCGATCGTAAAACTGCCTGAATAACCTTGTCCTTTCCTGTTTCTCTTCATTCCCGGACGCCTTCCCTTCTCCTTTTGTTTACGTTACCAGTACACCCCTGTTAACAAGACAAATCCTCCCAGGACAAACGGGACAAAGACGATCCGGTCATTTCTTTTTTTCCGCCGGCTGACAAGCATCACCATGGAATAAAAAGAGCACATCAGCAGGGAACAAAGAAGCAGCACCACATTATCCGTACTTCCCAGACAGCAGCCGGTGGCGGCGAACAGCAGTCCGTCTCCGTATCCAACGGCCTGTCGGCTGGCATAACCGATCAGGAGCAGCATAAATCCCACTCCCGCGCCAAGTGCCGCATCCCCTGGCCGGAACTCGCCGGCCACGATCTGAAACCCTACACACAAAGCTGCTCCGAGCGCAGGCGGAACCATACTGATCTTTCCCGTTCTGACATCTTCCTGTGCTGCCATAGCGAGCATCAGCAGCAAGATCATTTCCTGTATCTTTCCCATTTTCATTAGTGACTATGCTCTGCGCCTTCCCGGCATTTTGTACAGATCCTCATTCCTTCCACTTCTGTGACATCCTTTTCCAGCACGGTTCTTTTCAGACCGCTGCATCCCAGGCTCGTATGGTAGCAGGTCCCGTAATTGGTGATATAGACCTGTCCGGACGATCCCGCCGCACCGCAGTCCGGACACGGATCGTACCGGGAACCATCCGCATTCCGCTCCGTTTTGACCTGCTGATAGGAAACCGTGCGGATCGAAAGATCAAGATAATGGCAGTCCGGTGACAAATGATACACACTTCCCGTAGGAGTGACATAAACCGTACCGAAGGACGAGCCGCCTCCTTTCGCACTTTCAGAAAGAGGCTCTCCCACCCACACATGGCTCCTCATCCGCTGCACCAGCCTGAGTGTCCCGAAAAAGCGGGGAACCCATGGAACGGAATAATCAAAACTGACTACGATATCAAGGATCCCGCTCTCCCGGTCGTAGGAAGTTTCATGGGTATATAGCCCGCTTGCTCCTCCAATGATTCTGGAGCGGTTCACTTTCTGAGACAGTCCCGGAACAGAAAGCAGAAACGCCTTCACCGTAGCCGCATTGATCCCGGCTTCCATCAGGCCCGCCGTTTCTTCCCGCGCAGCATCTCCTTTGTCCGCCTGCTCCAGCAGGTATGCTTTCTTGCCAATATTCCGCGCCGTCTCTTCCATGGCAGCCTGGATATTGACCTGCAGCAGCAAGATCACCAGGAAACTGGCGGCTGCGCTCATAAACAGAAGAAAGAACGGCAGGGAAAAGGCGGCTTCCAGGGAAAGGCTTGCCTTCCGGCAGAGCCATCGTCTTTTTTGCATATCCTCTCCTTTCCCGGCAGGATCAGGCAGTCCAGGAATACAACGTCTGGAATCTAAGCAGATATTTATGACAGGAACATCGTTCGTGTCTGGAACATGTTTTCTGTTTTTGTTTTCCTGTTTTCTGCCTGATCCTGTTCAGTAAGAATACTGCTGGGTCACAGAAAAACTGTAGCCACCCTGTTGCCCGCCCAGCAGTGTTCCTGCGAATCTGAAAGCGGTGAACAGTTGTCTGGTATCATAGTTCACCTCCATCTTTACACGATCGATACATTCTGCCATCCGGAACTCCGGCTGGTATCTGAGACATGCATTTGCCTGGATCAGGTCCATGACCCGGTAAGTGACCACAGGAGTTTGTTCCGCCAGCAGAAGGACCCGCAGGTAATCTTCGTATTCCATTCCCCGCTCGTCGGATGCAGAGGGAAGGACCGTTTTGCTGAAATTCTTAAGCCCGATCGCAGAGACAGTCCACTCATATGGTTCTTTGATCAGAGGAACTTTGCCTCCTGACAGGATCGCCCTGGCATCGCACAGGCTTTCCGCCAGACACCAGACAGATACGATCAGCATCTTCAGCGTCTCCACCAGCGGTTCGATCCCGGTAAACCCGATGATCGCCAGAGCCAGCGCATACGCCTCCTCTATTTTTTCAGGATCCCTGAACATACTGACCATATTAAGGCCGGACCTCAGCAAAACGATCTTCCTGATCACATCATGAAGATTATCCCGGTCAGAGGCTTTTCCACCGATCATGTATTCCACTTCATACTTCAGTGCCGTTTCCTCTTTCTCATCAAGATAATTTCCAAAGTGTTTCAGGGCATATTCCCCCAGCAAAAGCTGTTTGTAAGAGGCGGACAGGAAAGAACCGCTTTCTCCTGACCCGTTTCTTCCGGCCGTTTTCGACGGGAAGGAAGAGGTATCCGCTTTCGCATTGGAAATATCATTCCCGGCGATCGCTTTTACCAGTCCTTTGGAAAAGATATCGCCTACCGTCGCCAGAAAACCGGGATCTTCCCTCTGTACCGGCTCAGCGTCAACATTCAGCCCCAGGCCGTCCACCTGAAAATCGCTGAACAGCGATTCGTAGTAATCCACTTCCGACTGATATTCCAGGATATGGTACCGCATCTCCTGCGGATCGATATCCCGGATGATAGGATCCAGCGCTTCCAGCTCTCCCTGGTATAACGCCGCCGTTACGGCATTTTCCTGTATCCCGTAAAAATCCTCCTGTGTATCCGTTGTTTTCAGTTCCAGACGGTCCAGTTCCTGGTGGATTGCTTCCAGCGTCTCTCCGGAATAAGCCTCCCCATCCGTTTCCAGTTCCTCCCGGAGGCTGTTTATGGCAGCCCCGGCGCTTTGGGCATAACCGTAATAGTTCTGCGTTTCCGCCTGTATGATCTGCATATACCCGTTCAGTTCATCCCGCCCGGATTCCAGATTCCAGAAATTGGTATTGAACTGGGCGATGTAGATCATATTGCCGGTCTCTTCATACCGTTTCATGCTGCGGCGCATATTGCCCAGGATCGTTTTGGGATTGTTTACGACGCTTTTTGCATTGTCGCAAGCTTTCTGGATCGAAGAGATCGTATCCGCCACTTTTACAAAGATATCCCGGTACTGATTGATCTTTTCTACGAACTCTGCTATCTTTTCCCCCTCTCCGAACAACGAAAGCTGGGACAACAGAGCGCTTAAAGCTTCCTCGACAACATAGTACTGCATGTACTCCGTCACCTGATCCAGAAATACGTTGCCGTTATCATCCGTCAGATGGACGATCTCCCCGATCGCGCTGGCATTGTGCCGAAGCAGGTAAAGATCCGCATCCCGGTACAGGTCCAGATCGGAAAAATCCAGGTTGTTCCTGATATACCCGTTCAGATCGTTTGTAAATTCTTCTTCACTCTTCCATAGTGCCATGATACCGTATTCGTCAAAGATCTCCCGGGAAAATTCCGCAAAGCAGGAATCCAGTGCCATAAAGGTAACGCCCCGCACTCTTGCCTGGATACAGCTGATCCTGGCAGATTCGGTCAGGGTAAAGACAAGCCCCGTTGTCAGTAAAAGAGACAGCAGCAGATAGATCGTCACACTGCCTTTCTGTCTGGCCATACACGTTCTCCTATACCGCATCCACCTGACTGGTGATATTGGAGAAGATGCTCCTGGCAAGAGAAACGATCTGGTCTTTAAAGATCAGTACCAATCCTACCAGAACAAGAAGGATGAGGATGACCTCCACCACACCGATCCCTTCCTGATCTTCCGTGAGAAACCTTTTTACCCTGAGAATACCGTTTTTCATAAACTCCCTCCTTTCCTTGCGTTTAAAAGCGCATGGACATAAGTGCCGGCACTGCCACAATGGCGATCACGACAGCCAGCATCATGACCATGGGAATCAGCAGTTTCGTTCCTGCTTCCTCTCCCTTTTTTCTTGCGATCCTTTTTCGTTCTTCAAATGCATCTTCCACCTCCTTCTTAAGCAGCTGCTGCATTCCCCTGGTCCCTTTGTTCAGATTCTGTTCCAGAAGATTCCCCAGCTTGATATAGGGATACAGCCCGCAGCGTTTTCCAAACTGGGAATAAGCCTGTGCTTCACCGGATCCCCGCCGGATCTTTTCCAGGACCAGTTTCATCTCCCGGTAGGCAAAGTGGTACTCAGTCTGCGCAGGCACCTTTTTCCTTTTGGAGAAAAAGAAATCCCCGGACGGCTTTTCCCTGATCCTTTTTTCATAATCGGACACCACCCGTTCAAACGCACCGTGAATACTAAGGCCCGCATCGTAAAGAAGGCTCAGTTTCGTTACGATCTCCGTGAAATCCACCATCATCTGCTCCTGCCGTTTCTTTACCTGTTTTTCCAGATTCCGGTCGTAAAACAGAAGGATCACGATCACGGCACCTGCTGCCAGGAGCAGGAACAGATACCCCTCGGAATACCGCTTTGTATGAAAGCGGATCCGATATCCGTCGACTTCCTCCGGAAGGACTACTTCCTTACTATGCACATCATTGTTTTTCTCGATCTTTTCCCGTATACCGTCCAGAAGCCTTTCCTGTTCCTTTCTGGTCTGTCCGGCCAGTGCAATGGGAAGGAGAAATGTTTCCGTCACATCGTCCATGGAAAACACCGCATACAGCGTAACTGTCTTTGTCTCCCCTTCCCTGAGCTCCGCCTTCAGACTGCCGGCGTAATTGACTGCGGAAAGATCTTCGATCTCCCAGAAAATGCTGATCCCGTTGTACTCCGGGATCAGATGCAGCGGCTCCGTCACATGATCCTGGGAAATATTGTCTCCGAGAACGATCTGTTTGACTTCTTCATAGGCTCTGTCAAACAGTTCCAGGATCTCAGACTCCGTATATGCAACCGGTTCGATCAGGATATGTACCGGATCTGTGCCTCCCCGGTAATCTGCTTCCAGTTCATAATCGATGCTTCCCTGCCCGTGTTCTCCCCGTTCGAGCGACTGTATATAACGGATCCCTTCATTTGCCAGGCAGACAAAAAAGCCCAGGAACATCACGCCTGCAAATACCGCCAGCAAAGAAGCTGTTTTCTTTAACCGGTAAAGGTATTTTTCTTTTTCTATGTTTTCTTTTACATACAGGTTTTTCAGCAGCGCATTCAGTTTCGTGCTGCGGCCTGTCCTCTTCACCCGGTCTCCTGCGAGCAGAAAGGCTGCTGCCGTCGGATAAAGCCGGCGGAGGGGATGCTCTTTCGGATCCAGCGATCTGAACAGTTCCTTTCCGAAGCGCCTGCTGATCACCATGATGACTGCCATGACAGACAGTATTCCAGCATAAACCCATGTCATACTTCGATCCTTATCAGTTTTCTTCCCAGCATGACGGCTGCCCCGTAGATGCACAGGCAGACTGACATGATCAGGATCCCGGTAAGATTGCCATATAACGGATCCAGCAGCCCTCCTGACGTCAGATCGATGTACAGGATGATCCCGATGGGGATCATGGTCATGATGTTCTGTTCCAGCCGCTTCGAACTGATCAGCACAGCAATCTCACTGCGGGTATCCAGTTTCCCCGCAATACTGTCAGAGGTCTCCTTTATGATCGCCACCATGTCCCCGCCGGTCCGTTTCGCTATGCTGAAGACCGAAGCAAATGTATCAATATCCTCCACTGCGCTGCGCATCGCGAATTCCCGGAAGATCGCTTCTGCCGACATGCCGATCCCGATCTGATTGACCATGAGATTCAGCTCTTCGCAGATCGGAGAATCTTCTCCGTGTGTCATGGACATTTCCCGCACGCATTCTTTCAGGGCGTTTTCCATGGAATACCCGACTCTCAAGGATGCCGCCAGGCTCTCCAGCATATCCCGGAACTGTGCGTTCAGGACAGCCTTTCTGGAATATTCCCTTTCTTTCCTGCGTTCTCTTCGAAACACCATGACACACGGGAGAAGAAGCGTTATAACCCACATAGAGCGGTAAAACAGGTACAGCACTGCAAATATAACCGCTGTTCCCAGTATGTCTTTGATATGATCAGAAGAATGTTTCATATTGTTCTTCCATGTTTCCTTTCATAATCTTAAGCGGTACCCCGGTCCTGACAAGCCGCGGCTGTGCGCCGGGATCTTCATCGATCCTTTTGTATTCGAACAGTGTACTGATCCGGATCGTTCCGTCCCGGATCCCTTCGATCTGGGAAATATTCAGTACTTTCCTGCTTCCGTCTTTCATCCGGCCCAGATGGACCAGGATGTCCAGTGCGGAAGCGATCTGGCTTCGCACCGCCGCCATCGGGATCTCTTCTCCTGCCATCAGGGTCATCACTTCCAGCCTGGACAGCATATCCGCCGGTGAATTGCCGTGTCCCGTGGACAGACTTCCGTCGTGACCTGTATTCATCGCCTGGAGCATATCCAGGGCTTCTCCGCCACGGACTTCTCCCACAACGATCCTGTCCGGCCGCATCCGGAGGGAGGTCCGGATCAGATCTCTGATCGTCACGGCATTTTCCCCTTCTGTATTTGCCTGACGGCATTCCAGGCTGACCAGATTGCTGATATGGCTGATCCGCAGTTCCGCGGAGTCTTCGATGGTGATGATCCTCTCCGTTCCCGGGATATAATCTGAAAGCGCATTCAGCATCGTGGTCTTGCCGGATCCGGTGCCTCCGCTGATAAACAGGTTGTATCCGTTGATCACCAGAAGTCTCAGAAACTGTGCCGCCTCTGTCGTAATGGATCCCATGGCGATCAGGGTATCCATTGTAATGGCTTTTTCCGGAAAACGACGGATCGTGACTACGGGTCCTCCCACGCAGACCGGCGCCAGTACGATATTGACTCTGGATCCGTCTTCCAGACGGGTATCCAGGATGGGCGATGCTTCATTGACCCTTTTGTTGGCCCTCGCGGCAATGCTCTGGATCACATCCGACAGTTTTGCGGGGGAGGCGAACTGTCCCGGATAACGGCTCAGTTTTCCGCCCTGTTCAATAAAGATCCTGTCGTAGCCGTTCACCATGATCTCCGTGATCCCATCCACTTCCAGGATCTCCTGCAGGATATCCAATCCACGGATCGAATGAAACAGCTCCCTGCTGATCCGGATCTTTTCCCGGAGGGGAAATGGTCTCCCCCGGTACTGCTCCATGACCATGGAGGCAATGATCTCCCGGAGCTGTTCGTCGGTAATATTCTGGGAAAGATCCAGGCTCTCGATCAGCCTGTCCTTCAGTTCTTCAACCAGTTTCAAACTGTACCTCCAGGATCCGGTCCCGATACCCGCTATACGCTTCTTCTTCAAAGAATCTTCGGAACTCCTGAAGAGATGCGATCGCTCTTTTTCTTTTTTGTTCTTCCCGTACTGCGCCGGATGTCAGCACGCTCCGGAATGTCCGGGTCTCATCATACGGCAGGGCCGGGATGTAGAGTCTGCCGTATGTAAGGATCACCTGGATGATCTTCCAGCTGAAAGAAGCGATATCCACGATAACCGTTTGATAGTCTCCGGAACCGGATGCAGCTTTCAGGAAGCCCGGCCATTCATTCCCGTCAAGCTCTTCCAGATCATCCATATTGTCCGGAGCTTTCAGAATATCCATTCCGCCTAGTTTCCCCCGGATCCGTCGTATCGTCTCCGGAAGTTTGGAAGGGCAGGTCCTGTAACAGAAGATCGCTTCCGACAGATCTCCTTCGGCAGGAAGATCCATCAGATATTCCAGCCCGGCAAAACTTTCCAGACTGATGTACAGGACATTTCGCATATCCCCTTTCAGCTCCATTGCTGTTTCCGGATGCGTCACCTTGTCCGCAGGAGAATAAAGTCCGATCACCTGCAAAGTCCCCACATCCGTTCCCGGGGTCTGCCATCCCTTCTTTTCCTGTATATACTCATCTGCTTCCGCCAGGATGTTTTCCAGGGACTGGTATTTCTCAATGATCCTGATCTCATCCGTATATCCCCACTCATCCATTACAGCCTTCAGTTCGCCGGCGCTGTGCTGCTCTCCGGAAAAAAGCACAACCATCCCGTTCATTATGATCCGTGAAAAAACACCTTTTATGTTTCCGATGAGATCCATGAACGACTCATCAATGGAAAACAGCACAGCATCTATCCTGTTATCCTGCACATCCTGTGCAAGGATCGTCAGATCGGTATACCCTTTTACCGTAAAGCCAAAACTGTTCCTGGCTCCGGCATAGTTCAGAAAGCGTTCCAAATAAACCTGGCAGGCATCATAAACCGCCAAAATATATTTTGCCAATGTAAACTCCTTCGTGATTCAGTTGTTGATCGGTGTACGGCTGTCTGGAAGTGACAGCTTTGTGTGCTCCCGAAAGGAGCGTGACAGGATGATAGATCACCCGCTGCGCAAAGTCAATACGGCAGCTTCAAGTTCGTTGAAACTGCCGGTAAATCCGCCATGTATGACATTTTCTGCACGACTTATTCTGTCATACAAAAGACACTATTTCAGGATGGAAATGCTGCTGTTGTGATCCAGGGGACTGCGGTGATCGTAGTCAAATACCACGATGACAGGCTCTTCGCTCCGGACGGTCATCTCCTTCGGATCCTGACTGAAAACCGGATAATAAAAAGCTTCCGCATGACAGCTCCGATCCTTCCGGAGCCCGGGCATTCCTTTCACTTTCTTTTCCTCTTTCGCAAAGGAAGGCCTTTTTTTCAGGTTTTCCCGAAGATACAGGTCAAAAAGGAGGAGTTCTTCATATAGTTCCCTTTTTTCAGGACGGTTCTGCGCGGCAAAATCCAGAAGGATCCGGTACCGGTACTCCCGCGAGGGACTGTTCAGAAGACACCCTTTGGCTTCATAGTAGTCCGCAAGCTTTTCATACATGGAAAAAGGAGTTTCAAAATCCTCTTCCAAAGCCCTGATCGTCCGGGTGAACTGGCTGGAATTGTAATATAGTTCCACCATTTCCTCGATCCTCTTCAGTTTCAGGATCTCTTCATAATCCAGCCATCCGCTTGCAAGCACTTCATAAGGCGGATCCGTTCGGTGTTCGATCTTCCATGCTTCTGCTTCTTCCTCTATGGGAGATCCTTTTAACACCTTTAAAAAACCAAGCTGCAGCTGCGAAGGGCGCATGGCATAAACATCATTGAAACTCTGCGCAAAGCTCTGATACCCTTCATAGGGAAGACCCGCGATCAGATCCAGGTGAAGATGGATATTTCCCATTTCCCGGATCCGCTCCACATGCTCTTTCAGCCTATGAAGATCCGTTTTGCGGCGGATCGCCCGAATAGTGTCGGGATTGGTACTCTGGACCCCGATTTCCAGCTGGATCAGGCCGGTACGCATACCGGACATCAAAGAAAGTTCCTCTTCCGTCAGCAGATCTCCCGCCACTTCAAAATGGAAATTGGTGACGCCGTTGTCATGCTCTGTCAGATACCGCAGGATCCCCATGGTGTGAGCGGGATTGATGTTGAATGTCCTATCCACGAACTTCACCTGCGGGACCTTGTGATCCAGGAAAAACTGCAGTTCCCGGAAGACTTTGTCCAGGGAACGCAGCCGCACGGTCTTCTCTGTGCTGGACAGGCAGTAACTGCAGCCGAAAGGACATCCCCGGCTGGTCTCATAGTAGAGGATCCTGTGATCAAATTCCCGGAGCGTTTCTTCGTCATAGATGAACGGCACATCATCCATGGAAAGAAGGGGCGCCGGATCCGTCCGCCGGGGCTTAGGATCCCGGATACAAAGCCCCGGAATCTTGGAAAGGTCTTTTTGTCCGCCGGCAAAATACTCCCGCACCAGATGGCGAAATACCGCTTCTCCCTCTCCGATCAGGATCCCTTCCACGAAAGGGAAATGTTCCAGGATCTTCTCCGGATCGTAGGATACTTCCGGTCCTCCCAGCCAGATCTGCGTCTTTGGAAGGACTGTTTTCAGGTCGCCGAAAAGCCCCCGGATAAAGGTCCAGTTCCAGATATAGCAGGAAAAGAGGATCACATCCGGATGTTCCCGGTACAGGCCGGCAAGGACATCTTCTTCAAACTGATTGATCGTAAATTCCCGGATCAGGATCTGCATGCCGTCCGGCATCTCCCCGGCATACGCTTTCAGGAGACGGACTGCCAGATTGGAATGAATGAATTTGGAATTCACGGCTGCTAGAAGAATCTTCATCCTAAAAACCGCCTCTTTTCATACAACGACAGGATCTTTCCGGCAACCTCATCGAGACTTCCGTCATTGACGACACGCAGGTCGGCGAACCGTTCATAACAGGGTCTTCTCCGCTCATACATGGCAGCAAGGCTTTCCCGCTCAGAAAGCGGGCGTCCTTTCTGTTCCAGTTCCCCGATCTCCCGTTCCAGCCAGACGATCACGCCGTTCTGATGCAGAAGCGGATAGTTTTCCGGGATCGTGACACATCCTCCCCCGGTGGAAAGGATCATGCCGGACAGTTTTCCGGCTTCGCGGATCACCTGCGTTTCCTTTTCGCGGAACACCGCTTCCCCTTCCTGCAGGATGCACTGCGCCGGGGAGATTCCATGGATCGTCTCGAACATCTGGTCCAGCTCCAGCAATTCTCTGCCGGTCTTCTTCGCAAGGACTTTTGAAACGGAAGATTTGCCGCACCCCGGCATTCCCACCAGGATCAGGTTCTGCATGCTGTGGGCAAGGATTTGGGTGATCGCATCGATCTGCTGCGCCATATCCTTTTCATCACAATCCTGACAGTCCTTTCCATGCAGGAAGAGCCGGGAACTTTTGACCGCCTGCGCGGTCAGCATATAAAGGCCGGAAGCGAAAGGAATACCTGCCTCTTCCGCCTGCAGAAGAAGCGCCGTACGAAACGGATTATAGATGATGTCCAGCACGCCTTCCAGCGCCGGAAAACAAGCCAGGCTGACCGCCTGTTTCCCGTTTTCCGGATACATGCCCACCGGCGTTGTATTGACCAGCAGTGCCGCGTCTTTATGACGGTCCAGATTGGTATAATTGTTCTCACCGGATCGGCTGATCACCACCGTCTCCGTCCCGGCGTTCTCAAGAACATAGCGGACGGAAACACTGGCCCCGCCGTTTCCCAGGATCAATGCCTTTTTCCCGGCAGGGTCCACGCCAAGACGCTTCAGCAGGCAGGAAAATCCATACACATCCGTATTGTCCCCGAAGATGTTTTCCGATGGATCCTTTACCAGCGTATTAACACTGCCTACCCGTGCGGCTGCCTCTGACAGCTCCGCACAGTAAGGAACCACACGCTTTTTATATGGGATGGTCACATTCAGCCCATCCCATTTCCCTTTTAAAAGAAACGAATCCAGCTCTTCCGAAGTACGCTCATACAGCCGGTATTCATAATCTGCCAGCAGACGGTGGATCCCGGGGGAATAGCTGTGTCCAAGCTTCTCTCCCAGAAGGCCGCAGCAAAGTGTTTTATTTCCGTTCTCCGTTTGCTTCATTCCCGTCTCTCCTGTAAGCTCCTGTCCCTTCCCGGATCAGCCGTTCCTGATACTCTCTGCTCACGGCAAAGATCCCTGCATACAGCTGCTTCAGGGATTCCCGGAACGGTTCCGGCACCATCAGGGAAAGTTCTTCCATTTTCCGTTTTTCCACTTCGCTGTTAAGGACAGGAAGGTCATGGTCCTTTTTATATTGCGCCACCTGCCCTGCGCACTCCATGCGCGCGGTAAAGAGCCGGACGATCTCTTCATCGATCTTTTGGATCGTTTCTCTTAACCGGCCAAGTTCATTTGCCTGTTCCATATCCATTTCCGATTGTCCTTTCCTTCAGGATCCTTTGCTTACTGCTGTGCTTTATACGCCAGGAAGGCATCGTAAACGGCAAGCGCCGCCGCAGCTTCCATGCAGGGCACAGCACGGGGAACGATACAGGGATCATGCCTTCCCCTGATTTCCAGCGATGTCTCTTTCATCGCTTCCAGATCTACGCTTTGCTGGCTTTTTGCGATCGACGGAGTAGGCTTTACAGCAGCGCGAAAACAGATCGGCATACCATCGGTGATCCCTCCCAGGATCCCCCCGGCATGATTTGTTTCCGTGACGATCTTTCCGTCCCTGATCCGGAAGGGGTCATTATGTTCACTTCCCCGCATACGGGCCGCAGCAAATCCGGCTCCGAATTCCAATCCCTTGACCGCCGGGATCGCAAAGACTGCCTGGGCGATCCGGTTTTCCATTCCATGGAACATGGGATCTCCGAGGCCAACTGGAAGACCTGTCACAACGCACTCGATAATGCCGCCGATGGAATCGCCTTCTTCTCTTGCCTGCTCGATCCGCTGCTGCATTAAGATCCCTTTTTCCGGAGAGACGACCGGAAACTCATTTTCTTCCACGGATGTAAGAAACGCGCTCTCATCTTCCACATCGCCAATGACTGCGATCCGCGCCATGATCTTCACGCCTTCCTTCTCCAGCAGCTGCCGGCAGATCCCGCCGGCAATGCATAAAGGCGCTGTCATCCGCCCGGAAAAATGTCCGCCGCCGGCATGATCCTGAAAACCATGATATTTGTACTGTGCGGTCAGATCAGCATGCCCGGGACGGGGCTTTTTCTTCAGTTCCTCATAATCCCCGGACCGCGTATCCGTATTACGTATGATGGCAGTCAACGGAACGCCGCAGGTCACATTGCCCAGAAGTCCCGCCACAAACTCCGGGCGGTCCGCTTCTGCGCGCGGTGTGGACCAGGCGTTCCTGCCCGGTGCCCGGCGCGCCAGAAACCGCTCAAGCTTTTCCATATCAATAGAAGACCCTGCCGGTATTCCTTCCAGTGTCATCCCGATCGCCGGGGAATGGGACTGTCCGAAGATCGTCAGTCTGATCATTTCTCCATATGTACTGCTCAACTTGCCACCTCCCGGCTGCTATGCCTTCGCTTTTTCGTTCTCATATTTTATTCCATCCCGAGGGATTTAAGATCCTCCCAGAAATCAGGATAGGATTTTCCTACACAGTCCGCGTCTTTTATCATCACCGGCTCGCTGCAGATGCATGCTGCGATGGCCGCTGACATGGCGATCCGATGGTCCCGGAAAGGGTCTACTAAGGCGCCGCCTTTTAATCCCCCGTTTCCGTAAATGACAAGGCCATCCGGCAGTTCCCTGGCATCCGCTCCCAGCGACTGCAGCATCCGGCAGGTACTCATGATCCTGTCGGATTCCTTCATTCTCAGGCGCGCCGCATTCCGGATCCTGGTAACGCCGTGGGCGCCTGCCGCCACGATACTGAGAACGGGAATAAGATCCGGGATCATGGAACCGTCGATCGTAGTTTCCCTAAGCTGCCCTTTCCGGACGGTGATCTCACTCCCTCGCACCTCAACATGGGCGCCAAAACGTTCCAGTTCCTGAAGGATCCGCTTATCTCCCTGCCGGGAATCCGGAGACAGATCATGCACCGTGATCCCCTGCTGCGAAAAGGCACCGGCGCACAGGAAAAAGGCTGCTGAAGAATAATCTCCTTCGATCCGCACCGTCTCGTTTCCTTCTCCGATATGATAGCGCTGTCTTCCGGGGATCCGGTACCCGGCTTGCGTCGTCTCCCAGACGATACCGGCTTCGCAAAGAGCATCCTCTGTCAGTCTGACATAATCTGCCGATTCCAGCTTCGTTTCGATCCGGATACGGCTGCTTCCTTCCAGCATCGGAAGGGCGAATAAAAGTCCTGTAATATATTGGGAGGAGATATTGCCCGGCAGGACATACTCTCCGCTCTCAAGCTGCCCTGAGCAGTAAAGTTCCCTGCCGTTTCGCCGGATCTTCATGCCGTGATCTTTGAGCACCTGTTCAAACCGTTCCATCGGTCGTTCGGACAGACGTCCTTCCATGGAAAAAACGGCTTCCTGCCCAAGAGCGCCTGCCACGGGAAGTAAAAACCGCAGCGTCGACCCGCTCTCAGAACAGGGAAGATGCGCCTCCTGCGGGCTCTTCTTTTCTTCGGGAATCTTTTTGATCGGAGTAATCTCCAGTACGCCTTCGGAAAAAGAAAATGCTGCTCCCAGTCCCTTCAGGCATTCCATTGTTGCCTGAATATCCGCGGAGAACCCATCCAGCTCGATCCTGGAAGGCCGATCCGCCAGAGCCCGGCAGATCAGGGCGCGATGGGCGAGAGATTTGGAAGAAGGGATCCCGACCCTTCCGGTCCTTGTTCCCGGACTGACTGTCATGATATCCATATCCGGTCCTCCCTTAAACGATCCAGCGGATCAGTTCTTCTGCAGCAATCGTGCGGATCACGCAGCGGCCTGTGCATTCCGGAACGATGATCCGAATGGAAGATCCTGTGCTCTTCTTATCCAGAAGCGCTGCGTCGGCCAGTTCTTTCGGGGAATACTCCGTGTTCATTGGAAGATCGTATCGTTCCAGAATAGTTTCCAGTTCCTGAAGCGTTTCCCCGGAACAGATCCCATGCTGCACCGCTGCCCGGGTCATGGCTGCCATGCCTATTGCTACCGCAAATCCATGGGGGATCGTATAGCCGCTGCATTTTTCCACACCATGCCCCAGCGTATGCCCGAAATTCAGCAGCATCCGCTCACCGGTATCAAATTCGTCCTTCATGACGATCTCCCGCTTCATGGAAACACACTGGGCTATGACCTCCCGGATCCATTCACGGGCTGGCCGTTCCGCCAGTTTTCTGAAAAACGGTGCATTCATGATCATTCCGTATTTGATCACTTCCGCGAAGCCGTTTCGGTATTCTTTCTCCGGCAATGTCCAGAGGGTATCGGTATCACACAGGACCAGGGACGGCTGATAAAAGCAGCCGACCTGGTTTTTGCCGTTTTTCAGATTGACCGCTGTCTTTCCTCCCACCGAAGAATCCACCGCAGCCAGAAGGCTGGTGGGAAATTGTACAAACCGGATCCCTCTTTGATAGGTTGCTGCGGCAAATCCGCAGAGATCTCCTGTGACGCCGCCTCCCAGGGCCGCCAGCAGATCTGTCCTGCTCAAGGCGCATTCGCTGATATATTCCAGGAGCTGTTCATAAACATGCAAATTCTTGGACCCTTCTCCATGTGCAAAGACAAACGAAAAAACCCGGATCCCTGCCTTTTCCAGGGCGGATCTCAGCGTCTCCCCATACAGGGGAAACACCTGGTCATCGGAGACGATCACAGCCTTGCAGATCCCGGAGAGAGCCTGTATCCTCTCCCCCGCTTCCTGAAGAAGTCCTCCTCCGATCACTACATCATACCGGGTGGAAGCGTCTATTGTCATACATATTCTTTCATCATTCATGTCATTTCCCTATATATACGGAAGAAAGCGGCACAACCTGTCTGTACCGCTTTTTTTACCTCTACAGCTGTCAGCATCGATCATCTCTTTTTGGAAACAAAGAACACTGCCAGTGTGCCCGGTCCGCAGTGAGACCCGATCACGGGGCCGATATCGGTGATGATCTTGGCGCGGACGCCGGTTTTCTGGAAGATCAGATCATCCAGCATCTTCGCGTCTTCTCTGCAGTCACTGTTGCAGATAAAGAAGGTTCCCTTCGGATCCTGCGCCAGTTCCACATACCCTTCCGCCACAGTGTTAATGGATTTTTTCCGACCGCGCACTTTATACAAAGGTACGATCTTTCCTTCTTCATCCACATGGAGGATCGGTTTGATATTCAGCACACTGCCCATGAAAGCCGCAGCCTTGCTGCATCTTCCGCTCCGGGCCAGGTACTGCAGGTCATCCACGGTAAACCAGTGGCAAAGATACGGGATCCGCTCTCTGATATAGGCTTCCACCTCATCCAGGCTGTCCCCTGCGTCCCTTCTCTCCTTGGCAAAATACACCATCAGTCCGAGGCCCGCTGAAGAACAGAGCGTATCGATCACGGTCACTTTTCTTTCGGGATACTGTTCCTCCAGTTCTCTTGCAACGATCGCCGCAGTATTGACCGTTCCGCTCTGACCGGAGGTAAAGCCGACATACAGGATATCCGTCCCTTTCTCCAGATACGGTACAAAAGCATTGGAGAAATCTTCCATATTGGCTGCTGACGTCCGGAAGGATGCCCCCTCCTTCATCTTCTGATAAAAAACATCCGTCGGCATATCCCGCTGTGTATAGATCTGATCGGTCGCCGTATCCCGGAACAACAGATCGATGAGTTTTACATTCCATTCATCCAGTATATCCGGCAGGATATCGCAGCCGGTATCCGTGAAGATCACATAATCGTTCATATTCTCCTCCTCTCTGTACTGCTGTATCATATCATACTCCGTCCGGTTTCGGAAATGGTTTTCGTAAAGAATCACTCTTCCGCCATGCCTGGTTCTGTGCTACAATACCCGCATGAAAGAAAAACAGCTTCCCCGCAGGATTATACAGTATATAGCAGGCCTTGTCTGCATGGCCATCGGCCTGGTGCTCCTGAAACGCACTTATTGGGGCGTATCCCCAATTACTGCCGTACCGGACGCAGTCGCCAATATTACCACCCTGACTCTGGGAAATGCGACCATCATCCTGCACATCCTCTGCGTGGCTCTGCAGCTGATCGTTCAAAAACGTTTTACACTGAAATCCCTGCTGACGATCTGCGTCGGCGTCCCCTTCGGATATCTGGTGGATCTGTTCATGTGGATCTGGAATCCCGATCTCGTGCTCTGGCAGAAGATCGTCAGTCTTATCGTAGGGATCGCTATACAGGGGCTCGGCGTTGCACTGATCAGCGGGTGTGACATGATGCTCCCTGCTCCGGATGAACTGAACAACGTGATCAGCCGCATGTATCACAAAAAACTGGCCAATGTAAAAATGATCGCTGATGCCATTTATGTGGCAATAGCGATCATTATCAATCTGATATCCACCCATTCTCTTGCCAGTGTCGGGATCAGTTCCGTAGCGTCGGTCCTTCTGACAGGACGCTTTGTCGGTCTGTTCCTGAAACTCTTCCCCAGGATCAGGATGTCACCATTTTTCAGCTTTCGGGATGCTTCCGGATCCTCGGAAGGAACCGCTTCCTCCTGAAAAGATCAGTCGGAAAGAATATGGAATCCTTCTTCCGTCAGTTTCTCGCGGATCTTTCGGATCTGTTCGAAGCTGGCTGTTTCCATGCCGACTCGCAGGATGCAGCTGGAGATCGGGGTGTTCGGATCTGACCGTTCATGATGAACGGCGATCACATTTCCGCCGCATTCCGCAATGATCCTGCTGACGCCTTCCAGCTGGCCCGGCTTGTCTTCCAGCGCGATCTGCAGCAACGTATTCCTTCCGCTTGTGATCAGTCCTCTTGTGATCACACGGGAAAGAATATTGACATCGATATTGCCCCCTGACAGGATACAGACCGTCTTTTTCCCTTCCAGCGGAAGATCACTGAACATGGCAGCCGCAACGCTGACCGCTCCGGCGCCTTCCGTGATCAGCTTCTGGCGTTCCAGGAGCCTTAAGATGGCAGCTGCGATCTGATCTTCTGTCACCGTAACCACATCGTCTACGTACCTGCTCACCAGATCAAAAGTAGTCTCCCCCGGCGTTTTGACTGCAATACCATCCGCAAAGGTTGCCACGGACCGGACCGTCACGATCTCCTTTTTCTTCAGGCTTTCATACATGCTCGGTGCATTGGCCGCCTGAACTCCGTAGATCTTGATATTCGGATTCAGGCTCTTGATCGCATAGGCTACGCCGCTGATCAGGCCGCCTCCTCCGATCGGACACAGGACGGCATCTGTATCTTTCAGCTGATCCAGGATCTCCAGCCCGATCGTTCCCTGTCCTGCGATCACATAGTCGTCGTCAAAGGGATGGATAAAAGTGGCGCCGCTTTCTTTCTGCAGCTCCACTGCCTTATCGTGTGCATCGTCGTAGGTTCCTTTTACCAGGACGACCTCCGCTCCCAGATGCCTGGTCGCCTCCACTTTGCTGATCGGAGCTCCGTCCGGCATGCAGATCGTGCTTTTGATCCCCATGCGTGTTGCTGCCAGCGCAACGCCCTGCGCATGGTTTCCGGCGCTGCAGGCAATGATCCCCGCCGCCCTCTGCTCAGGCGTTAACTGGCTGATCTTATAGTATGCTCCTCTTAATTTGAAGCTTCCTGTCAGCTGCAGGTTTTCCGTTTTCAGGTAGATCTCACGTCCCTCGGCAAATTCCGGGGCAAAGATCATATCGGTCTTGCGTGCGGTATCTTTCAGGATATAGGCAGCCTGATAGATCTGGTCAAGTGTCAGCATAATACATATTACCTTTCTTTTATTCCTCTGGTCCGCTGCGGCTGCAGCAGGCAGTCATAGCGGATCGCTTTTCCTTCCATGGTAAAGGACGGTCTGATCCCGCCCAGATACGGTCCTTTTAACGGCCGTTTGATCACGATCCTTTCCGGTCCCGCCTGGATGGCCGCATCTAACAGTTTTTCCTCTTCCTCGCAGGGACGTTCCAGATAATGCAGAAGCTGGAACTTCTTTCCCACCAGAGCGCTTTTTCTTCGTTCCGGAAACATAGGATCCAATAAGATCACATACGGCTTCTCCGGCAGGGAGGAAAGTTCTTTCAGACTGTCTCCTTCTGTCAGTTCCATCCTGGATACGATCTCCTGCAGTTCGTGGATCTTCGCAGCTCTTTCCAGGGAATCTTTTAAAAGGGCAGCGATCACCGGGTCTTTCTCATACAGTTTCACAAAGCACCCGGAAGCCGCCAGCAATAAAGCATCCTCGCCCATACCGGCCGTTGCGTCCACCGCCAGCAGCTCTTTCTCCTGGTTTGCCATCCGGTTCAGCCCGGCGGCTTTCACTAACAGCTCCCGGTTCAGGTTTTCTTTCCTGATCCGAGGAAGCATATCGGAAAGATCGCCCTTCATGGACAAGCTGCCATAAGAAAGGGTAAGTCCCTCGCTCCTGGCAGAGAGTACGAGCACATCTTCCGGCAGATC
>JAFRKZ010000114.1 GCA_017431485.1 Parasporobacterium sp. | reverse complement strand
TTCTGGACCTTTGCATAGGCGATGATCTCCTTCACATCATGCTTGATGGACTGGAGACCGATGAGAGCGTCCAGTTCCTCCATAGGATCCGTTTCTTCTTCCTGAACTGCGGCGGCTTCCTGCTGTACAGGGACAGGTTCTCCTGCAGCGGCCCGGTTGGCCAGATATTTATCGACCCATGGGGCATTGGCCTGTTTCTTGGTCGTTCCTTTTGCATTCACCGGAACATCCGGAGAGCCGTAAAGATCGTCAAACAGATTGATCAGTTTGTTGTCAGCCATGTAAATCCTCCTGTACTCGCAAGTCATCTCAAATATGCATTATATCACAAGTTGAAGAGGAGGCAATCACTGGCTCACCGTAAATCCGACTTCGGAATTACCGTTGATGTGGATATCATGGATCAGCCCGCTGGAGAGAGGGATCCGCATCTGGCCTGGTATTTCATAAGTCTTTCCCTCAGGGGTCTGTACCGAGAACTTTAGTTTCAGTTCGGAATGATCCTCCAGCTTGTCTAAGGTATGCTTGCTGTCGAGAAAGAACGTCAGCAGCTCGCCTTTTTTCAGAGGGGATTCATCTGCATTGATACTTCCCTGGCTTTCCGCCAGTTCACCGTCGATGTAGACATCGGTGAGGATCGCCTGGATCGGTTCATCCGCATTGTTGACCACATTAAAGTAGATTAGATGCTGATCTATAGCAGATACCGAGCCGAAGGCATAGGTGTTCAGATCGCTTTTGCGGATCAGTTCGTCCAGCAGGCTGACATTGTCATAGCAGTCTTTGATGTCCTGCCCCAGAAACTGTGAAGCATCCTCGGAGGTTGTGGTCCTGGAGAAGGTTTTACCGTCAGCCATGTATTCAAAGGTGACACTGTCAAGGTTGCGGATCACCGCCAGCATCACATAGGAGAAGGCGTCCATATCCTCCTCCCGGACGGCCTTTTTGTCAGCCGGGATCTCCTCCTTCAGCCGGATCGTCCACCCGTAGGGCTCCTTTTCTGTCTGCAGTTCATTTTCATAAGGCCCCAGATAGTTGGAGAGATTCAGCATATTCGCGGTATAACTGTTCATCGGCATATCCCCGATATACAGATGTCTGGACAGGTAAATGCTGGAAGCCTGCATGGAGATCATATCGCCTTCATTGTACAGGATCCGGCCGTTTACATTGACCTGATGGATGGGCTCTTTCGCGTCATAGGCAAAATGAAATTCCCGTCCATAGAGCATACTTGCCACCAGCCCGGAAGGAACGACCTTGGCATCAATATACAGGACCCCGTCCCGGATCTCCGTTTCGAACCCGGTGATCTTGAAAATGTCATTGACCACCCGTCCGTCCAGATCCAGATGGTTTTCATCTACCTGCAGATCCCACAAAAAGAAATCACCATGTGTATCGATCATATCGCGGCCGATCAGGTAGCGGGTGACGAACAAAACGCCCAGAAGGATCACTACAAAAGCAATGCATCCGAAGAGGATCCCTTTGTTGCGGCGGCGGTTTTTTCTCAGAAAATCGATTTTTCTTTCATCAGCATTGTCCTTTGACGGACCGGTACTTTCCAGATCCCGGAATACATCCGGCTCCGGCGTTTTCATGGTCTGATACAGTTCCCGGCAGGGAAGGCACTGCGCCAGATGTTCTTCCATATACTGATTGGTGATATCGCTTGTCAGCTGATCTACATAGGATGGCAGCAGATCTCGCACGACTTCACAAGGTATTTTATTCATTGTTTTCTCCATTATGGCTGTAACTGTTCTTTTAGCTTTTCTTTTCCGCGGTAATAGGTGACTCTTGCCCAGTTTTCTGATCTGTCGAGGACCTGCGCGATCTCTCGGAAAGACAGATCGCCAAAGATCCGCAGATACATGACTTCCCGATATGGATCTTCCAAAGAATGCAGCAGCCGGAACAGTTCCATTCGTTCTACAGACCTGATGGCGTCTTTTTCCGCAGACTCCACAGGGATATCCTGTTCTTCGATATTATCCTGAGCAGGATGTTTCCGAAGGTGCGTCAGATAAACGTTCCGGGCGATCCCGCATAACCAGGTGGTGATCCGGCAGCTTTCATCATAATGGTTGCTGGTACGGATCGCCTGGTAAAACGTCTCCTGGGTCAGCTCTTCCGCCAGATCGCTGTCATGGGTGAGAGACAGCAAGAACCGGTATACCGTTCTGGCATATTGCTGATAGATCTCATCCATGGACTGCATTGCGTGTTTCCCTTTCTGTATGATTCGGCCGGAACGTTTCCGGATCCGGATCCTTTTTTCTCATCCCGCTATATATTAATGCATCTTCCTGCAAAAATGTTACAGTCTTTTTGAAAAAAAATCCGCGGGTATGTTAAGATAAAACCAATATCGATGCGAAAGCAGTGAAGGAAAGGAGTTCTGTTCATTATGGAAGAGTTTGCAAAGAAAGCAATTGACCTGCTGACACAGGCAGGGGGGAAGATCCTGATCGCCATTGCCATCCTGATCGTGGGAAGACTGGTCATCAAATGGTTCCTGAAGATCCTGAAGAAAAGCAGATTT
>JAFRKZ010000113.1 GCA_017431485.1 Parasporobacterium sp. | reverse complement strand
CTCAGGTCTTCGCAGTTTTTTTGCAAGAGCCAGATCAGCCGGGGTATTCGGTTGTGTCTGTTTTCCAGGCATTTTCACTTTTTTGCGTTTCCTTCCTCTTCCGCCGGTGCGAAAGCATTCTATATTATATAAACACTGTTTCCTGCAGGCAAGTCTAAAGATGTTTGCGAAATGATCCCGATTTGCTATAATCGGGCTAAAACATAGTGCCAAAAGCACGGATCGGAGACTGCAGCATGAGATTTGTGATCCAGCGGGTAACGAAAGCAAGCGTTTCAGTAGAAGGACAGACGATCGGAGAGATCGGTCAGGGATTTCTGGTCCTCATCGGCGTCTGCCAGGAAGATGATCAGCAGACCGCGGACAAAATGGTCCGGAAAATGCTGGGGCTGCGCATTTTTGAAGACGAACAGGGAAAGACCAATCTGTCGCTGGATACCGTGGGGGGCTCTGTCCTTTTAGTCTCCCAATTTACACTGTATGCAGACTGCAAAAAAGGGAACCGGCCCAGTTTTACACTTGCCGGCTCCCCGGAACACGCAGAAAAGCTCTATGAATATATCATCCGCTCCTGCAGGCAGGCCCTGGGAGAAAACCGCGTTGCCACCGGCTCCTTCGGTGCGGAAATGAAAGTCTCCCTGCTCAACGACGGTCCCTTTACGATCCTGCTGGATTCCGATGCCCTGTAACAGTGGCTTTACATTCAGGAATGTCTCTTTCGCCGGCAGATCATCTGCCGGCTTTTTTCAGCTCCAGCCAAGGACCAGATCCATGATCCTGCGGTCTCTCACCAGATGCGTCCATACCGTATAGGTCGCCTTGTAAAAATCATCATGGATCGGCATATTCTTCTCAATAATGGGACAACTGTAGGGAAGTTCCTCGTCGTTCCAGATCATTTCCAGCACCCCGTTTTCCCCGATCACCGGTTTCAGCGGAAAAGTCCGGCACTGAAGAGGCCTTAACTTTCTGGGACAGGAAGGCGCGGTTTTACAGGTCAGGAAATATACAGGCTCTGTCCAGGAATCCGGAAATCCCAGCTCCCGCGGATCCTCGCAGGTCCATTCCAGCCAGTCTTTGATCTCAGGCACTGCCGCTTTATCTGCCGCTTCTGTCGCTGCCGCATCTACCGCTTCTTCCGCCGCTGCTTCCTGCAGCAGCAGATGTTCTCCCGGAAACAGATAGATCCCCATCTCTTCCCGGTTTCCGGCGCACGCACAGCAAGCGCTCCCGCACAAAGTGCCGCAGTCAAACACCTCTATTTCCACCTGATTCAACAGGCGGTAGACAGCCTTCCACTTCCGGACATCATCCATCAAAAACATACTGCTCTTCCTTTTCCGACGTTATTGTCAGAAGAACTTCGCTACTTCCGCAAGGTCTTTGCGTTTGCCAAGTACCGGCTCGGAAGCTCTCTTTCCGATCGCGATCACGGAAACGATGCACTCCTCTTCCGGGATCTCAAGCAGCCGGCGGATACCTTCCTGATCCCGAAGTCCCATGATCAGGGTATCATACCCGGCGTTCGCTGCTGCCAGCACCAGATACGCATCATGAAGCCCCAGATCATAGGCGCCCCAGACATTTCCCAGTTCATTGTCCGGAGATCCGGCGGTGAATCCGGAAATACCCTTCACATAAGTGGAAACGATATAAGCCGCATTGGCAGAACTTTTCTGATTAAAGGACGGCAGCATTTCCCTGAACTG
>JAFRKZ010000112.1 GCA_017431485.1 Parasporobacterium sp. | reverse complement strand
GATCCTGATCAACAAATGCTACGACATCCGAAAGCACTATGCGGGGCTCACCGGACTCGAGGAGATCGAAGAACTTTCCGGCGAAGATCCCTGCAATCCGGAGCTGAAGGAAGCGATCGCTTCTTTGGGGGAGACCTACAGTATCGTCATGACCTTGTATTACGGCATGGGATACAGCAGCAGGGAGATCGCGGAGATCCTCGGGATCTCGCCCGGTGCGGTGCGGGTCCGGCTGAAAAGAGGACGCCAGAAACTGAAGGAGTATTATGATGCAGACCGATAAGACCATAAATGAAAATATCTTTCTGTGCGACGTGGAAATCCCGCGGATCGTTCGGGAAAAAGCAGACTCTGCGCTTGCCTCTGTCAGAAAGGAAGCTGCATATGGCAGCATGGAGGAAAGCGAGATGACAAGAGAAACGAAGAAGAGGATCTTTAAGCGTTGGTCGGGCATCGCGGCAGCGGCAGCAGCCGTCGTGATGCTGGGCGGAGGCATTGTGTTTGCGGCCATCAACCATTTCTGGAGTGACGGCATGAGGGAAGTTCTGGAAGCAGAGGAAGGGCAGCTGCAGACACTGGAAGAACAGGGCAATGTGCAGGTGCTTGATCCCGCAAATGCAGCCACGGTAGATGGTATTACAGTCCGTCCGATGGAGATGGTGGCAGACAGCACGACAGCGCTGATCACTTTTCTGGTCAGCGGGGTAGATGACAGCATCGGTTCGGGGGATGAATTACTGTTTGAGTGGATCCGGCCGGAGCTGGATGAAGGATTCTTTTCCGGCGCAAGCGGCAGTTTTTATAGTGATAAGGTCACCGCAGAGGATGGAACAGAGGGTTTTGAGTATGTTATGAGCATGTACAGCATAGAAAATGGGCAGACCGCGTCTTTGCTGGGACAGCAGCTGCATGTCGAGCTGGGCAGACTGGCTCTGTCCGGGGGAAAGGCGGAACTGGGAGATTACCTGACGGAGGGAACCTGGGAATTTGACATCCGGCTTCCGGATAAAGATCCGGCAACAATCACCATAAACGCAGACGTTTCCTTATCAGATACTGTATATACCGTTGATCGGATTGAACTCTCACCACTGTCCCTTCAGGTGTATTATCGGATAAACGGGGACGTGGAGATCACAAGGGAAAATAACAATATCCCGATCATCCGGGGGATCCGGATGAAAGACGGCACCGTGATCGACAGTTCGTCAAGGCTGGAAAGCGGATATCCGGCCCTGGGCGGCGACCTTGGCCATTTTCTGTATGATAATCCAGAGGAAGCCGTTTGGGACGACGAAATCCGGATGCATCCTAAGAGAGCGTATGCCCAGGTCAGGTTTAACCAGGTGATCGATCCGGCCCAGGTGGCGGAAGTGATCCTGCAGCCCTGGGGAGAAGCTTACGCCTGGGGCGATCTGCCCGATGAGATCGTGGCAGAAGAGTACGGCGGTGAGATCCCCTTCGAACGGGTGGATACCGCCAATGTGGAATACTGGAACGTGCCGTTGGAATAAGGAGCCGTCAATTGCATATCAGGGAACCTCGATCTCATAGCTTGCCCGGAATACATCTCCGGCTTCGAGTGACAGGATGCCGGTTTTCTCCGGCAGTTCCCCGCAGAAGCCTTTGTCGTCGATCCTTCCGTACCAGGGCTCCAGGCAAACGAAAGGCGCTGCATCCGATTTTGTCCACAGACCGAAATAGGGGAATCCTTCGCAATACATAGTAATATAAGGTTTTTTGTCAGATCCGCAGAGGGAGACCTCCCGGATCTGACTGTCTTCAAAAATAAACGTATCGATATCAAACAGATGGTCTTCGAGTTTCAGATACCCGTTGTCCAGATCCATCGTATATACTTTCGACGGATCGGCGGCAACTTCTTTCAGATCCACCAGGATATAGGACAGTGAGGAATGCCCGGGGAAGTACACATAGCAGTCATTTTTCCGGTCTGTTTTATCTGCCGGCACACGAAAAGCGGGATGTGCTCCGATGGAAAAATACAGTGTCTCCTGTGCTGCCGGATTTTTCACACACCAGCTGATGACCAGCCGGTTTTTCACCAGTGTCTGGGTGATCGCGAGCCGGAATTCAAAAGGATAGTTTTCCCTGGTCTTTGCATCGGATTCCAGAACATGGGTCACTGAAGTTTCCGATTGCTGTTCCACACGGAAGGGCATTTCCCTTGCAAAGCCGTGCTG
>JAFRKZ010000111.1 GCA_017431485.1 Parasporobacterium sp. | reverse complement strand
ATAGGATCGATATCCGTGATCTCCAGGCAATAGGAGACCAGACTGCCTGCAGCGCTTCCTCTTCCCGGCCCTACCATGATATCGTTGGATTTCGCGTAATTGATGAAATCCCATACGATCAGGAAATAATCCACATATCCCATTTCCCGGATGGTATTGAGCTCAAAATGCAGCCGTTCCTCATAATCCTCATAATCCGGATAGCGTTTGCGGAGGCCCTCTTCGCATAGCATTTCCAGATATTCATAAGAGGTGAATCCTTCCGGCACATAGAACCGCGGGAGCTTCTGGACGCCGAATTCGATCTCCACGTTGCATCTCTGGGCGATCTCACAGGTATTGCGTACCGCATCCGGCGCATAGGAAAACAAAGATTCCATCTCCTGCGGGGATTTCATATAGTATTGGCCGCCCTCATAGCGCATCCTGTCCTGATCCGCCTGCTTCCGGCCGGTCTGGATACAAAGCAGGATGTCATGGGCCTGGGCATCCGTATCATACGTATAATGAATATCATTGGTGCAGATCAGGGGGATGTCCAGCTCCTCGCTCATCCGCATCAGCTGGGTATTGACGGTCCTTTGTTCCGGGATTCCATGATCCTGCAGTTCCAGAAAGAAATTGCCCCGCCCGAAGATATTCTGCAGCCGAATGGCTTCCTCGCATGCTTCTTCGTATTTCCCCCGCAGGATCAGACGGGGAATGATGCCCGCCAGACAGGCACTGGATGCAATGAGCCCTTCATGATACTGTTCCAGGATCTCATAATCCACCCTGGGCTTATAGTAGAAGCCTTCCGTAAAACCGATGGATACGATCTTCATGAGATTCTGGTAACCCTGATTATTTTCCGCTAAAAGAACAAGGTGATAATATCTATCATCACCTCGACTTGTTTCACGGTCAAATCTGGACCCGTTCGTTATGTAGATTTCACATCCGATAATCGGCTTGATCCCCTGCGCTTTTGCCGCCTTGTAAAAATCGATGACCCCGTACATCGCTCCGTGGTCAGTGATCGCAAGGCTGTCCATGCCCAGGTCTTTCGCCTGTCTGATCATCTCGCTGATCTTACCGGATCCGTCCAGCAGACTGAATTCTGTATGAACGTGCAGATGGGTAAATGCCATCGTCATGCCTCCGGACCCCGGGTACACGGAAAGATCCGTCACCCCGGATCAGTAAACTGCTGTTTATGCCGGCACTTAATCCTTGGCAGTCAGATACGTTTCAATGCCTTTGATCGCTTCTGCCTCATCGGAGCCTTCTGTTACGATCGTGATCTCTTCTCCTCTGGCCAGGCCAAGGCTCATCATGCCCATAATGCTTTTCGCATTAACCTTCAGTCCATTATAAATGACTGTAATATGACTTTCGTACTGCCCGGCGATCTGAACAAACATCGCCACCGGTCTTGCCTCCATCCCATCCTGAAGGCCGATCTTGATAACCTTCTGCAACATAGTACTTTACCCCCTATTCAGATGGCCCCATTCCATCTGGTTTCTCCTGACGCTGCCGGAGTTCCTCCGCCATCCGGCTGATCTTTCTGAATCTGTGATTAACACCCGATTTTCCCAGAGCAGGGGTCATCAGATTCCCCAATTCCGATAACGCTGCGTCCGGGTTGTTTCTCCGTACCAGGCAGATCTGCCGAAGGTTCTCCTCCAGGCTGTCCAGCCCGATCATCTGATCTATAAGTTCTATGTCTTCCAGCTGCTTCAGGGATGCGGCAACTGCTTTGTTAATGTTCGCTGTTTCGCAGTTAACCTGGCGGTTAACTGAGCTTCTCATCTCTTTCAGTATGCGGATATTTTCGAACTCCATCAGGGCTTTATGGGCTCCGATGACATTTAATGTATCGACGATAGCAGGTCCGTCTTTCAAATACACTACAAACCGTTCCCTGCGCTCCATGATTCTGGCATGGATACCGAAATCTGCCAATAAATTCTGCAGTTCTTCTGCCTGCCAAAGATGTTCGGTGATCAGTTCAAACTGATACCGCTTTTGAGGATCCGTAAAGGAACCGGTCGCGATAAACGCTCCTCGAAGAAATGCTCTCTTGCTTTCCCTGTCCTTAAATAAATTTTTGGGATCTTCTGTCAGCTCCAGATCCCCTTTTATATTATAAGTTTTATGCCTGTCTGTAAAGTGATTTTTTCCTGAATTTTGCGTTTCTTCGTATAGAAAAATGCCTGTATTTCCGTCATATCTCACGTTTTGCGGAGCCAGCAGCATGACCGCCGTCAGTTCCGCTCTCCGGCACTTTTCGGACTTGGTAAAATGCTCCAGGAGTTCATCCCTTACCCGCCGGGACCAGCCGGCTCTTACAGTATTCTGATCTCGCATTCCAGCTTAACTCCCTGACTTTCCAAAACCTGTTTTTTGATATATTCCACCAGATCCAGCACATCTTTTGCCGTTGCCTGGTCTTTATTGATCACAAATCCGGCATGTTTTTCCGAGACCTGTGCCCCGCCGATGCGATACCCTTTCAGACCGGCATCTGAGATCAGCTTTCCGGCGAAATATCCTTCCGGTCTTTTAAAGGTGGAGCCGCAGCTCGGGTATTCCAGCGGCTGCTTTTCCTCTCTGCGTTTTGTCAGGTCTTCGACCCGTGAGCGGATCTTCTCCGGATCATCCCTGCGAAGTGTAAGGACAGTCTCCAGGATCACGCATTCCCCGCCGGATGCCAGGGAATGCCGATACCCGAATTCCATTTCTTCGTTGGATCTTAATGCAATATTTCCGTCTTTGTCCAGGATCTTTACTTCTTTGATGATCTGTCTCATCTCCCCGTCATAAGCGCCGGCATTCATGCAGGTGGCGCCTCCCATGGAACCGGGAATGCCGGAGGCAAATTCAAATCCGGAAAGCCCCCTTTGTATCATGGCGTCCGAAAAATCTTTGTTGTCCGTACCGGCTTTTACCGTAACCTCTGCTGTTTCCGGATCCGTATCCAGTATGTCAAATCCTTTATATTTATCCGAAAGGCACAGGATCACTCCGTCATAGCCTTCATCCCGGCAGATCACATTGGATCCGTTCCCGAGAACATAGTACGGGATCTGTTCCTCCCGCAGCAGCCGGACAAGGTCTTTTACTGCATCCGTACTTTCCGGCGTCACGAACAGAGCCGCTTCCCCTCCCACCTTCATGGTGGTATGATCCTTCATCTTCTCATGGAACAGGACATTGCCTTTTCCGGCAATCTGTATGATCCTGTCTGTAATCATCTGTGTTAGTTTCATATGATTTCCTTCAGTCTATATTTTTACTCCTGACTTCGTTCCTGACACGCTCCACCAGTTCATGGGCAGCATTGTAGCCCATCTTCTTCTGTCTGTTGTTGACAGCGGCAGTTTCAATGATAATGGCCAGGTTTCTGCCGGGCCGTACAGGCACATTATGCCTGATGACCTTCACGCCCAGGATCTCTTCATAGGTCTCTTCCAGTCCCAGCCTGTCATAGCTGGTAGTGCCGTCCCAGACTTCCAGATTGATGATCATGTCGATCTTCTGCTGTTCCTTGACACTTTCTACACCGTACAGGGACTTGATGTCCACCACGCCGATGCCTCTCAGTTCCACAAAATGTCTGGTCAGTTCAGGCGCGGACCCCATCAGGCTGAATTCACTGGTCTTATAGATCTCCACCAGGTCGTCGGCCACAAGACGCTGACCTCTTTTGATCAGATCAATGGCTGTCTCACTCTTTCCGATCCCCGTATTGCCGGTGATCAGGATCCCTTCACCGAAAACATCCACTAAAACGCCGTGCCTGGTCTCCATGGGAGCCATCTTTTCACTCAGCCAGGTAACCACGTCAACGATCACCTTACCGGTCTCATCCTTTGCGATCAGGATCGGGATCCCGTATTTTTTCGCCGCATCCATTGCTTCCGGATGGGGACGCAGGTTCCTTGCGCTGACGATTGCCGGGAATCCCAGGGAAAACAGCCGGTCGTATCTGACGATCCTCTCGTGGGAGGACAGCCGGCTCATGTATTTGCTTTCGGCAAGTCCGGTGATCTGAAGCCTTCCCGTATCAAAATAGTCAAAAAAGCCAGCCAGCTGAAAAGCAGGCCTGTTGATGCTCCTCTGATCCAGAAGGATGTGGTTCAGGTCGATCCAGGGAGTGATATTCTCAAACCCCAGGGCATCTGCAAGTTCTTTTATGGTTACACTTTTTGCCATAATCTGCTCCTTTTTACGGTCATGCTCCCTGCATGAAATAATCTTTGATGCTCTGTGCCGCCTTCCTGTTCATCCCCGGTACCCTGCACAGATCCTCTATACTTGCCGCCTTTACCTTGTCCAAAGATCTGAACTGACGGATCAGGGCGTTCCTTCTCTTTGGTCCGATCCCCTCGATATCATCCAGAACGGAATGGATCTGCCCTTTGGCATGGAGTTTTCTGTGGTATTCGATGGCAAAGCGATGGGTCTCGTCCTGGATCCTGGTTACCAGTTTAAAAGCTTCCTGCGTCCGGTCCATCAGGTATTCCTCATCCCGGAAAAAGATCCCCCTGGTTCTGTGGTGATCGTCCTTGACCATTCCGCAGATCGGGATCTTCCTTAGTTTATGGTTCCCCTTCTCTGCCAGTTCCTCTACCACTTCCTGCACGGAATGGACCTGTCCCTTTCCGCCGTCTATCAGGATCAGGTCCGGCAGGCAGTCAAAGGAGCTGTCGCCTTCATGGGTCAGCCGCCTTCTAAGTACCTCTGCCATGCTGGCATAATCGTCCGGCCCCTCCACGGTCTTGATCCGGAACTTCCGGTAATCGCTTTTTTTCGGACGTCCGTTTACATAGACAACCATGGAACCCACACTCTCGCTGCCGGATGTATTGGAGATATCATAGGACTCCATCCTTCCCGCATAAGGGATCCCCAGAAGATCCGACAGCTCTTCCACAGCGCCTTTCGTCTGCATCTCTTCTCCACGGATCTTCTCTTCATTCTGTTCCAGAACCTTCCAGTCTTTCCGCCTGGACAGTTCCGTTTTGATCCGCTTCGCGGCCAGCAGCAATTCTTTCCACTCCCCGGCCCTTTCGTACTCCATCCTGGAAGCGGCTTCCTCCATTTTGGTTTTCAGGAACTGGAGGATCTCGCTGGAATTGCCGTCCAGGTATTTTCTGACCTGCGCTGTCTTCTCCGCATATTCCTCTGCGCTGATCCGTCCTTCGCAAGGCGCGTCGCACCGGGCAATATGGTAGTTCAGGCAGGCTCTCTTTTTGCCGATGTCTTCCGGAAACTTCCGGTTGCAGGTACGCAGGCGGTACGCCGCGTTCAGCAGGTCAATGATCTCATTGACGATCATTTCATGCGGATAGGGGCCATAGTATTTATGCTTGTCCTTATGTACGTTCCGGACCTTGATGAGCCTTGGAAACTCCTCCCCCACCGTCAGTTTGATATAGGGATAGGTTTTCCCGTCCTTCAGCAAAGTGTTGTAGCGGGGCATGTATTTCTTGATCAGCCGGTTTTCCAGAAGGAGCGCATCATTTTCCGTTTCCGTAAGGATGTATTCGAAATACGCAATATGCGACACCATCATACGGATCTTGACGGACCGGTCCCTGCCGGTCTGGAAATACTGGCTGACCCGGTTCTTAAGGTTCCTCGCCTTGCCGATGTAGATGATCTCTCCCTCCTGATTATGGTGGAGATAAACACCGGGCTTGTCCGGCAGGTTTCTCAGTTCTTCCTGGATATTAAATTCTCCGGCCTGCGCCTTGTCTGCCATATTTTTCAACCTTTTCCCGAGACAGATGTATATTTTATTGTAGCAGATT
>JAFRKZ010000110.1 GCA_017431485.1 Parasporobacterium sp. | reverse complement strand
CTGTCTCGGAAAGTACGAAAAAGCGATCCGGGAAGATGATCACGATGAACTGATCAGGCTTCTGGAAGAAGGAAGAAAAAGAAAAGAAGAAGTTGACGGGATCTGAATAAGCCCGTGCACTAAAAAGCCGTACATTTGAAAAGCAAAAAAACAGCCCGTCCGAAGTTTCTTTACACTTACAGACGGGCTATTTTACAATTTCCTGAAGTTTCACTATATAACCTCTCTTCCTATTGAATTGTCCTTTGGAAATCTTCTGAATTATTTCTTTATTCCTTTCTTTTATTCAGTGATTTCCGAGTGTTACATTTTCATTGGACCATACCTCTTTTTTCTGCCCGGTTCAAGATTAGAATTTGTTTTTTTCAATTAGCTTAATCAGCTTGGATTGTTCTTCTTGTTCCGTTCTTTATGTCCATATTATACAAACGAAGCCTTGTAGTGTCAATATTATTTGTGCACTTTAAAAATACAATTGTACAAATATTTATACAATCCTAGTTTGAAGTTCCGCAGTCTGCCGATCCTTCCGAATACAGCATCTGAAGACCATGTTCCAGACTGTCCAACACAGCCAGAAGGTTTTCCCTGGCTGCCTTTTCACTGCCCGGCAGGTTGATGATCAGGGACCTTCCCCTGATCCCGGCTGCACTTCTGGAAAGGCATCCCCGAGGCGTGATCTTCATGCTCTCCGCCCTCATCAGTTCGGGAATTCCCGGCGTCTCCCGCTCGATCACCGCCTTTGTGGCTTCCGGCGTAACATCTCTCGGGGAAAAGCCGGTTCCGCCGGTGGTCAGCACCAGGGCAGCCTGCTGTTCATCACAGCAGACGATCAGTTCGCTTTTGATCTTTTCCAGGTCATCCGGAATGATCGCGGTATGGACCACCTGATAGCCGTGTTCGCTCACCAGCTTTTCAAGCATCGGTCCGCTGGTATCCACTCTCTCGCCTCTGGAGCCTTTATCGCTGACTGTTATCACTGCCGCTGTGTAGTTCATTAACGTTCCTTTCCGCGCGGATCAGATCACACGCCTTCTGTATTCTCCGTGTACTCCGCCGGTCTTCTCTTCCAGCCGGATCTGGGAGATCACCATATCCTTCTGCACTGCCTTGCACATGTCATAAACATTCAGGGCTGCTATGCTGACCGCCGTCAAAGCTTCCATCTCCACGCCTGTTTTACCGCTGCAGGATACCCTGGCCGTGATCTTTACCGCACATTCCTCTTCGTCCAGTTCCAGGGACAGGTCCGTGCCGTCGATCTGTACCGGATGGCACATGGCGATCACCTCCGGGGTTTTCTTGGCGCCCATAATGCCTGCCACCTGGGCAACCGTGAGCACGTCGCCCTTTTTCATGCCGCCGCTTTTGATCAATTCCAATGTGTCACGGCTGACCAGCACTTTCCCTGTGGCGACAGCGTTCCTTCGGGTCACGTCTTTTTCTCCTACATTGACCATCCTGGCCCTGCCCTGTTCATTAAAATGTGTGAAATCTTTTCCTGTCTCCATTGTCTCACCCGCCGATCTGATTCATGTTCCTGCCCGCATGGCTGCGGTGTTCGGAAGAAAGGTCCCCATGCCATTCCGGTTTTGCCGCCACCGCCTTTTTGATCTGGGCGATCATCTGCTCTTCATCCATGCCTTTGATGGAATACTCCGCTTCCCTGTGAAGACAGGGTTTGATCTGCCCGTCTGCCGTGATCCGGATCCGGTTGCAGCTGCCGCAGAAATGCCTGCTCAGGGGATTGATCAGGCCTATGTTGCCCTGCGCGCCGGGAAGATGATAGAGTCTTGCCACACCGCCGTCCTGCGGGGTCTCGGAAAGCTGCGGCAGTATATCCAGTACTTTCTGGCCGGGAACATAAGCGGAAGGTCCGAACTCACCGCTGTCATACATGGGCATCAGCTCGATGAAGCGTACGTCCACCGGATACTTCACCGTCAGTTCTGCCATCCTGGGGATCTCATCGTCATTGAAGCCGCCGATCAGCACCGCATTGATCTTGATCTTGTCAAACCCGGCTGCGACTGCCGCCTCGATCCCCGCCAGAGCCTCATCAAAATGACCCCGCCTGGTAATATAACGGTATTTTTCCTCGTCCAGGGTATCCAGGCTGATGTTGATCCGTTTGACCCCCGCGGCTTTCAGCCCTTCAGCCAATCCGGGAAGAAGCGTTCCGTTTGTGGTGATGCAGACGTCCTCGATCCCCGGAACAGCCGCTGCCCTTTCGCAGATCGAAAGGATGTTTTTCTTGACCAACGGTTCCCCGCCTGTGATCCGAAGTTTATGGATCCCAAGAAAAGCCGCTGCTTTCACGGCACAGATCATTTCGTCTTCTGTCAGCATCTCCGAATGGTCTTTTTTGCAGATCCCGTCTTCCGGCATGCAGTACCGGCACCGCAGGTTGCAGAGTTCTGTCACAGAAAGGCGCAGATATGAGATTGTTCTTCCGTATTGATCGATCATCAGTATCTTCCGAAGGTGCAGTTGGGGAAATGGCAGACCTTGCACTGCTGGCAAAGCCCTCCGTCTCCGAGTCTTATAAGATCTTCTTTCGTAAATCTGACCCCCGCAAAGATCTGCGGAAGCAGCACATCAAACATGGTGGTGGGCAGGCTGATGGCAGCTCCCGGTACTCCCAGGATGGCTGTATCCCCCAGATATCCCACCAGCGTCATATTGCCCGGCTGAGAAGGAACGCCATGGGAAATGATCCGGGCTCCCAGTTCCCGGATAGCGGTGGGGGTCAGGTCATCCGGGTCCACCGACATACCGCCGGTGAAGATCAGGAAATCCGCTCCCTGGTCCAGATAATCCTTCGCTGCCGCAACGATCATCTCCAGGTCGTCATCGCAGATACTTACTCCCAGGATCTGTGATGGATAGGCTTTCATCTTGGTTCTCACCACCGGTTCGAATTTGTCTTCGATCCGGCCGGCATAGACTTCCGACCCTGTTATGATAACACCGATCTTTCTATTCTGAAAGGGCAGAAGGTCAAACAGTTTTCTCTCACTGCACAGCTCCTCCGCCTTCCTGATCTGTTCTTCCCTGGTGGTCAGGGGGACGATCCGCATTGAAACGATCCGGGCTCCCTCCTCCACGGGATAGTGATCCGGCAGGCAGCTGATCGTAATGTCACCGATGGAATTGATCTCTTCCAACAGCTTTGTATCGACCCGGAACATGCCCCGGATATCCGCCATCAGCTGCATTTTTCCTTCCGAAGGACCTGTATAATGGGCGCCTGTTACAGGAGCCATGGCAGCCATCCTGAGAGCTGCATCTTCTTCGTGGATCTCGCCTTCCGCATCTTCCCAGACGAAAACCGTCTTTTTCCCGATATCCAGTAGAGCCGGGACATCTTCTTTCGTGATGACGTGCCCGCGTTTGAAGGCAGCTCCCTTAAAGCCGTCCCGCATCGCGGTAATGTCATGACACAGTTCCATTCCGATGGCTTCTCCAACCGTTACTTTTTTCATACTCTATCCTTATCTGCTGTATTATATCTGAAATCCGTCCAGCACCGTGCCTGCTTCCAGTTTTCCGGTCCCTGCAGGAACCACTGCCAGAACATTGCATCCGATGGAGCTTCCGATCATGATATTGCCCTGCCCCTTCGGCAGATGCATGACTGCCTGCCCGTTCTCGATGCTCAGTCTTCCTTTCAGAAGACGAACGGTTTTGCTTTTCTTTCCGAATCCTTCCGCCAGAGTCACTTTGATGGTATCCGGCATATAAAACATCAGCCCTGTCATCTTTCGTACCGCCGGACGCAGGATCGTATAATAATTAAGGATGGAAGAAGACGGATTGCCGGATAATGCGCAGACTGCCTTCCCGTCCTTCATTCCATAGCAGCATGCCATCCCGGGCTTCAAATCCACTCCGTGGATCAGGATCTCGCACCCGGCAGCCTCCATGGCCTGCGGCGTCAGATCATAGTCCCCTGCGGAGACGCCGCCGGTAAGGACTACCAGGTCCGTCTCTTCCAGGCCTTTCAAGATGAGCTCCGCAATTTCGGATACATCGTCGCCTGCTGTTCCGAGATAGACCGGAATACAGCCATCCTTCTGCAGTGCCGCTCCAATGGTATAGCGGTTGGTATTTCGGATCTTCCCCTGCGGGATCGGTCCTTCCTCCGATGCTTCCACCAGTTCGCTCCCGGTGGAGATCATACCGACCAGCGGTTTTTGAAAAACTTCAGGGTATCCGATCCCCTGGGCAGCCAATGTTCCGGCCAGCCCCGCATCGATCACGGTTCCCGCAGCAGCCAGGATCTCGCCTTTTTTGACGTCTTCTCCCGCATAGACGATATTGTCTCCGAAGGATACAGGAGCAGACAATGTGACGGTGTCGCCAGTAAATTTCGTTTTTTCATACATGACGACGGCATCGGCTCCCTGCGGGATCGGCGCGCCTGTCAGGATCTTCGCTGCAGTTCCCGGCACAATTTCCCGGGAAGGGACACTGCCCGCCGGGATCTCTTCGATCACCTGCAGAGTTACCGGCGTTTCTTCTGAGGCTCCTGCTGAATCCTCCGCCCGGAAGGCATAACCGTCATAGGGTGACCGGTCAAAAGCCGGCACGTTTTCAGACGCCAGAAGATTCCCGGCCAGGATCCTGCCTGCCGCTTTTTCCAGCTCTGTTCGTTCTGTTCCGATTTTCTGTACCAGAGAGATCAGCAGATCTCTGGCTTCCCGGTAATTCGCATGTTCTGTCATATTCTTATCCTTTGTTTACTGCTTCAGCAGCATGATCGCTTTTTTCGGGATCTGGATCTCGACCCGGTCAGATTGTACACTCTGCCAGGCAGCTTTGTCCAGTTCCCAGCCGAAGGCTCCGGCTTCGGGATGATCTGCGTGTCTCAGCATGACCGTATAGGAAAATGGATTTTCCGTCACCGACACGACATCACACAGGAAACGGTTCTCCGGAGATTCCCCGTTGGCGTCATGATGGCGGATCCCGACATAGGAGGCATCGCCCACCTCTTTTCCGGTTTCCAGCACCAGACCCCAGTCTGTTGCCAGGACCCTGTGTTCATCCAGCTTCCTGATGGGCGAGATATTTTTGCACCCGGTCAACATACAGGCATTCCTGGTTCCAGGATCGGCAAATACGGCCGTGCGGTCTCCGTACACATCCACCTTCCCATTGTTCATAACCGCGATCCGGTCTGACAGCCGGAAGACTTCATCCCGATCATGAGATACCACTAAAACGGTTTTTCCGAATTCCCGTATGATCTTCCGGGTTTCCTGTTCCATGCGAAACCGCAGATGACTGTCCAGAGCGGAAAAGGGCTCGTCCAGCATCAGAAGTTCCGGCTCCGATACCAGTATCCTGGCCAGCGCAGTCCGTTGCTGCTGCCCGCCGGAGATCCGGGAAGGAAGGCGCTCTTTCAGTTCCGTCAGATCAAAGCGTTCCAGGATCTCCCGGGTCTTTTCCTGCCGGATCTTCTTATCCCGGTACCTGTTGGTCCCGGTGTAGATATTCTGCCAGACCGTCATGTTGGGAAACAGGGCGTAATTCTGGAACATCAGTCCCGCGCGGCGTTTCTGAGAAGGAAGATTGATCCGTTTTTCCGAATCAAACAGCACGGTATCGTTCACCACGATCCTTCCCCGGTCAGGCTTTTCGATCCCGGCGATACATTTTAATGTCATGCTCTTTCCGCAGCCGGAAGCTCCCAGCAGGGATACCACCTCATTCCCTGCTTCCAGCGATACCTTCAGGCAGAAGTCTCCCAGTCTTTTTTCGATATCCAGATAGATCGACATATCAGCCTGCCCTCTTTCGCTCTTTTTTTTCCACCATGTTGACCGCCAGTAAAACCACAAAGGAGATCGCCAGATTGACCAGGACCCATTTTAAGGCCAGGGCGTCATTGTCCGTCCGCCACAGCTGATACACTGTCGTGGAGATCGTTGCAGTCCGCCCGGGCGTATAGCCGGCTATCATGCTGGTAGCCCCGTATTCTCCCAGGGCCCTGGCAAAGGCCAGCACTGTTCCTGCGATCAGCCCCTGTTTGCAGTACGGGATCCTGATCCTCCAGAAGATGAAGGGCCCAGATAGCCCGATGGTCTTTCCGGAATAGGCTAAAGTCTCATCAAAGGATTCAAAGGCGCCCCGGGCGGTCCGGTACATCAGCGGAAAGATCACGACGGTTGTGGCGAAGACAGCGGACCACCAGGTCATGGTCAGCCTGATGCCGAAGGTCTCGAGGAACCATGCTCCGATCGTATGCTTCGGTCCCAGTACCCGCAGGAGAAGATACCCCACGACCGTGGGAGGCAGTACCAGGGGCATGGTAAGGATGACATCCAGGATGCCCTTGATCACGCGCGGGATCTTTGCAATATAATAAGCCGCAAAGATCCCGACAAAAAATATGATCACCGTACTGATCCCCGCGATCCGCAGGGAATTCCATAAAGGATAAAGATCCATCTTTTCCTCCGCCGGTACGGACTCAGATACGCCCGTTTACGATCACTTTGTTTCTTCTTCCGCTGTTTCTTTCGTCAGCGGAGAGAATCCTACAGATTCAAATACTTCGCTGGCTTCCGGTCCCTGCAGGTAGGCAAGGAAAGCTTTTGCCGCCTCTTCATTTTTGGTGATATTCAAAACAGCTGCCGGATAGATCACCTGGCCGCACATTTCCCTGGTCGCAGTGTCTACCACTGTAAGATCTGCGGAAAATGCATCCGTTGCATAGATGATGCCGCAGTCTACTGCTGCTTCGGAAACCTGGGTGGTCACTTCCTTGACATTGGAACCGTACGTCAGAACGCCTGCTGCCGCAAGTTCTTCTTCATTCAGTTCATAGAATGCGAAGATCTTCTGGGTATACTGCCCTACCGGAACGTCGGAATTGCCCATGGCCAGAAGGACGTTTCCTTCTTTCAGTCTGGCTGCCAGATCATCGTAAGATCCGATACCGGCAGGATTGCCCTCCGGAACCGCCAGGGCGACTTTGTTCTCCAGCAGGTCGATCCGGGTGTCTGAAAGAACAAAATCCAGGCCGTCCGGATTGCCGCTGTCCGCGTCTTTCGCCGCATCCAGGGCATTCATCTGCTTCGGAGCAGCAGAGATGAACAGGTCGCATTCCGCGCCTTCTTCGATCTGGGTCTTCAGTGTTCCCGATGAGTCAAAATTAAAGACCAGGGTTACCTCCGGAGCAGCCTCTTTGTATTTCTCCGCGATCTCTTCCAAAGTTTCCGTCATGGAAGCGGCGGCAAATACGATCAGTTCCACGTTCTCCTGCGCCGGCGCCTGCTCTGCCATAACGGCGCAGCCCAGCATGCCAAGCGCCATGCAAAGTGTAATGATTGCTGCGATCACTTTCTTCATGTTCTTTTCCTCCTTGTTTTACATTGTTATAAAGCAACAAAAAATCCGTCTTCGAAAGACGGATACCAATTTGGACAAAGAACATGCGCACATGGTCTCTGGCTGCTGTGTATGCCGTCTCCTTTTCAAATAGGAAGGTCATCTCGTTTCCAACATGGCCCCGGGCAGACGAGCAAATGCTGCGTTTCTCTCTGCCGGATCCTGCTCCATAGCGATATGCCTTAGGGAACAGGACCTCGAAGACAGTTTCATTATAACAGCCTTTCCTGCTTTTTCAAGTTTTTTCACCAGCCGCAGCTGCTGCGTTTCTAAGCTTTATCGCATTAATGTGTTGACATATTCAGAAGTGCGAGTATAATTGTATGCATATATCCATGAAAGGAGAGCGTCAGCTCATGCTTGAATTATCAAACAAGACCAACTTGCTCGAACAGAGCGGATACAAATACTCCCTGCAGGATGTAGAGGAAGCCAATCTGTACAGGGATATTTATAATTATGAAGAGGTTCCCCGGGTCGGCTTTAACCACCGCCGGGTGCCGATGGCAATGCCGGAAGAGATCTGGATCACCGATACCACGTTCCGTGACGGACAGCAGTCCATGGAGCCGTATACAGTGGATCAGATCGTGGATCTGTATAAACTGATGAGCCGTCTGGGCGGTCCCTTCGGCATTATCCGCCAGACAGAATTCTTCGCATACAGCTGGAAGGACAGGGAAGCCATCCGCAGATGCCAGGACCTGGGGCTTCAGTTTCCGGAGATCACCACCTGGATCCGGGCGAACCGGGAAGACTTCAAGCTGGTAAAGGACCTGGGGATCCGGGAGACCGGCATCCTGGTCTCCTGCAGCGATTATCATATTTTCAACAAATTAAAGCTGACCCGCAAGCAGGCAATGGAACAGTATCTGGCGACTGTCGACATGGCGTTCGAGGCCGGCGTTATGCCCAGATGCCATCTGGAAGATATTACCAGGGCTGACTTCTACGGATTTGTGGTCCCCTTCGTCAATGAACTGATGAAGCGAAGCGAACAGGCCGGGATCCCTGTCAGGATCCGTGCCTGCGATACCATGGGATACGGCGTACCTTACACGGAAGTAGATCTTCCCCGAAGCGTCGCCGGTATCATGTACGGCCTGCAGTTTTACTCCGGCGTCCCCAGCGAGATGCTGGAATGGCACGGCCACAATGATTTTTACAAAGCGGTTCCGAATGCGGTCGTGGCCTGGCTGTACGGAGCATCTTCCGTGAACTGTACTCTTCTGGGCATCGGGGAGCGGACCGGTAATATTCCGTTGGAGGCCATGGTCATGGAATATGCTGCTCTGAGAGGTTCTTTCGACGGCATGGATTCTACGGTCATCACGGAGATCGCAGATTACTATAAGAACAACATCGGCTACAAGATCCCGCCCATGACGCCCTTTGTGGGCAGAGACTTTAATGTCACCCGCGCCGGGATCCATGCGGACGGGATCCTGAAAGACGAAGAGATCTACAACGTCTTCAATACCAGAAAACTTCTGAACCGGGCTCCTTCCGTCCTGCTGGGACAGAATTCCGGCCTGGCCGGGATCGCTTACTGGATCAACAACAACTATGGACTGACAGGAGACAAGCAGGTCCAGAAGCACGATCCCCTGGTCCTTTCCGTCAAGGAGTGGATCGACAATGAATACGTCGGCGGCAGGCAGAGCACTCTTTCGGTCAATGAGATCGAATCCAAGATCAAAGAATTATCAGGAGGTCAGTTATGATGCACAAAACCATTTCCCTTGCAGACCAGATATTTGAACGACTGGAAAGTGATATCCTCACCGGCGTATACCCCATCGGTTCTGTTCTTACCGAACTGTCTCTCAGCGAAGACCTGGGTGTCAGCCGCACACCGATCCGGGAAGCAGTCCGCCGCCTGGAGCAGGAACATCTGGTGGAACCTTCCTCCAAAGGTGTTGTGGTCCTTTCCATTACCCCGCATGACGCGATGATCATCTATGACATCCGGATCCAGGTGGAAGGACTGGCCGCCAGAGCCTGTGCAGAAAATATCACCGACGAGCAGCTTGCCGAGATGAAAGAGCTTCTGGAACTGCAGGAATTCTACATCAAAAAGGCTGATTCCGAAAAGATCAAAAATACCGACAGCCAGTTCCATCAGATGATCTACCAGTTTGCCGGCAGCCCTGTCTATTACGACACCCTGGCGCCGCTGCACAACAAAACCCAGAAGTTCCGGAAAGCTTCCGTGGCACGGTCCGGCAAGGCAGTCAACAGCCATCAGGAGCACCATGATATCTACCGAGCCATTGCCGCCCGGGATCCTGATGCAGCGGAGCTGGCGATGAAACGCCATGTGGAAGAAGCGAAGAAACGTCTGGCTGAACTGGCAGAGATCTGATCCGTCCGGATCGCATACATACAGAAACAATTTGCGAGGAAAATAAAAATGGCAATGATAGAACGATCTTCATCCTTTATGAAACTGGAAAACAGCACTCCTGTCCCATCCGGAAAAGACCCTGCTTCCAGAGAAAAAACCATGGCGTACCAGATCCTGCGTGCCCACGAAAAACAGCATAAAAACGACGGGCTGATGCGGATTGGTTTCGACGCGATGATCTCACACGATATCACTTATGTCGGTATCATCCAGACCGCCCGTGCCAGCGGCATGACGCAGTTTCCGATCCCCTACGCCCTGACCAACTGTCATAACAGCCTGTGCGCTGTAGGCGGCACCATTAACGAAGACGACCACGCCTTCGGACTTTCCGCTGCCCGCAGATACGGCGGTATCTATGTACCGGCCAACCAGGCGGTCATCCACCAGTTTGCCCGGGAAAAACTGGCAGGCTGCGGGAAAATGATCCTGGGGTCCGATTCCCACACCCGTTATGGCTGTTACGGCACCATGGCGGTCGGAGAAGGCGGCGGGGAACTTGCCAAGCAGCTCCTTCACAATACCTGGGATATCGAAGAGCCTGAGGTTGTTCTTGTATGGCTGGACGGAAAAGTCCCCCACGGCATCGGTCCCCACGATGTGGCCATTGCCCTGGTGGGAGAAACATTCCCGGACGGATTCGTCAAGAACAGGATCCTGGAATTTGCAGGTCCCGGCGTCCGGAATCTGAGCATGGATTTCCGGATCGGGATCGATGTCATGACCACGGAGACCAGCTGCCTCAGTTCCATCTGGATCACAGACGATACGGTGAAAGACTATTATGATACCATCGGCAGGCCGGAAGATTTCTGCGTGCTTTCACCGCAGGAAGGCGCCGGATATGACAGTATGGTCACCATTCATCTGGATGAAATGGAATCTATGATCGCACTGCCCTTCCATCCTTCCAAAGCCTATACCATCCATGAACTCCAGAAGGATCCGGAAGGCATCTTCCGGGAGATCCAGGAGGAATGCAATGCTTCCCTGAACGGCAAGGTCACAATGGATCTTCTTCGCTGCATCGGGCAGGACGGTAAGATCCTCTGCGACCAGGGCATTATCGCAGGATGCGCCGGCGGCATGTATGAAAATATTTCGGAAGCAGCCGATATCCTGCGCGGCAAAAGCATCGGAAACGGATATTTCGACCTGTCCGTTTATCCTTCCAGCACGCCGATCAATCTGGCGGTCATGAAAGACGGCATTGCCGCAGACCTGACCCTCGCCGGTGCCGTCATGAAGCCATGCTTCTGCGGACCCTGCTTCGGCGCGGGAGATACGCCGGCCAACAACGCCCTTTCCATCCGGCATACCACCCGTAATTTCGCCAACCGGGAAGGATCCAAACCCGGCAGCGGGCAGATCTCGGCAGTGGCATTGATGGATGCCCGTTCCATCGCCGCTACCGCGGCAAACGGCGGGATCCTGACAGCTGCCACAGACGTGGAGTACGAGATCACCCCCAGGCAGTATGAATATGACGACACAGTCTATCAGAAACGCTGCTATTTCGGATTCGGTAATCCCCTTCCGGACGAGGAGCTCCGGCTCGGGCCCAACATCCGGGACTGGCCGAAAATGCCAAAGCCAAAGGAGGATCTCCTGGTCCGGCTGTGCGCTGTGATCCATGATGAAGTTACCACCACAGACGAACTCATTCCTTCCGGTGAAACGTCCAGCTACCGTTCCAATCCCATTGCGCTGTCGGAATTCGCATTGAGCAGAAGGGTACCGGATTATGTGGAACGTTCCAAAGCGGTCAGAGGTCTGGAAGAGACCCTGGAAAAAGGAACCGTTCCGGAGGAAGCCGCGGCGGTCCTGCAGGCCTTCGAAGCCGATCCCGGAAAGGTTACCATCGGCTCCTGTGTCTTCTCCCATAAGCCGGGGGACGGATCCGCCAGGGAGCAGGCTGCTTCCTGCCAGAAAGTCCTGGGAGGCTTTGCCAATATCTGTTATGAATATGCGACAAAACGTTATCGTTCCAACTGCCTGAACTGGGGCATCGTACCATTTACCATGGATAAAGACGCCAGCTTCCCGTACCAGGCAGGCGACTGGGTATACATTCCCGGCGTGATCTCCGGTATTCTTGCCGGGCAGGAGGAGTTCAGCGCCAAAGTCCTTTCTTCCGATGGAACAGTCAGGGATCTGAGACTCTATGTCAAAGGACTCTCAGAGGAAGAGAAACATATCGTTACGGAAGGATGCCTGATGAACTATTATGCGGCAGCTGCCGCCTCTTCTGATAATAAATAATTGCGGAGAAAACCATGAATAAGATACAGATGACGACCCCCCTGGTAGAAATGGACGGGGATGAAATGACAAGGATCCTGTGGCAGATGATCAAAGACAAACTGATCCTGCCCTATGTGGATCTGAAAACAGAATACTATGATCTGGGACTTTTGCACCGGAATGATACGGACGATCAGGTGACCGTGGACGCTGCCAATGCCGCCGTAAAGTACGGCGTAGCGGTAAAATGCGCCACCATTACCCCCAACCGTCAGCGCATGATCGAGTATCCGCAGCTTAAGCAGCAATGGAAAAGCCCCAACGGGACGATCCGGTCCATCATGGACGGAACGGTATTCCGCACGCCTATTGTGATCGATTCTGTCAAGCCGGTCGTAAAGACCTGGAAAAAACCCATTACTGTTGCCCGTCATGCCTATGGGGACGTTTATAAAGCCGTGGACATGAAAACGGAAGAGCCCGGTGAATGCACCATGACCTTCAAAGGCGTCAGCGGAAAGGAAACCTCTGTCGTGGTACAGAACGTGGACGGACCCGCTGTGTTCCAGGGAATGCATAATAAGTCCGCCTCCATCCGTTCCTTTGCGAGAGCATGCTTCCAGTTTGCCATTGACCAGAAGCAGGATCTGTGGTTTTCCACCAAGGATACCATCGCCAAGATCTATGACAGTGAATTCCGTGCCATTTTTGAAGAAGAGTTTGAAAACTACAAAGCTCGTTTTGAAGAACTGGGGATCACCTATTTCTATACCCTGATCGACGACGCCGTTGCCCGCGTGATCCGTTCGGAAGGCGGATTTATCTGGGCCTGCAAGAACTATGACGGAGACGTCATGAGCGATATGATCTCCACAGCCTTCGGTTCTCTGGCCATGATGACCTCTGTCCTGGTAACCCCGGACGGCAAATACGAGTACGAGGCTGCCCACGGTACGGTAACCAAGCATTATTACAAGTATCTGAAAGGCGAATCCACCAGCACTAACCCCATGGCGACCATCTTCGCCTGGAGCGGCGCACTCAGAAAGCGCGGGGAGCTGGACGGCCTTAACGATCTGGAAAGATTTGCGGACAATCTGGAGAAGGCCTGCTTCGATACCCTGAATGCAGGGATCATGACCGGAGACCTGGCCAATCTGGCAGAACCCGGCGCCTGCAGGAAACGCGCCACCAGTGAAGAATTCCTGGATGCCGTTGCAACGCAGCTTCAGCAGCTGCTGTCATGACCTCGGAGGACGTTGCAGTATGCAGACCATTCCCATCTTTGCCTTTTCTGCCTGGTCAGGTACCGGCAAAACAACCATTCTGGAACAATTGATCGTGCTGCTGAAACAGCGAGGTCTTCGGATCGCGGTCCTCAAACATGACGCCCATGATTTTGAGATTGACCGGGAAGGCAAGGACTCCTGGCGTTTTTCCCATGCCGGAGCAGATATCACGGTGATCAGTTCCTCACAAAAAACTGCGCTGATCGAACAGCGCAGTCTGTCTGTTTCCGATATTCTTTCCCGGATCCATGACGTGGATCTGCTCCTAGCGGAAGGCTACAACGATCTGGCAGCCGATGCCTGCGATCCCCTGGCAGATTCATCCTATCGGCTGTACCGCATCGGGATCAGCCGCGCCGCCACCAAAAGAGGCCTTCGCACGCCTGCTCAGGAATGCATTGCGGTCATGACCGACGATCCGGATATGGTTCTTCCTTCCGGGACCAGACGATTCGGCCTGCAGGATATCTCCGGCCTGGCCGATCTGATCATGGAACTTCTGTGATCCTTTCTTTTGTTGGAGTCTGCTCCTGCTCTCAATGGTGTTCGGCTTTATTTTAGATGCAGCAGGATAAGACTTCTTACACAGTCCGGCTCCAGAGGGAACCCTTCTGCTTCAAATGTCTGCAGCAGGTTGACTCCCGGAACGATCCCGGCGATCCTCAGCTGATCCAGCTTCCACAGATAATGTCTGTAATATTCTTCCTGCAGCATCCGTCCGTTATGCTCCAGGTACCATTCTCTATAGTCTCTGAATGAAAACAGATGGAAATCCGGATAGATGATCTCCCCGCCCGGCAGATAAACAGGGTCTTCATAGCGAAACGGGATCTCTTCTGCGAGCAGCATATTTGCGATCATCTGCTCGGACTTTGACCTGACATAAAATCCCCCGTCTGTAATAAAGATCAAATGTTCCGGATGAGACAGATTTTTCGGATATTCCGCATTTGCCCATTGATAATACCGATTCCTTTTGTCAACCAATGCTTCCGGCAGCAGCTGCCTTAATCCGGGGTGCCGTTCCAGATAAGCCGCAACCTCCGAGATGTCCCTATGCCATCTCAGATACTCCTCGGCAGCCTTAAGTTCCCTTCTCAGATCCTTCAGCTTTTTCTTATAATAATCTCTTTTCGCCAGCTGCATAAGAAGCGGACTCTGTCTGCTTAGATAATGCTCTTTTTCTGTTCTTTTCATAGTATAGCGATAAGCATCGCCCTGCTT
>JAFRKZ010000109.1 GCA_017431485.1 Parasporobacterium sp. | reverse complement strand
CGCGCAGAAACTGTATCCGGAGGCAGAGATTACGGTTGCCGGTTTTGAGACCACAGACCGCCGGGATTTCTATGACCTTGCCGTGGGCAATGTCCCATTCGGCAACTATAAGGTCAGTGACAAACCCTATGACCGGTTGGGATTCTCCATCCACAACTATTTCTTTGCCAAAGCACTGGATCAGGTGCGTCCGGGCGGCATTGTGGCCTTTGTCACAAGCCGGTACACCATGGACCAGCAGTCTCCGGAAGTGCGCAAATACCTGGCTCAAAGGGCGGAACTTCTCGGAGCGATCCGGCTGCCGAACAATGCTTTCCGTGCCAATGCCGGGACGGATGTCGTTTCGGATATCATTTTCCTGCAGAAGAGGGATCACCCTATCGACATTGAACCGGACTGGGTACACCTCGGACAAACGCCGGAGGGACTGCCCATAAACAGCTATTTTGTTGACCATCCGGAGATGGTGCTGGGACAGTTGACGACAGAAAACACGCAGTACGGCTGGCAGGAATGTACGGTCATTCCCATACCGGGTGCCGATCTGTCTGAGCAGCTGCGAGAAGCAGTAACGCATATCAGAGGCAGCTATGCACCGCAGGACATTACTGAGCAGGATTTCGGGGACATCCCGGATTCCATCCCGGCGGATCCGAACGTGAAGAACTTTTCCTATACGGTAGTCGCCGGGGAGGTCTTCTTCCGGGAAAACTCCGTCATGCGCCCGGTAGACCTGAACGACAGGATGAAAGGCCGCGTGAAGGGGCTGGTTGTTCTGCGACAGATCGTCAATGAGCTGATCGACTACCAGATGAACGACTATCCGGAGGAAGAGATTGCGGCAAAACAGCGGGAGCTGAACGCCGCCTATGACAGCTTCACTGCGGAATACGGGATTATCAATTCCCGTGCCAATGCCCAGGCATTTGCCGAGGATTCGTCCTATTACCTGCTCTGCTCACTGGAGAATATCAACGAGGACGGCGAACTGGAGAGCAAGGCGGACATGTTCACAAAGCGAACCATCCGTCCGAAACGGAAAGTGACGCAGGTGGATACGCCGAGCGAGGCACTGGCGATTTCCATCGGGGAGAAAGGCAGGGTTGACCTGCCTTATATGGCGGAGTTACTTGGCACGCCGGGGGAATATTGGGAGATCATCACGGAGCTGCAGGGCGTTATCTTCAAAGACCCTATGGCAGAGGTTGAGATCGAAAAGGGCTGGCAGACAGCGGATGAGTATCTATCGGGGGAGGTGCGGCATAAGTTGAAGCTGGCAAGGATCGCGGCGGAAAGTGACCCGTTCTTCCAGGCCAACGTGACCGCACTGGAAAAAGCTCAGCCAAAGGATCTGGATGCATCGGAGATCGATGTACGCCTCGGCGCGACCTGGCTGGCCCCCGACATCATCCGGCAGTTCATGAATGAGACTTTTGAAACACCCTATTATCTCCGCCGCAGTATCGAGGTAATGTTTTCCCCGTATACGGCGGAATGGAGGATCACGGGAAAAACCAATCCCAGCTATAACGATGTGGCCTGTTATGTGACCTACGGCACGGACCGCGCGAATGCCTACAAGATTCTGGAGGAAACCCTGAACCTGAAGGACATCAGGATCTATGACACTGTGGAGGATGCGGATGGTAAGAAGCGCCGGGTTTTGAACAAAAAGGAAACCACCCTGGCCCAGCAGAAGCAGCAGGCCATCAAGGATGCTTTCCGGGACTGGGTATGGAGGGATCCCCGGCGCAGGGAGCAGCTGGTGCAGAAATACAATGAGCTGTTCAATTCCATCCGTCCCCGGGAGTATGACGGATCCCACATCCATTTCGTAGGGATGAACCCGGATATCAAACTCCGGGAACATCAGCTGGGAGCGATTGCCCATGTGCTGTACGGCGGGAACACTTTGCTGGCCCATGAGGTCGGTGCGGGCAAGACCTTCGAGATGGCGGCATCAGCCATGGAGAGCAAACGTCTGGGCCTTTCCCAGAAAGCACTATTCGTGGTGCCGAACCACCTGACGCTGCAGTGGGCGAATGAATTCCTGCGTTTGTACCCCAGTGCGAAGCTGCT
>JAFRKZ010000108.1 GCA_017431485.1 Parasporobacterium sp. | reverse complement strand
CCTGGTCCTGTTTCTGGACCGCCCGCAGAAGGACGCTGGAGTATTTTTCGATCCCCACGTAATTGATTTCCGGATGGCGGCGGGCCAGTTCCATCAGGAAGGCGCCTTTGCCCATGCCGATCTCGATCCTTACGGGATGGTTATTTTCAAATACTTCCGCCCATCTGCCCTTCACAGACCAGCTGTACCGGTCTTCAAAGGACGTGCGGCCGCCTCGTTCTTCGGCGATGGTGTACCGGCTGGCGGCGATGATCTCCCGGCACCCCTTGATATTTCTAAGCCTCATAATCCCAATACCTGATTGATATCCGCCGCGTGGATCAGCCTTGCCACGCTGTCTGGGTCCTTGGCCGGACTGCAGACTGCCGCCCGGTATCCCGCATCGAATTTCCAGTCCGTGCCCCGGATCTCGCCGGGTTCGAAGACATGCACATAGCGATGCTCCAGGTAGGACAGGTTCTGTTCCAGCGTATTGTCCTTTCCGGACTCTTGTTCCTTGCCCGCCGATGCGCCTTGCGAGCCGGTAAGCTGCGCGGCGATGCTGTGATGGCCCTTCAGATCAGTAAACTCCTGGTCCCGGATCTTCAGCCGGTCCTCGCTGACCAGAAAATCCCGTGGCCGCACGATCAGTCCGATCCCCAGATTTTTCAGGTAGCTTTCCTTGGCCACCCAGCACTCGTAAAAGTATTTCTTTTTCTCGTTGGCATTGGAAATATACAGCAGAAGCTGCGCTTCTTCGGGATGCAGGATCCGCTCTGCAGCGGGGATCTCCTTCACCCGGACGTATTCGATATCCACGCCCACCGGCGCGTCGGAAACGGCGCAGACGGCGTAATCGCCGGCGTGGGAAAGACTGAACTGCCAGGGACTGCCCTGGATGGCAGGTTTGCTGCGTTCATCCTGCACGATCGGAAGCGGGAGCTGTGTCTCGCCCAGCTGCTTCAGCGCATAGATCAGCAGAAGTTCCGCGCAGGCAGAACGGGCTTTGTCCTCGTCCCTTTTGAGCTTGTCGATCTTTTCTTTCCGGTCGCTGCTCAGCATGTCCTGTGTATATGGTATTTCACTTAATTCGTTTCGATTGATCAGATAAGTCCGGATCATTTACTGCTCCTTCCGGTGGTTCCTGATGTGCTGCGGCGATGGCTTTGGCTTCCCTGCGGCCGGGTGCTTTCGCTCCGGCGGCTGCTGCCGGTCCTTAACCCCACCGCGCGGTTGCTGCTCCGGTCGGCACTGCCCTGCGAGCGGGCGCCGGCGCTTCTTTGTGTACGCATTCCGCCGCTGCTGCCCGATGAGCTGCCGCCGGACGGACGGCTGCCGGAAGCGGTGCTCCTCTGGACCCTGACAGGCCCTACGGTCTGGTCTTTCCTGGAATACGGAACGCCGAGATTGGACAGGCCATGGATAGACTCCTTGTCCTTGTTGCCGCTCTTGATATACTGCTCTCTCAGATCGACGCTGTCGCTGCGGCTGTAATACCGTGTCTGTTTTCGGCCGCTCTTCCTGTGCGCCCAGGCGGAAAGCCGGCCTTCATTGGCTGCGGATTTCTTGGCCAGATGCACCAGCAATATCACCAGGATCACCACTACCACGATCACCAGGATGATCAGCCAGATGTTGATATACACCACGTTGATAAAGGACGCTGCCGGCGGATGCAGGTTCGGGTCAATGAAGACATTGCATTTCCCCAGATAATGCCCGCCGTAGTAGTAATCGATCCAGGCATAGAGCTGTCTCGGGTCTCCTTGTTCGATCCCGGCTGCCAGCTTGGCTTCGGCATACTCCTTTTCATCCAGATAATAAGCATAGTTGATCTTGGACGTCAGTTCGTAAAACGGGACATTGTTCAGCATCAGGATCTGGTTGGAAGAATCCAGCTGTACTCTGGCTGTCTCATCCGCATAGGAAAAACGCCGTTCCTCCTCGGAGGCGTTGATGATCTTGAAATTGTTCCACCCGAACTGCAGCAGTTCTTCCGTTTCCGTAAAAATGCCGTAGTAGGAGCCGTCCAGGATCACGCACAGCAGCGTGATGCCGTCCTTTTCCGCATATGTCACCAGGCATCTGCCGGATTCATACAGATACCCGGTCTTGCCGCCGATGACATGGCTGTCGTAATCGGGATTGCCCGGGGTGATCATCTCATGGGTGTTGATCAGGACCCGGCTTTCCGGATTCATGTTGGTGGGCTCTATGATATAGTTCGGATGGGAAATGATATCCAGGAACGTCGAGTTCTGGAAGGCATACCGCGCAATGGTGGCCATATCCGCTGCCGTGGTGTAATGATTGGAATGAAACAGGCCGGAGGGATTCATAAAATGCGAGGACAACGCCCCGATCTCCGCCGCCTTTTCATTCATCATGTCCACAAAGGCGCTGATGCTCCCCGCTACATGCAAAGCCAGCGCCATGGCGCAGTCATTGCCGGAAGGAAGCAAAAGGCCGTATATCACGTCCTTGAGCCGCATTTCCTCTCCCGGAACGGAATCGATAGTCACCGCGCCTTCCTCCAGGTTGCAGCATTCTTCCGTAAAAACGACGGTCTCGTCCAGGCTGCAGTTTTCCAGCACCACGATCGCAGTCAGGATCTTGGTGGTGGAGGCGGGGTACATTTTCGCTTCGGGGTTTTTCTCATAGATCACGGCCTGGGTGTTGGCTTCCATCAGCACAACGCCCTCGCCCAGTGTTTCCGGCGCTTCCGGCCAGTTCTGCTCCCCGGCCGCGAAGACAGTGGAGACCGCCAGGATGGCAGTCAAAAAAAACGGGACTATCACGGCGCATAGCCCGGAAAAGATCTTCTTTCGTCTGTTTTGTTCTGTCCGTCTACACATCAAGTGCATGCTTCGTTCTGATATGCTCCTTGATCGCAGCAAAAGATGCATCGCTGATCACATGCTCCATGCGGCATGCATCATCCACTGCCGTTTCTTCATCCACACCCAGGTCGACCAGCATCTTGGTCAGGACGATATGGCGTTCATAGATCCTGGCAGCCAGGTCATGTCCCTTTTCTGTAAGGGCGATATACCCGTTGCTGTCGATCAGGATATAGCCCTCCAGTTTCAGCTTGGAAACTGCTCTGCTGACTGAGGCCTTGGAAAACCCCATCTCCTGCGCGATGTCAATAGATCTTACCGTATTCTGCCGCTTGCCCAGGACCAGAATGGTCTCCAGGTACATTTCGCCTGATTCATGCATAAATCTTCTCCCGCCTTCCCGAAATGTGATTGATGTAGTTGATATTTTATCATAGGGAAGAAGATATTTACAGATGGAAATGCTTTATTTCATATACGCGGCCTGCCGGGAACCTTGGTGCCCTGCCGGGAGCTGCATGCTGCTTCTTCGAAGGGGAAAATATCGAAGAGCATCTTTTTGATGGATTTCGTATACCCGCTGACTACGAAGAGAGAAAAAATGCGGATTTCGTATACCTGTCACCTACGAAGAGAGAAAAATCGTTGATTTCGTATACCTGTCAATATACGAAATCGAGCAAATGTCTTCTCTTCGATATTTCCGGTATACGAAATCAGGCAAAATCCTTCTCTTCGATATTCCCGGTATACGAAATCAGGCAAATGCCTTCTCTTCGTAGCAGCGCAGACGGTTCAGTCCGAAAACAATGATCTTTTTCCAAGACTAGGGCAGGGGATCGCTCCCCTGCCCTAGTACAACATGGATATAGGGTAAAAGTATTATTTCTGGTTCAGTGCTACGAACTCATCATAGGTCATAGCTGTACCATTCTCCAACATTCCGTTGAAAAGCATGTCTGCCGGGAAGGTTTCGAAGTCGCCTGCTTCCACCAGCGGCATGAATTCGTTTTCTACGACATCGCTGGTCATCTGATCGTTAACTTCATCTTCGGCCAGAAGCCATTCATGGATGTAGTTGACATAAGCTGCTGCCAGATCTTCTGCCGGTGCTTCTGCTGCCGGGGCCGGGTTCAATGCCACAAACTCATCGTAGGTCAGAGCCGCGCCGTTCTCCAACATTCCGTTGAAGAGCATGTCTGCCGGGAAGGATGTGAAGTCGCCTGCTTTCACCAGCGGCATGAATTCATTTTCAACGATATCACTGGTCATCTGATCGTTGACTTCATCTTCTGCCAGGAGCCATTCATGGATGTAGTCGACATAAGCTGCAAACAGGTCATCAGCCGGTGCTGCTGCCGGTGCTGCGGGTGCTTCTGCTGCCGGAGCTGCATCTGCCGGGGGAGCTGCGGGAGCTTCGCCTGCCGGTGCCTCGCCTTCCGGTGAATCTGCCGGGGGAGCTGCAGGAGCCTCGCCTGCAGGTGCCTCGCCTGCCGGTGAATCTGCCGGGGGAGCTGCAGGAGCCTCGCCTGCCGGTGACTCGCCTTCCGGAGCAGGAGCGCCTTCAGAACCGCCTTCTGCCGGGGGAGCTGCCGGGGCTTCGCCTGCCGGTGACTCGCCTTCCGGAGCAGGAGCGTCTTCAGAACCGCCTTCTGCCGGTGCGCCTTCGGAACCGCCTTCCGGAGCCGGTGCACCTTCCGGACCTGCGGACTCGCCTTCCGGTGATTCGCCGCCGCCGGACTCTCCGCCTGAGCTTGCGGGCTCATCCAGTTCTACAAAATCTTCACTGATGGAGTAGCTGCCGTCTTCACCGACTACCAGCCAGCCCTTCATACCGAATGCTACGTCAAGGATCGCAACGCCGGATACGGGCTCTTTGTAACCAACATAGTAGTACAGGCTGTTGTCGATCATGATCTCGCTGTATTTACCGGTTGCTTCAGTTCTGTAGTTCTCGCCCACGACCCATGCGGAAGTGTCAACCTTCGCGCCTTCGCCGCCTGCGGACATTTCGCCGACTTCGCCTGCCGGGATTTCGCCGGTGTAAGCTTCGCCGTTGATGTACAGGGTTGCTCCGTCTGCTACAGTGACAGTGCCCTCGTTAACGAGGCCTGAGATATAGCTGTCGGAGGTCACGTTCCAGTTAGCGCCTTCAGCGACCTGAACCAGAACGTTGGAGCCTGCCATTGCCTTGTTGATCACATGAGAAATGATGTAGTACTCATTCATCGTGAACTCAGTGATCTGGATGTAAGCTGCCTGTGCTTCGTCTTCCACGATGTTGCCGTCAGCATCCATCAGGACATATTTCACGGTGCATGCGTCGCCGCCGTTCGGGGCAATGCCTTCGCCGTATCTTTCAGCCAGGGTGTTGAGGAATGCTACTGCATTCTCATTGTACGGAAGACCGTGAACGGCGGAGGTGGAGGAGATGGCGCCGTCCAGAGTGACATTGGCGTCAATGTTGACCATAAGGCCGCCTGCTGCTGTGCCTGCGCCTGTTCCAACGCCGTTGAATACATCGCCTGTGTAGGTGACTGCATTTCCGTCTGCATCGGTGGTCAGTTTCAGAGTGGTGTTGTAAGCGCCGCCTGTTGCCGGAGCGACAAAACCTGCTTCGTTAGGATCTGAGAATCCGGAGGAGAAGGTGGGCATTCCCCATGCTTCGCCGGTCCATCTTGCAAGACCCTGCTCGCCGGAGGTGTCGCCGCCTGCGCCGGAGGTGCCGTATCCGTCATCATCATCCATCATCTGGAAAATGATGCCGCTCTTCGGGTTCAGTTCTGCGCCGGACACGGTATAGGTGGAGCTCTGTCCGCCTCTTACCAGGATGACTGCTTCTTCTGTGTTCCAGATGGAGCCTGCATCAAGGACGGTGTCTGCTGCGCCCTGGTGATCCATCACGCCGAATACGGAGGTAACCACTGTGGGCTGTCCTTCGCCTTCATAGGTGTAAAGCTCTTCGCCGGTCATGGCATTTTTCAGTACCAGGCCGTTGAAGGAAGGTCCGAAGTAGGTCGGGCCTGCGCCTGTCAGAATGGTCACATAAGTGGTTCCGTCGATGGTGGCACCGTAGAAGTTCTCGATGGAAGAACCGATGTTGTAGGTACCGTATGCAGAACCGTAGTTCTTTTCATAGCCGAACAGAGCTGCGCCGCCGTTCATGGAGTCGGAGCTGTCATGACCAGTAGGATCTGCGCCGTTGTATTCGGTAACTTTCAGGGTGGAGTTCAGGACGTTGACTGTCGGCTGTGTGCAGTCGTCAGTAGAGATAACAGCCCAGCCGCCGGATTCCATGGTGGAATCGATCAGGTTGTAGGAGCTGTATTTGCCCAGAACGTTGGCTGCACGAACGCCTCCGTAGATACCCAGGATCCACGGCGGGGAGATCATGTAAGCCTGCGCTGCTGTGGAAGCATATCCTTCATATGCTTCGGTCAGCGGGTTGGAGCCCTTGGTCAGGATGTTGGAGTTGATCACGAATGCATTGGCAAATGCGTCAACGACCACAGCGTCACGGCCAAAGCCGTCGGTGGTGATGTTTGCATTTTCCAGAGTCATCGTGGTGTTGGTGCCTTCTGCACCGGTTGCTACAAATACAACGCCGGCGCCGGTGAAGTCGTTGGCGTTCTTGCCGTCGGATTCATCGGAGAAGACAAAGGTGGAATCCTTTACAACTGCTGCCGTATCGGCCTCGCCGCCGTTCACATACAGGTAAGTTGTATTGGTCGCACCAAGATCGTTGAGCGCGTCGCCAAGTTCAGATGTTACATTGACATCCGAAATGGTAACAACGCCGTCTACTACTTCTGCCTGGTCAGCCAGAGCGCCGGTCACTTCTTCGCCTGCTGCGTTAACGCCAACATATAAGTTGGAAGTTACGCCTTTGGTTGCCCATGCAGGGATCAGTGCGCCGACCACTGTCGGATCGCCATCGATGCCGAGTGTGGCGTCAGCTGCAAATACGCCGCCTGCCATAAACACGGTCATGATGAACGCCAGAAGAAGAACAAAAATCGATCTGCTGATTTTTTTCATAGTTCCCTCCTATATAATGTGAAAGATTCTGTGCTCCCGCACAGTTTTTGTATGGTAAATTATACCCCGCAAAAAGAGACGGGTTCAATATTGCAGATATTGTGTTTCTTTAACATTTCCGGGGCGGTTTGCGGCAATCTGGCAGATGTCGATTTCCTGTTTTTGGAGAAGTTGCACAATTTTTTGCTTTACCTTAATTGAAACTTAATAAAAAGTGCCGGGGCAGGAGGGACCTCAGGCTTTCGAAAGCAGCCTGGCTGCGCGGCGCTGCACCAAAATCAAAGCTATGCGTGGTTTTTTGAAAAATATTGTAACAAACTCAATGCTATGCATGATTTTCAAAAATTCGCTGCAACGAAATCGAGGGTATGCATGATTTCAGCCCTCAAATAGGGGACAAAATCATGCATACCCTCGGATATTTTACAAAAAACCATGCACAGCCTCGCATTTGATGCAAAGTGCTCCGTCCCCCAAAAAGTAGAGTTGAAAAAGATAATTGTAGTATAATCATTTTAACTCGAAGGAGGACGGAGGCATGAAAGTAAACTACAGCAAAAGTTTCAGGGTGAAGGTGGCCCGGGAGG
>JAFRKZ010000107.1 GCA_017431485.1 Parasporobacterium sp. | reverse complement strand
GCCTACGTTGCTTCCAGGTACTTTGTTCCTTATCTGCCGGCGACCGTCGTTGCGACCGGCGTTCTGGTGACGGTGTACGGCCAGAGGAAGATCTGGAAGATCATTCTGACGGCGCTGCTTGTCCCGGGTATTATCTATGTGGGCATGACTTACGGACTGATGATCCGTCTGCCCTGACCTGAAGGGGGGAATGCATTTTGACACCAATTGGAATGCTGTTTCAAGGGTTCTTGTCAGTGCTTCAGCCGATCAATCTGATCTATGTGATCGGCGGTGTTATTGTCGGTATGGTGCTCGGCGCGATCCCCGGCCTTACCGCTACAATGGCGATCGCGCTGGTGATCCCGCTGACATATTATCTTACGCCCACACAATCCCTGATCATGCTTCTGGCTGCCTATAACGCCGGAACATTCGGCGGATCGATCTCCGCCATTTTGATCGGAACGCCGGGAACGCCTGCTGCCGCGGCAACTGTTGCGGATGGTCACGCCCTGGCGCGAATGGGAAAACCCGGAAAAGCCATCAAAACGGCTCTGTTCAGTTCGGCATTCGGATGTCTGTTCTCCAGTATCATCCTGATCCTGATCGCGCAGCCCATCGCAAAATATGCATTAAAGTTCGGTCCTGCAGAGTATTCCGTTCTGATGCTCTTTTCCCTGTCCATCATCGCCTCCGCAGCCGGCAAATCCATGGCCAAAGGCCTGATCGGAGGATGTATCGGCCTGATCTTCGGCTGTGTGGGAATGGACCCGTCCTATACGATCCCCCGTCTGACCTTCGGGGTTCTGAAGCTGAGCAGCGGCATCGATCTTGTGGTCATGCTGATCGGCGCCCTTGCATTAGGTGAAATCTTAAGCCAGGTGGAATCTGTGGCGAGCGGAAACACCTCCGCCCAGCTTCCTCCTATGAAGACCAAGGACGATAAGAGCTTTACCAGGACAGACCTGAAATCCACGATCCTCCACTGGTTCCGTTCCTCGGCGATCGGATGCGCCATCGGAGCCCTGCCCGGCCTGGGGCCGGCGCTTGCCTGCTACATCGGCTATGACGTCGGTAAACGCCGCAGCAAACATCCGGAGAAATTCGGCAAAGGTTCCGTGGAAGGCGTCGCCTGCGCAGAAGCGGCCAACAACGCTGTCTGCGGCGCCAACATGATCCCCCTGCTGTCCCTCGGCGTACCCGGAGATACCGGTGCCGCGCTTCTGATCGGTGCCTTTATGGTGCAGGGACTTACGCCGGGACCGTTGGTATTTCGTGAGTCACCGGAAACAGTCTATAACGTCTACGCAGGATTGATCATCTGCAACCTGGCACTGATCCTGGTCACATTGCTCACCTGGAGGATCTTTACCAAGATCTGTTCCCTGGAAACCACGATCATTTATCCATGCGTTCTGATGTTCTGCGTTGTGGGTGTTTTCGCATTGAACAGCAGCCTTACCGATGTGTGGATCATGCTGTTCTTCGGAGTGCTCGGGTATCTCCTGAAAAAGTTTAAATTCCCGATCGCGCCGCTCCTGATAGGATTTATCCTGTCGCCGCTGTTTGAAAAGAATTTCCGGCGGGCGCTGATCCTCAGCAACGGAAACTGGGGCGTGTTCTTCAGCTCTCCGCTCTGCTGGATCTTCTGGGCTATCACGGCGCTGTCTGTTTTCTATATCCTTCGCAGCAAGCGAAAGGACAAGAACCTGACTGACGGAATGTAAGCCTGTTCTGAGCGGATATTCTTAATACGCTTTAAAAACAATTTTATATAAAAGGAGGGTTATTTCATGAAAAAGACCAGTAAAATCATTGCCCTGCTCCTCGGCGTCATGATGCTGACGACCATCGTCTTCGCTCCTGCCGCAGGTGCAGCGGAAGCTGACTACCCGAAGGGCGCCATCACCATGATCGTCAACTACTCCGCCGGCGGCGGCACGGATCTGGCAGCACGTGCTCTGGGCGATGCTGCAGCCAATATCCTGGGTACCGCGATCACAGTCAGCAATGTAACCGGCGGTTCCGGAACAGTCGGCGTTACCGAACTTGCCAACAGCAAAGGAGACGGCTATACCATCGGCGTTGCCACACTCTCTCCGCTGGCCCTTGTTCCATGGCAGCTGGAGGTTACCTATACGCCCGACAGCTTCAAATACATCTGCGCTTTCGGACAGTATGGCTATGGCATTGTGGTAGCAGCAGATTCTCCGTATCAGACACTGGACGACATCATTGCCGACGCTCAGAAGCAGACCCTGAATTTCGGCGCTACCGGTTATCCGCAGCCCTTCACCATGGCAGATCTTGGCGGATTTACCAACGCCAGCTTCAACTATGTAAACTATGCAAGCACCACGGACCTGATCACGGATGTTCTCGGTGGATTCGTACCCTTCGCTATGTGCGATATGGCTTCCTTCGCAGCTTATGTAGAGAGCGGCGAAATGCGCCTTCTTGCTTCCGGTACGGATAAGCACTGGGATGT
>JAFRKZ010000002.1 GCA_017431485.1 Parasporobacterium sp. | reverse complement strand
GGCGGTTGCCTTCACCACCGTATTGTCCATCATAGGACCGAAGGTGCTGCATTCCACATCCGGCCTCACTCTCAGTTCCAGGCCTTCTCCGTCAGTATCATAGACGGTGTAATACCGGGGACTGATCTGGCCCCACTGGGGCTGCGCCGTGGGATAATCCCCCATGATCCGGGTAAAGCGAAGAGATACCCAGCCGGCTGCGCCGGCGTAAATGACGTATCCCCAGCCGCCGGACACCTGATCGATACTGATCACGGTGCCTTCCGGAATGGTAGCGACACGCTGCGCATTGGAATCCGGGGAAGAGCGTAAGGCCAGCCCTTCGGCTCCGGTAAAATACACGGTCGCCTGATAGGAATTCTGCGATACTTCTCCTGCGCAGACAAGAGACGTTCCTGTAAGACAGATCAGGACTGCAAGCAGTACTGCGGTTAATTTTTTCATCATAGCGTACCTCCCTGAAAAAATTCTTCTGTCTTTACAGTACCTTTGCCCTCCGTTTTCCTACAATCTGAAGAACGATCGCCGCTGCCACCAGCACGATACCGATAACGTCGGTAAGGGCGCCCGGGATCAGGAGCGTGAGGCCGCCGGCGATGAACAGGATCCTTTCAAAGATATTGACCTTCTTGAACACATAGCCGTTCAGCGCTGCTGCGATGGCAAAGATGCCCAGAATTGAGGTGATGATCACCAGGATGGCCGGCAGGACGCCTTCATTCATCAGGATCATGCCGGGGTTGATCGCGAAAATATAAGGTACCACGAAGGCGGCGATGGCCAGCTTCGTGGCGTTGACGCCTGTCTTCATGGGATTGGATTTGGCAATGGCCGAGCCTGCGTAGGCCGCCAGGGCAACCGGCGGCGTGATATCTGCCACGATACCGAAATAGAACACAAAGAAATGAGCGGCGATGGTATTGACACCCAGAGTGATCAGGATCGGTGCGCAGGTAGATGCCATGATGCAGTAGTTGGCAGTGGTCGGAACGCCCATACCCAGGATGATACAGCAGATCATGGTCAGGAACAGACAGATCAGGATGGAGATCGTCGGATTGGAAATGGACTGGCCGATGCCGACAACCACCGTGATCAGTTTGGAGGCCAGGCCTGTGGCTGTGATGCAGCCTGCCACGATACCCGCCATACAGCAGGCAACTACGACTGTGACGCAGCTTCTGCCGCCGGCTTCCAGGGAATTGAAAGTCATAAGGCCCATGTCTTTCACAACGGTCATACCGCTTTTCTTTTCCTTAATGGCAGTGATCACGTTCTGGGGGATCGCCACCAGGATGGACAGGATGATGGCGATGGCCGCGGAATACTGCAGAGTTCTTGTATTGGTTGCCACCAGCCAGATCAGGACGATCAGCGGGACCAGAAGATAGAGCCTCGGAAGGAGCTGTTTCAGTTTCGGCAGGTTCTCTCTCGAGATGCCTTTAAGTCCCAGCTTCTTGGCTTCCAGATGCACGGCGATAAAAATGCCCGTAAAATACAGGATCGCGGGAAGGATGGCCCACAGAGCAACGCTTCCGTAAGGAACGCCCATGTACTCCGCCATCAGGAAGGCGGCGGCGCCCATGATCGGCGGCATGATCTGTCCGCCGGTGGAAGCGGCTGCTTCTACGGCACCGGCAAATTCCGGTTTGTAGCCGGTCTTTTTCATCATGGGGATCGTAATGGATCCGGTGGTAACGGTATTGCCGACGGAAGATCCCGAAACCATGCCGCACAGAGCTGAGGAAACAACGGCAACCTTGGCCGGGCCGCCGGAGAAGGATCCCACCAGCGTATTGGCGCAGCTGATGAAGAACTGGGAGATCCCGGTCCTTTCCAGGAACGCGCCGAATATGATAAAGATCGCTATGAATTTCGCACAGACCTGCACCGGCGTGGACAAAATACCGGAAGTGCTGAAAAACAGCGTATAGATCAGGCGTTTGAAGATATTCCAGAAGGGCTGGTCCGGATTGTACAGATAGAAGCAGGCGTAGATCATCAGGGCACCTGCCACACAGATGATCGGGACGCCGACACAGCGCCGGCACAGCTCTATGATACAGCCGATGGCCACCAGGCCGATGATCGTCAGGAACGTGGTCATCTTGGAAGCACTGGTAAGGCTCCTGGAAAGGGTCTTGTAATTAAAACAGTAATAGAAAAATGCGCCTGCCCCCAGAATGATCAGGATAAAATCATACCAGGGAATAAAGTTGGGCTTTACATGTCTCTTGCCTGCCGGATAGGACAGGTATCCTATGATCATGACAATTCCCAGGAACGATGTCAGCCGGATCTCCAGCGCGTCCGTGGAAAACAGGGTCAGGTAGATGCAGAACAGGGAAAACGCCGCCGTAATGATCGAGATCACGGTCTTCGGGACCCCGACCCAGATACGGGTGGCGGATTCTTTGTCATACTGTCGCATCAATTCGTCTTTGTTAACGGAATCATTACTCATGGCTCAACCTCTGTCTGTAGTATTTTTCATATGCTCCCTTAAATGTGTCCGTAAAAAAATATATGATTTACACAGATATCAGCCGGATATCTCTGTAAATCATATATATGCCGGACTGCGGCATGCAAGCTGCCGCAGTCCGGACGAACCGCATTATCGGTTCAACATTCCAGCTGAATTAATAGGTTCCTGCAGGGATCGTATATGCTACGTAGAACGGTGACATTTCGATCAGTTTGCCTACATGCTCCTCATCAAATCCTACCAGATAGACCGGCTTGCTGGTTGCAAGGTCGGTGATGGCAGTTGTCGGGGCACCTGCTACGATGAAAGCAGCATCGATCTTGCCGTCCTTCAGAGATTCGGAAGAATCTGAGAATCCCTGGTAGATCGGGTCGATGTCATCTTCGGTCAGGCCGTAAGCATCCAGGCAGTCGATGGCGTTGAAGTAAACACCGGAGCCTGAAGCGCCGATTGAAACCTTCTTGCCTGCCAGGTCAGCTACAGACTGGATCGAAGGATCGGTGGTAACGATCTGAACCTGCTCCATGTAAAGAGCGCAGACAACGGAGAAATTGGTAACAGGCTCTTCAAACAGTCTCTCGCCGTTGAATGCATAGGACATAACGTCGGACTGTGTGAATCCTAACTGGATGTTGCCTGCGGAAACTTCTTCGATGTTGTTCTGGGAACCGGTGGAAGAAACGACCGTGATGCTCAGGTCTGTGCCGCCGGATACGAACTGGCCGAGAACGCCGCCGTATGCATAGTATGTTCCGGTTTCAGAACCGGTACCGAATGTCAGGTTGGTGGCTGTGCCTGTGCCGGCGCCTTCCTTCACTGCTGCAACAGGGAATCCCTTCTCTTCGAAGTATTTAGCTGCACCCGGATGATACGGCACTGCCGTAACGGAGGATGCAAACTCCAGAGAAAGTTCAGCGCCTTTTGCGTGCTGTTCCGTGATCGCTTCCATGTTTTCATAGATGGTAGATACGAAATTGTAGATCGCATCTTCGGATACGGTATCAGCTGCAATAACGATTGCGCCGACTGCTACGGTGTTGGTGTCTGTCGTAGCTGCTTCACCCGCCATAGCCGGAACAGCGATCATGCAGAGCATGGTGACAGAAAGAATGACTGCAAGTAATTTTTTCATCGGATTGTCCTCCTTGTGATTTTTTCCTATTGTACAACTGATGTCACAATTCTTCAACTTATTATTTCACAAGAAATATCTTGTGACGCCTTGTGCTTTGGAAGTGGCTGTGCTAGGTTTTAAATATCCGGGGAGGGCCGGGGCGGCAGGGTCCCCGGATGCGTTCAGAAGGATGCCATGCATCCTCACCAATATCCGGGGAGGGAAAAGACCATGAACTTCCAGAATCTCGAGTATTTCCTGGCCGCAGCCAGAGAGCAGAATATTACCCGCGCAGCAGAACAATTGAACATTTCCCAGCAGGCTCTTTCGGGCCAGATCCTCCGGATGGAGGAGGAACTTGGGTGCCGCCTTTTTGACAGAAAACGCGGCTTTCACCTGACGGCGGAGGGCAAGGAACTGCTGAAATCCTCCCGCCAGATCCTGGAGATCTACGACCGAACGGGAAAGATCATCCGGGATATTTCGGACAACAAGCGGGGGGAACTGCGAATAGGCATCACTCATACAAGAGGGCAGGCGATCCTGCCTTTACTGCTGCCGGAATTTGTCCGGATGCATCCCCTGGTGACCTTGTCCATTACGGAAGGCTCCACCCGGGCGCTGGAGGAATCATTAGAGCGCGGGGACATTGATGTGCTGATCGGATTCAAGCCGTTCCGTTTCGCCGACGCCCAGACCATCGATCTTGTCAAGGAAAATCTTTACATTGTGGCTTCCAAGGCATTGCTGACCGAACATTTCGGGACAGATTACCAGGAGATCCTTCAAAAATACCGCTCCTGCCCCGATCTGACTCTTTTTCGGGAGCTCCCCTTTATCATGATGCTTCAAAATGACCGGGTCAGGAACATCGTTGATTCGGAGTTCCGTCGGGCGGAACTGACGCCAAGGATCCGTCTGGAAACTCAGAACATGCAGACCGCCTATGTGCTGGCCTGCGAAGGGCTGGGGCTTACCGTCGTACCTGAGATCTATCTGTATTCCCGCTACACGGTCTGCGGGCAGGAATATACCGCTCTTCGGGAGAAAGCCGAAGTACTTCCCTTCACTTCCCCCGGCAGCACGGTGGTGATCGGATATCATTCCGGCCGGTACCTGAGCACATTTGCCCGGAATTTTATGGATCTGGCCATCCGTGCCTTCCAGGACACACAGGATGACAGCGCTGACCGAGGTCATTATACACAAAACAACGGCTGAATTTTCGTTACGTCAAACAGCCGCAAAGATTGTATAATAATATATTATTTATTATTTGTAAAAAAGGGAGAAGGTATATCATGAAAGTCTTATTTGCATCCAGTGAATGTGCACCCTTCAGCAAATCCGGGGGCCTTGCTGATGTGGCATTTTCTCTGCCGCCTGCCCTTAAGGGGATAGGAATCGAAGTTGCGATCGTGACCCCGCTCTACAGATGTGTCCGGGACCGTTTTTCCGACAGGATCACCTATGTGAGCAGCCGCGGCGTCCAGATGGGATACCGCTGGTATAACATCGACCTGTTCCAGGGAGAACTGGACGGGGTGCCTGTCT
>JAFRKZ010000106.1 GCA_017431485.1 Parasporobacterium sp. | reverse complement strand
CCGGAAGCAGACGAAAGCGTCAAAGAAGAAGGAGAAGGAAAAGCGGATCTCCGCCCAGAAATCCATCCCCTACCGGGAAATGGGAAGGGACGGGATCTGCCGGGTGCAGGACCGCCTGTATTCCAAGACCATCCGCTTCTATGATATCAACTACCAGCTGGCACAGAACGAGGACAAAAGCGCCATTTTCGAGAACTGGTGTGATTTCCTCAATTATTTTGACAGCACGATTTATTTCCAGCTGTCGTTTATCAACCATAAGACCAACCTGACGGAATTCGAGAAGGTGATCCGGATCGAGCCGCAGGACGATGAATTTGACGATGTACGTATGGAATACGCCCAGATGCTGAAGGACCAGCTTTCCCGGGGCAACAACGGGCTGATGCGCACGAAGTATATCACGTTCGCGATCGAGGCCGACAACATTTACGAGGCGCGGCCGAAGCTGGACCGGATCGAGGCGGATATCCTGAATAACTTCAAGGTACTCGGGGTGCGGGCTTACCCACTGAACGGCGTGGAGCGCCTGCAGATCCTGTACGAGACCTTCAATCCGGAACAGGCGGTGCCCTTCTCCTTCCAGTATGACCAGCTGCTGAAGACGGGGCTGTCCACGAAGGATTTCGTGGCACCGACCAGCTTTGTTTTCAAAAGCGGGAAGTATTTCCAGATGGGCGGCACGCTGGGGGCGGTGAGCTACCTGCAGATCCTGGCCCCGGAGCTGACAGACAAGATGCTGGCGGAATTCCTGGATATGGACAAAAATCTGGTGGTCAACCTGCATATCCGGTCCATCGACCAGATGAAGGCGATCAAGCTCGTGAAAAGCAAGGTGACGGACATCAACCGGATGAAGATCGAGGAACAGAAAAAGGCGGTGCGGTCCGGGTATGACATGGACTTCATCCCGTCGGACCTGATGACCTACGGAAATGAGGCCAAACGGCTGCTGGAAGATCTGCAGTCCCGCAACGAGAGGATGTTCCTGGTCACGGTGCTGTTCCTGAATACGGCGAAAAGCCGGCAGGAGCTGGACAATGTGATTTTCCAGACTTCCGGAATCGCGCAGAAATACAACTGCGTCCTCCGGAGACTCGATTACCAGCAGGAGCAGGGGCTGATGAGCAGCATCCCCCTGGGGCTGAACCAGATCCCGATCAAGCGGGCGCTGACCACAACGTCCACGGCGATCTTCGTCCCGTTTACCACACAGGAGCTGTTCATGGAAGGCGAGTCGCTCTATTACGGGCTGAATGCCCTTTCCAACAACATGATCATGGTGGACCGGAAGAAGCTCAAGAACCCGAACGGGCTGATCCTCGGCACGCCGGGCTCCGGCAAATCCTTCTCCGCCAAGCGTGAGATCACCAATGTTTTCTTTGTCACGAAGGACGACGTGATCATATGCGACCCGGAAGGTGAGTATTACCCGCTGGTGCATGCACTGGGCGGGCAGGTGATCCATATCGCGCCGACCAGCCATGATTATATCAATCCCATGGACATCAACCTGGATTATTCCGATGACGATAACCCGCTGGGTTTCAAATCGGATTTCATCCTTTCGCTCTGTGAGCTGATCATGGGAAGCCGGAACGGCATCGAGGCGGAGGAAAAGTCGGTCATCGACCGGTGCCTGCCGATTGTTTACCAGAAGTACTTTGAAAACCCGGTTCCGGAAAATATGCCGGTCCTGGGGGATCTGTACACCACGCTCCGGGCCCAGACCGAAGTGCAGGCGCAGCGGATCGCGACGGCACTGGAAATTTACGTCAACGGTTCTCTGAAGGTATTCAACCACCGGACGAACGTGCAGCTGGATAACCGGATCGTGTGTTTCGACATCAAGGACCTGGGGAAACAGCTGAAGAAACTGGGCATGCTGATCGTGCAGGATCAGGTGTGGAACCGCGTGACTTTAAACCGGTTTTCCCATAAGTCCACCCGTTACTATGTGGATGAGTTCCACCTTCTCCTGAAGGAGGAGCAGACGGCGGCGTACTCGGTGGAGATCTGGAAGCGCTTCCGTAAATGGGGCGGCATCCCGACAGGAATTACGCAGAATATCAAAGACCTGCTGGCCTCCCGGGAGATCGAGAACATCTTTGAAAACAGCGATTTCATCTATATGCTCAACCAGGCTTCCGGCGACCGGCAGATTCTGGCGAAGCAGCTGAATATCTCTCCGTACCAGCTCTCCTATGTGACCAACAGCGGGGAAGGTGAGGGGCTTCTCTTCTACGGGAACATCATAATCCCGTTCAAGGACCGGTTCAATAAAAACCTGAAGCTCTATTCTTTGATGACGACGAAGCCGGAAGAGGTAGAAAAACGGAAGGCGGAAGAAGCAAAGGAAGCGGAAGCGATCGCCGCATTCCAGAGGAGGCTGGATGCATGGGAACCGGCAAAGCTGACGGTAGAACCGTTCCTGGAAATGGAGGATCCGATAAAAGATTCTTCTGACAGGGAAGAAAGCCCGGTCATTCCTTCGGAAGATCAGGAGACCGGCATTACGGATCCGAGAACCAAAAAGTCGTTTGTCTGGACGCCGGGGAAACTGGAGGATGAGGATTACTGGCTGGATGCGGATATCCCGGAGGAGCCCCTGGATGAAGAACATCCCGGGAAAAGGGTGATCCCGCCGGCTGATGACGATGATGATTTTGAGCCGGTTGTCATACCGGATCGGAAAAACGGAGGAAACACATGAGGAGATTCCTGCAGGGGATCCTGCTGATTATTTCGGTGATCCTGATCAGCATCGCCATTTATTTCCTGATGGGGATGTATGGGGATTACCGGAAAGAACACAGGATGCATGAGCACCTGAAACAGATCCATGAGAGGGAAAGGGATGACGGTAAAGACAAAGAGACCGGCGGTAACGGGCAGTCCGTTGGGAGTACTTCGGAAGATACGGCTGAGGATGAAACAGAAGAGATTGTGATTGACGAGGGCCTGCTTGCTCTTCACGAAGAAAACCCGGACTGCATTTACTGGATCCGGATTCCGGACACGCAGATCGATTACCCGGTCCTGTACCATCCGGAGGAAAAGGACTACTACCTGAAGAGGGATTTCTATGGGGATTATGCCTATGCCGGCAGCATTTATCTGTCAGATTACTGCGACCCGGAGGAAAGCGACAACCTGATCCTTTACGGTCACCACATGAATAACGGCTCCATGTTTGCCGGGCTGGATGCCTACAAGGATCCGGAATTCGGGAAAACACATGATCGGATCGAAATGCAGACGCTGCACGGCGCGGAGTATTACCGGGTAATCGCGGCGTTTGCAGTTCCGGTCTATACCGGGAATGATTTCCTTTTCTACGGATTCATCAAGGCGGAAAACCGGAAAGAATATGAAACCTTCATACGGGAGTGTAAGGAACGCTCCCTGTATGAGCTGACAAAGACCGCCGTTTACAGACAGCGGCTTCTTACGTTATCGACCTGTGAATACAGCCACCAAAACGGCCGGATGGTTGTGGTGGCGGTGCAGGAGGAATGAAAAAGCATCCCTTCTGCTTTGAACAGTTGCTGAAAAGACAGTATATGGCGGCGGAAATCGTGCTGCCGGAAAGGACAAGAAATGAGAACAAACAAGAAAAACCGTATGGGAAACAGGGGAAAAGACAGGGTGGATTGCAGGGACAAGAGGAAGGCTTCCGGCAGAAGGAAGACCCCTTTCATCCCCGGAAAAGAACGGTTCAGGGATGATCCTGCCGGCGAGGAGATCCTGGCTGCGTTTCTCTCTGAACTCTTCGGGGACGGCGGGGGATCCGGAAACATGACGCCGATGTTCGGTATGATCGAACTGGATCCAGAGACCGGAATCAACATGAAGCTTCAGAACCCTGATTATATGAACCACGTTGACGGAAAGATGAAAAACATCATGTCAGAAGCGGCCGGTTCCGGAAAGAAGGATCCCGGGATCCCGAAGTTTGAAGGCTGCGGGGAGGAGGTGTTCCTTGCGATGCTGGCGGACCTCAATGCCATGATGAAGATCATCCTGGAGAGT
>JAFRKZ010000105.1 GCA_017431485.1 Parasporobacterium sp. | reverse complement strand
TTCCGGCAGTTTTTTATAAGGAGAATGTGATGTATCGATTTGCGGTATATGGAAAAGGCGGGATCGGAAAATCCACAACCTGTGCGGCACTGTCCTGCGCTTTCGCAGACATGGGAATGAAAGTCATGCAGATCGGATGTGACCCGAAGGCGGACTCCACGCTGTATCTGCACGGCGGAAAAAGGATCCCGACCATGCTGGATGTGCTGCGGGAAAAAAGAGCAGGAGCACAGCTTTCCGATCTGCTGGTCACCGGATACAAGGGAATCTGGTGCGCGGAAGCAGGAGGCCCCACACCGGGACTTGGCTGTGCCGGACGCGGGATCGCGGCTGCATTTGAAGCGCTGGAAGAAAGGGATGCCTTTGAGATCCTGAAACCGGACCTTATTCTGTATGATGTTCTCGGCGATGTCGTCTGCGGCGGATTTGCCATGCCGATCCGGGAAGGGTATGCCGAGAAAGTGTTCATCGTAACCTCCGGCGAGAACATGTCTATTTATGCGGCAGCCAATATCGCTATGGCAGTGGATAATTTCCGGGAACGCGGATATGCCCATCTCGGCGGACTGATCCTGAACAGAAGAAATGTTCCGGACGAGCGCAAAAAAGTAGAAGAACTGGCACAGGAGCTTCATACACAGATCCTGGCAGATCTTCCCAGAGAGAACCTGGTATCGGAGGCACAGGACCGGAATATGACGGTCATGGAAGCATATCCGGACTGTTCTTTTGCGCAGCAGATCCGTATGCTGGCGGAAAAAATGATCCGGGAGGAAGCTGTATCATGAAGGAATACCAGCTGCTGAAAGAGATCGAATATGAATACAATGCGGATATCGGACTGTCCTATGCGTCTCCTGTACGCGGCGTCTGGAATATCGTTCATATCGGGACCCTGGTCCCACAGTCCCATGAAGTCTTTGTCTGTCCCACCAGCTGCCTCAGAGGCGTTGTGCTGACGACCGCTGAACTGGGGGCTATGGACAGACTGTCGACCATCACCGTAGGAGAGGATAATATCCTGGAAGGAGATATGGAGGAGGCTCTTTATCGCGGGACAAAAAGGATCCTGGAAGAACTGCCAACACGGCCCAGGGCAATGCTGATCTATACCAGCTGTATCCATCATTTTATGGCGGTCAATTATCAGAGGATCTATAAGATCCTTCGAAAAGAGTATCCGGATATCGATTTTATAGACTGCTATATGGATCCGATCATGAGAAGAACAGCTCCTGCGGTTCCTTCTCTGTGGAGGCAGATCCACAGGCTGCTTAAACCGGCGGAAAAGAAACCGGATCAGGTGAATCTGGTGGGAAACTGTTTTCCCTATGGACCTTACAGTGATCTGAACCGGATGCTGGAAACTGCCGGGATCAGGGTTATGGACCTTAATACCTGCAAAGATTATGACGAATTTCTGGAAATGGCTGCTTCCTGCGTCAACTTTACCTTTCATAAAACAGCAGCCAGAGCAGCAAAGGATATGAAGATCCGGCTGGGACAGGAGTGGATCCCGATGCACTGCGGGTATCTGTATGAAAAGATCGATGAGGACATGGCAAAAGCAGCCGTTACTCTGGGAATTCCCGGGATCGGTGAAGAGGAGATCAGGGCAGAGCGTAAGCGAACGGAGGAAGAGATCGAAAAGACGAGGACGATACTTGGTGATACACCGGTATCTCTGGACTATACCGCCGTGGATTGTCCTTTGGAGTTGGCGCTTTTCCTGCATCAGAAAGGATTCCGGGTGGAGTCCGTTTTTATCGATGTCTTTACGGAATCCAGGGAGATCTTCGATCAGCTGAAAGCATCCCTGCCGGAACTGAAGATCTACCAGTCTCTGGGATGGAACATCCGTCAGATGAAGCGGGGACACGAAGGAAAGATCGTTGCCATCGGCCAGAAAAGCGCTTATTTCAATGATACCGATCATTTTGTCAATATCGTGGAAAATGACGGAATGTACGGATACCTGGGGATCCGCCGTCTGATGGGACTGATAAGGGAAGCCGCGATGGAGACAAAACCGATGAAACAACTGGTGCAGATCAAAGGATGGGGGTGCAGCTGCGGATGAAAAAGGATTATCAGACACATGTTTTTACCTGCACCTATACAGCCGATGTATCAGGGGTGTGTTCTGCCATGTATGAACTCGGAGGCATGACAGTCCTTCATGATCCCTCCGGATGCAATTCTACCTATACGACCCATGATGAGCCTCGTTGGTATGATTCTGACAGTCTGATGTTCGTGTCAGGTCTGGATGAGATCACAGCGGTCATGGGAGATGATACGGTCCTGATCAAAGATGTGGTGCAGGCGGCCAGGGATCTTCATCCCCGGTTCATTACCCTGTGCGGAGCATCGATCCCACATATCATCGCATTTGATTATAAAGGCGTAGCACATCTGATCGAAGAAAAATGCGGCATACCGGTGCTTCCGGTCCCCACAGACGGATTGCGGTCTTATGTGAGCGGTGCTGATCTGGCGTTCCGTTCTTTTACGGAACGGTTCTGCGATCCTTCGGAATACCAAAGGAAAAAAGAAAAAAAGATCAATCTGCTGGGTGTAACGCCGCTGGATTTTTCTATCAACGGCAATGTGGAAGCTTTGCGGAAAACATTTGAAGAGGCAGGGTTTGAGATCAACGCCTGCATGGCTATGGGGGATACTTTTGAACAGCTTGTCCATGCCTACCGGGCAGGCTGCAATGTGGTCGTCTCATCTGCCGGTAGAAAAGCAGCCCGATATATGAAAAAACAAAGCGGAATGCCTTTTGTGGAAGGCCTTCCTGTCGGAGAAGCGGCAGCGCAGACTTTGCTTCAGGCTGTCATGGAAACACTGGACGACGGTTTGGACCGTAACCCGTTCGCTGATATTTCATGCTCAGGAGAAGAGGGAACTATCCCACAGGGAATCGTTGTGATCGGAGAAGAGGTCTTTTCCAGGTCTCTTGCATATGCCTTGAATGCATTGCCCGAAACAGAAAAGTACGGTCAAAAAGCCTTTGCTTTCTCGCCGGATCCGGATGAAGGAATTGCCGAACAGGATCTGATCCGGGTGATGCGGTCGGCAGATACGGTGATCGCAGATCCCTTGTATCAGGTCGTTCAAAAACCAGGCGCCCCGGAACATTTTGTTAAGTTTCCCCATGAAGCCTATTCCGGAAGGATCTTCCGGGATCAGATCCCTGTGTTCGCCGGAAAGGATTATCAGGTATGTTCGCTGCTTAAGGGCAGATGATCATAGAATTAATATTTGCTGACCTTTAGGAATCAAAAAGATCCCGAAAGGAAAGAAAGGAGTTTGAATTATGAAAGTAGTAATCAATCAGATGACCAGGTT
>JAFRKZ010000104.1 GCA_017431485.1 Parasporobacterium sp. | reverse complement strand
GTAAAGATTGCCGTATTCATCTGGACTGCATTTTCCTGAAATGCGCTGCTGATCACAAAGGTATCCAGGATCAGATATATGGTAAATGCAGTCAGCAAAAAGATATAACCGATCTCGGCCAGATGTTTCTTCTTCATGCCAAAATCTCCTTTCCTATCATCAGGTTTCTGTCCGAATATAACGGACAATATTAAAATCCACCTAAAATCTGATAAGCAAAAGGCTCTTTCGGCGTTATTTCTTTTAGATCCGAAGAAATCTGCGTACAGATCTGCTGCCCCGGTCCTCTGCCAGTTCGTATCTGAAATCTCCGCTGCCGATTATCATCATGCCTCCTCTATTTCCTGATCAATTATTCCATTCCCTTGGATTCCACATTTTGCTGCCACCGCAGCATTCATTTCTTTTTCAGATTCCTGATGATACGGATCACCACAACGATCACTACGATGACAGCCATCACCAAAAACGGCGCCCATGGCTGTTTCATAAATTCATTGAACGATTCCATCTGAACTCCTCCGAGGATTGGTTATATAATCTTGAATGTCTTCCAGGTCCCTTTCTTCCATCGCCAGATATCCAGCCCTGCCTTGATACACCAGTCCAGGCCCATGGCCAGCGCAATGCCCACAACTCCCATGCCCATCCACAGACCGAATACAAAGGAAAACAGCGTACGGCACACCACAGTTGCAAACAGGGATGACCACATGGCGAACTTCACGTCGCCTGAGGCTCTGAGGCCTGAGGACAGCGGCATAGCGAATGGCTGCACAAAGGCGGCAAAGGTGTTGTGGATGATGACAATGACGAACACTAGATGCCTGGTCTCGGAAGTGATGCTGTAAAGAGGCAAAATGGCAGGTACCAGCGCCAGCACCAGCGCATTCCACAATACAGCCAGCAGAAGCGATAAACGCACCAGCTTTTTCATATACCAATCTGCCGCTTCCGTATCACCGGCTCCCATACACTGGCCGATCACAGTAATAAATACCGGATTCATGGAGACACACATGCAGGCTGCCAGCGACCATAGCGTCTGCCCGATGCCGTTAGCAGCGATCTGAGAAGTACCAAAGGTGGCGATCAATGCGCCAAGCACCACCTTTGCCAGCTGAAACAGCGTGTTTTCCACCGCACTGGGAAATGCAATGCGGGTGATCCGGCGGATCATTTCCCGGCTGGTTTTCAGTGCCATCCCGAGATGGAGCGTCACCTGGGATTGACGGTTCATGCACAGGATCGTCATGACGATGGCAGCGAACCACCAGGACAGTGTCGTAGGCCATGCCACACCCGCTGCCCCTGCGTGCAGAACGAAGATACCTACTGCGTTGCCCGCAACATTGATCAGGTTCATGGCAATGGAGACCATCATGGTCGTACGTGTGCGGCCCATGGAACGGTAAAGCGCTGCGCCCGCATTGTAGAGGGCATTTGCCGGGAAGGACAAGGTAACGATCCACAGGTACGTGCGGCAGGCTTCCATAACCTCCGGTTCCACCGAGGGATACAGCAGGGACAGGATGCTTCTTCCAAGCACCAGCATCAATGCCATGCACACCAGCGAAACGATGCCTGCCATGTGGTAGATCTGCGACGCCGCAAGGTCTGCTTTCTTCTTATCGCCGCTCCCCAGGTATTGGGATACCACCACCGCACCGCCGGTGGCTATGGCGGTAAACAGATAAATGAATATGGTATACACCATGGTGTCCAGGGAAACGCCGGACACAGTAGCCTCGCCCGCATAGCTGACCATCAGCGTATCCGCGATGCCAACGATCATCTGCAGCAGCTGCTCGATCAGCAATGGGATGATCATGGCCCTTAAAGCCTTGTTGGAAAAGATCTGCCGCGCTTTTGGCAGCGTGTTTTCCGGTTCAATTAAGCGACTGATTACTTGCATATACGCTTTCCGCCTTTATCAGATCTTCTGATTCCCTGCAGGCCAGACATGCTTTTCTTTTGCATCTGCCGGTCTGTTCTGTGCCATTACGCCGGCCAGGTTGTGGGGTACGTAAGGATCTTCCAGATAATGGATCTCTTCTTCCGTAAGTTCCAGTTCCGTTGCTTTGACCGCCCCTTCCACATGATGGAACTTGGTCGCGCCGACAACCGGAGCAGCGACTTTGGTCAGAAGCCAGGCCAGAGACACTTCTGTCATGGTCACGCCGCGTTTCTCAGCGATCTGAGCTACACGGTCTATGATCACGCCGTCCTGCTTTGCTGTCGCATCGTATTTGAATTTGGCAAATGCATCCTTTTCCAAACGCTGTGAGGTCTCGCCGGGTTTTCTGGAGAGTCTGCCGGAGGCCAGAGCGCTGTAGGGCGTCAGGGCAATCTCTTCTTCCCTGCAGTAGGGAACCATCTCCCGTTCTTCTTCCCGGAAGATCAGATTGTAGTGTCCCTGTATGGAAATAAATTTCGCCCAGCCTTCCTTTTCGGCAAGTGCATTGGCTTTGGCCAGCTGCCAGGCAAAACAGTTGGAGATACCGATGTACCGTGCTTTGCCTGCCTTTACCACCCGATCCAGTCCTTCCAGAATATCCGCTAAAGGCGTCTGCCAATCCCACATATGATAGATATAAAGATCCACATGATCCATCCCAAGGTTCTGCAGGCTTTTGTTGATCATATGCTCAATATGCTGCTGCCCGGTGATATGGTTCTCGATCTCTTCCTGGGTGCGGGGCAGAAATTTAGTAGCCACCACCACCTGATCTCTGGAGGCAAACTCCCGCAGTGCGCGGCCTACATACTGTTCACTGGTTCCGCTCTGATATGCAATGGCCGTATCAAAGAAATTGATCCCCATCTCAAGTCCATGTTTAATGATCTCCCTGGAATGTTCTTCATCCAGCGTCCAGGCATGCTGACCCTGCCCCGGGTCACCAAATCCCATGCAGCCCATGCAAATACGGGAAACGACCAGATCTGATTTCCCCAGTTTTGTATATTTCACGATATTTCCTCCTAAAGCAAAATTGACACAGTGCCTTCATTTAGAACCTTATTATAGTTCCGGTACTGTGTCAATTTCAAAATTCCACCAACTATGTAAAACCCTTATGGTACGGATCGCAGCAAAGACACCACCATCGGGAATGTTCCCCGTAATTCAGATAGGCAAGAGATTGCAAAGTCCGATCGGACTGCCTTATAATAAGTCATGCCGACAAACAGGAGGATCATAGAAATGCTGAATCAGGAATGGATCACAAAAACAGAACAGTTTTTACGCAGCAGATTTGACGCAGCGTCCTATCTTAATCTGCATCCGGATGCCAAAGCCTACCGGATAGAGCATACATACAGAGTGGCGAATATCGGAAGGCAGATTGCACTGCAGGAAGGTTTCGATGAAACAGAATTGACGATTGCCTGTCTGCTCCACGATATCTCCTATTGCGAGGATTTTGGAGAAGATGGCTGGCAGGAGCATGGACGGCGTTCAGCAGTGATCGCACGCCCGTTTTTAAAAGAACTGGGGATGACAGAAGACCGCATCAATGATATCTGCTACGGGATTGCGATCCATGTGGACGATAAAGCGGACTTTGAAGGAGAACGGACTGCCTTTGCTTTATCCGTCGGCGATGCGGATAATATAGACCGGTTTGACGCCTATCGCATTCATGAAACCCTTTGCAAAGACAGTTTCCTTGAAATGGAGTTCGAAGAAAAACTGGAATATGCATCAAAGAGGCTTACCAGACTGCAGGAATTGAAAAACATGGAAATGGGCACACAGGCCGCTGAAGACCTGTGGAAATCCCGGCTTTCCTTTTATATCCTGTTTTATGAAAAACTCATCTCCCAGCTGGAATGCAGCAGGGACATTATAAAAAAAGACTTGCCATAAAACTGACAAGCCCCTTTTTATATATTCCTGATGTTTTTTTGCCTAGCGGAAATTCTTGGCGCAGAATTTGCTGTTATGCAACAGCAGGTGTTCTTTTCCCTTCAGGAAACCACCATACAGGGAGAGCACCATCGGATTGTCTCCGCATTTTTTCACCGAAGCCATCTTGTCTGAACGATAAATGCCTTCCTGCCTGTTCTGTACATGCGGACGTCCGATCTTGATCGGCTGTCCTCCGCCCATGATACATCCACCGGGGCATGCCATGACTTCTATAAAGTGGAACTTCTTTTCTCCGGACCTTACCTGTTCCATGATCTGACGGGCTTTTGCAAGTCCGCTGACAACGCAGATATTCAGGTCGGTTCCCTTGTAGTTTACGGTAAACTCCCGAACCGCAGAATCGGAGCGGACGCCGCTGATTACAATATTATGCAGGACTTCTTTGCTGTGCCCTTCAGTGAGATTCCTCAGTACCGCTTCCGTAACACCGCCTGATACGCCGAAAATAACACCGCCGCCCGATCCAAATCCAAACGGAATATCCGATGCTTCCGGATCCAGGTTTTTGAAATCAATACCGGATGTCGTGATCATTTCGATCAGCTCCATGGAAGTGATGACATAATCCGTATCTTTTTCTCCTCTTGTATAGCTGTTTTCCCGTTCCTTTTCCATTTTTTTGGCCGTGCAGGGCATAATGGAAACCATGACGGTTTTTCTGCCGTCCGGATTGTTCGCCGGATCCCGGAAGTATTCTTTCACGGTCGCTGACTGCATTCCCTGAGGAGAACGGCAGGTGGAAACATTGTCTATAAATTCAGGGAACTGTTCCCCGACAAATTTAACCCAGGCCGGACAGCAGGAGGTAAGCAGCGGCAGATTCTTCCCGGATTCGATTCTTTCCAGAAATTCTTTCGTTTCCTCCACGATGGTCAGATCCGCTCCATAGGTGGTATCATACACCTCATCGAACCCCATCCTGTGCAGGACATTTACGATCCGTCCCATTACATTTTCGCCCTCCGGAATTTCAAAGGCATCTCCCAGAGCAACACGGACTGCAGGAGCGACCTGTGCCACTACCCTGAGCTCAGGATCTTCCAAGGCATCCCAGACCCAGGATCTATGATGATGGATCGAGATCGCTCCGGTCGGGCAAAAGACCCTGCACTGACCGCATCCTACACAATCTGTTTCCGCAATGGATTTGCCAAACGCCGGCGTTACTCTGGCTTCCGAGCCTCTTTTTGAAAAATTGATGGCGCCGATCCCTTCCAATTCTTCGCAGACGCGGACGCAATTGCCGCAAAGAATACATTTGTTGGGATCCCGAATGATGGAAGGAGAACTGTGATCCTGCGGAAGCCTCTCCCTGTAATCGGAGAATCGCACATTCATGATGCCATAACGCCTGGCCATATGCTGCAGCCTGCAGTCACCGTTCTTTGAGCAGGTGTTGCAATCCTGGCAGTGAGCTGCCAGCAGAAGTTCGATGATCAGCTTCCTGTATTTTCTCAATCTTCTGGTATTGGTAAAGATCACCATACCGTCACGGGGCTCTTCCGAGCAGGAAGCAAACATACGGCCTTTATCATCTTCCACGGTACACATCCGGCAGTCTCCCACTGTAGACAATTCATCGATGTAGCACAGCGTCGGAATATCGATACCGGCTTTCTTGATGATGGTAAGGAGATTTTTTTCATTGGTAAATTCGACTTCCATGCCGTCAATTATGATTTTTCCCATTGTAATTCCTCCTTATGCTTCCACCGATATCGCCTTGAAATTGCAGGAACTCATGCAGGCGCCGCATTTAATGCATTTATCACTGTCAATTCTATGAGGTTCCTTAACTTTGCCTGAAATAGCTCCCACCGGACAGTTGCGGGCACATTTGGTACATCCCTTGCACAGATCCGGATCAATGACATATTTCTGCATAGCCGTACAGACATGTGCCCGGCATTTATGCTGGAAAATGTGCTCCTCATACTCCTCCCGGAAGTACCTCATGGTACTCAGGACAGGCAGGGGCGCGCTTTTTCCCAGACCGCAAAGAGCCATATTTTTGATCATATTGCCGATCTCATCCAGCATATACAGATCATCTTCTTCCCCTTTTCCGGCCACGATCCGTTCGAGGATTTCCAGCATCCTCTTGGTCCCTTCCCGGCACGGGACACATTTGCCGCAGGATTCCCGCTGCGTAAAACTCATAAAGAACCTGGCAACCTCCACCATGCAGGTATGGTTATCCATAACCACCAGTCCTCCGGAACCGATGATCGAGCCGAATTTCTTGATCGATTCAAAATCCAGCGGTTCGTCCAGATGTTCCTTCGTCAGGCACCCGCCGGAAGGTCCGCCGGTCTGGACTGCTTTGAAGGTTCCGCCGTCTTTGATGCCTCCGCCGATATCAAAGACGATTTCCCTCAGGGTTGTTCCCATCGGAACTTCGATCAGACCTGTATTACAGACATTTCCGGTCAGGGCAAATGCTTTGGTTCCCGGAGACCCTTCGGTACCGATGCTTCGGAACCATTCCGCACCTCTCATGATGATCATGGGGACATTGGCATAGGTTTCCACATTATTCAACACCGTCGGTTTTCCCCAGAGTCCCTGCTCTACGGTTCTGGGAGGTTTGACACGGGGCATTCCGCGGTTGCCTTCAATGGAGCCAGTCAGAGCGCTGCCTTCGCCGCAGACAAATGCACCTGCTCCCCGATTGATATGCAGATGGAAGCTGAAATCCGTACCCAGGATATGGTCTCCCAGCATACCCAGTTCTTCTGCCTGGGCGATAGCCATTTTCAGACGTTCTACGGCAAGGGGATACTCGGCGCGAACATAGATATAGCCTTCCTGCGCCCCGGTAGCGACAGCTGCGATCATCATGCCTTCGATCATCCTGTGGGGATCGCCTTCCATAATGCTGCGGTCCATAAAGGCGCCGGGATCCCCTTCATCGCCGTTACATACGACATAGCGTGTCTTTTCGGCCTGTCGGGCTACCTGGCTCCATTTTTTTCCAGTGGGAAACCCTGCGCCGCCTCTGCCTCGAAGGCCCGAATCCGAGACAACCTTTATGATCTCCTCCGATGTCATGGTAAACAAGGCTTTGGCAAACGCTTCATACGCCCCGGCAGCTATCGCGGCATCAATATGTTCCGCATCTATATGCCCGCAATGTTCCAGTACCACACGGGTCTGTCTAGCATAAAACGGGATCTCTTCCTGCGTCGGATAGATTTTGTCTTCCTGGTGATACATGAGCCGTTCCACCGGTCTTCCGCCCAGGACCGTCTCCCGGAATATTTCCTCACAATCCTCCGGCTGTACCTTCAGATAAAGAAAATGATACGGTTCGATCCGCACCAACGGTCCCATTTCACAGAATCCGTGGCAGCCACTCTTATGGACTCCGAGGTGAGCAATCTCCGCTCCGATCTGTACCCTTGTATCGGTTCCCTCTACCAGTTTCATAAACTTCTGATATAAAACGCCGGCTCCGCCTGCCAGACATCCGGTTCCGCCGCAGATCAGAATGCGGCAGGTTTCCTGTGCGATATTCTCCAGACACTGATCACGGTATGCAATGGCCTGTGCTCTGCTTTCCAGTCTCATTCTTCACTGCCTCCTTCCTGCTCCTTCTGCTCTCTGCCGCGCAGATCCTGCAGCATATCCGCCGCTTTCTCCGGCGTCATCTTGGAATAAACAGCATCATTTACCATCAGGGCCGGCGCAAGGCCGCAGGCTCCCAGGCAGGAGACCGTTTCCACAGTGAACATCAGATCGTCTGTTGTATGTTTATTGTCATCAAGCTTCAGTTCCTTGCAAAGATATTCCCGGACAGGGGTGGATTTCCGTACATGGCAGGCTGTTCCGTCACATACTTTGATCACATATTTACCCTTTGGTTCAAAGGAAAAATTCTCATAAAATGTAGCTACGCTGTATGCTTTTGCCTCCGTGATCCCAATCTGTCCTGCCACATAGGTCAGCAGTTCTCCCGGAAGATACCGGTAGGTATCCTGGATATCATGCATAATGGGAATGAGGGATGATGGTTTTCTGCCATAGACAGCGATGATCTCATCTGTCTTGTCATAATATGATTGATCTAACATGAATACACTTGTTCCTTCCTGTTTTTATGAGTGTGTGAAAGTTTTCCTGTAAATGAGATATCCTAAGATAATTACGAGCTGAATGGTGGTTAAATATCCATTGTTCAGCTCGTTTTGACTATATATAATTCCGTGAATTTCGTCAAGCGTTATGTTAGAATGAATGCATATTATATTCCAGTTTTATAGACGATGACAAATCGGGATTAGTGGAGTAGAACATGGATAAAAAAAGGGCTTTGTCTGGCGCCATAATATTTATAACCCTGATGGGAATCGTAAGTCTGTTTTCGGACATGACTCATGAAGGCGCCAGAAGCATATTGGGCGAATATCTGAACCTCGCAGGGGCATCCGCTGAAACCATCGGATTTGTGTCCGGTATAGGAGAATTGTGCGGGTATTCACTAAGGCTCATATCCGGATTTATAGCAGATAAAACGAAGAAATACTGGACATTTGTTATCACAGGCTATGTAATACAGGCTCTGGCGATTCCTGCACTGGCACTCGTACCTGAACATGGCTGGATTTGGGCCTGCGGTCTTGTGATCCTGGAGCGTATCGGAAAAGCGATAAAAAAGCCTGCCAAAAACACATTGGTAAGCTTTGCGGCAAGCGAGATCGG
>JAFRKZ010000103.1 GCA_017431485.1 Parasporobacterium sp. | reverse complement strand
TCATATTTATCCATCAGATCCCAGAGGACCTTGGTGCTGACGATCGGATCGCCGAATCCCTGCATCGGCATATTGATCACATCTGTCAGCGGGAACTGACCTGCGTAAAAAGAAGTGTACAGCCAGCCGATATCCACAGCACCGGCTTTGACATTGTCGCCAATGTCTGTCGCAGCAGACAGGGTTGAATTATCATATAATGTAATCTTTACATGCCCTTCTGTAGCCTCATCAATAGCATCGATCCAAGACTGGATATAGATCGCGTTTGCAGTCGTCTTGGGATCATGCATGGACAACGTGAACTCATAGACCTTGTCATCTGCCGAAGCAGCCGTCACGCCGAAAAGAGTGAGCATCATTGCAGCAACAAGGATCAAAGCAATGAGTTTTTTCATAATGATTTCCTCCTTTAAAAATGTTGACTGTTTCCGTGCTAAAACACCTATTTCTTACTCATGATATGTCAATATTGTACAGAAGTCAACAAATGTTGTATGTGCATATTAGTTAATTGTTACAATATTTTGCTGTAACAGATGCACAAATCAAGACAGTCTCTTTCTGTTCCTTCCATAAAAAAAGACCTTACAGCATAGAATGCATCCCTTTTCGCTGTAAGGTCTTTTGCTTTTATAAGGCACCCTACCAGATAAAATTGAATCTGGCAGCTTCTCCGTTATCCACTAAAACATCCTGGGCTGTCATGGACTGATTGGTCACGGTCATAAAATACGCCCAGTCGGCAACTTCCTCCAGAGTCATCCATTTGGACAGAAGCGTTTCCTTAAGGACCGCATCCCATAGTTCCGGGTCCTTCAGGATATGATCGTTCAGCTCCGTGATCACGCCGCCCGGAGACAGACTGTTCGCAGTCGCCCCGAAAGATGCGATCCGCTGCGCCGTATTCTTCATATAAGCTACGACGCCACCTTTGCTGGCAGCGTATTCCGGAAACTCCGCACCTGTGGAAGCGCTGGCAGAAGCAAGGAACAGGATGCTCTTGATCTTCGGCTGAATGCCGTATTTTTCTGTGATGCGGATCGTGCCCTTCAGATTAACGTCGATATCCATTCCGGTATTCTGGACACCGGCATTGTTGATCAGGATATTGACATCCTCAAGATCCGGAAGGCAGTCCTCAAGGATATCCAGCACCAGATGGCAGTAGCCGGGCGCTGTGATCGAAGCAGGTTCTCTGTCCATTCCAATGACCGTATGCCCTTGTTCCAGAAACCGCTGCGCAATGGCCTTTCCGATCCCGCGGCTCGTTCCTGTGATCAGTACCTTCATGTTGTCCTCCATTCTCCGGGAGCTTTTTTGCCGGCCTTATGCCTGTCCCACCAGTTCAAAATACGTTTTTCCGACTTGTTCTGTTTTCCATTTTCTGCTCACTCTGTAGCCGATCGGGGAAAAGATCACTTCGCACAGAAGTTCCACGATCATGCCGGTAATGGCACAGGTGATACATTGAAGCATGGTCCAGCCAAAGAAGAAATGGCTCACCAGAAGGGCAAAGACCAGATTGTCCGCAAACTGGGCAATGGCAGTGGAGACATAGGAACGGCATGCATAAGCGGCAAACCCATCCGGATGTTTCCGGAACAGCTTGCCCACTGCATAGTTCAGAAAATTATTGACTACGGCGGAAACGATAAATGCGATGGTGCTTCCCAGAAGCACATACCAGGTACCGCCGATCGTGCGATCCAGGGCATTACAGATCAGTTCTTCGCTTCCATCCACATAAGCTTCTCCCCACATTCCGGAGATCAGGCTGGCGATAAACAGCACGAGACAGACCAGCAGATTGACAAACACGGCTGTCAGGGAAAGACGGGTCGCGGCTTTCGGGCCGAAATGCTTTGCCGCGATGTCCATACATAAAAAAGAGACCCAGGAAACGATAATGCCGCAGTCCAGTGCAAGCCAGTCCCATGGAAGGTTGATGCTTTTATTGGCCAGCAGGTTCATGATCACAACCGATGCGGCAAATAAGGTAAGGAACAGGGAAGGCACACTTCTTAACAGTGTTTTCCACTCTTGGATCTCTCGAGTCAGACGATGGTACATATTTAATTACTCCTTGTTTTTTATAAAAGATGGTTAGGCAAGAAAAACATCTTTTGCGGAAAGCCGCAGGACATATACTAGCAGATATTCCTGCATTTGACCAGTCCTTTTTTATAAATGAAGGAGCCGTTTCATCCGGTCCGACAGAAAGATCGCCAGAGCCATTTTGGCAAGATCCGGCAGGATGAACGGCAGGATGCACATTCCCAATGCCGCCCCCAGCGTGATGGGGCCGGTCTGCCCGGCATAAACGATCATAAACCAGGCTGTCCCGAAAGTATAACACACAAGATTTCCCAGCAGCATGGAAATGATCCGGACAAGCAATTTCTTTCCAAACATTTTTTCCGCGGCCCAGTAAATACCGCCCATAAAAAGGAAACCGATGATATAGCCGCCTGTCATACCAAGCAGTTTTCCGATCCCGCCCGTAAACCCGGAGAAAACAGGAATTCCCACTGCGCCCAGCAGGATATAGACCAGAACCGATATGGTCCCCCTTCTGCCGCCCAGCAGTCCCAGCACAAAAAATACGCCGAATGTCTGCAGGGTAAACGGGATATTCGCCGGAATGCTGATCCAGGAGCAAACCGTGATCAACACCGCGCCGACTGCCATATATACAAGATCCAGAACTTTTGATCTTCTGTTCAAAATCGTTCTCCTTTTCCTTTCCGGTCATGCTTCCATGAACCGAATGCTTACCTCTCCGGAAGACAGGACTTCTCTCCTGCCATCCTCATACCGGACCACCAGCCGGCACTCTTCATCAATATCCTCCGCAACGGCCGGTATCCGTTCCTCTCCTCTGATCACATGGATCTGCCGTCCCTTCATCATGCTTAAGGATTTGTATTCCTCTACCAGGGAAGGATCCCGCAGGTTCTGGCAGACCAGGTAAAAATGATGCAGGAACTTTGCGGCGATCCGGCTTCGCAGATCTCTGTTCCGTTCTTTCACGACAGCTCCTGCAATTTCCCGGATCTCTTCCGGGAAACCGCCTTCCGGCTCATACACATTAAATCCGATCCCCATGACGGCCCAGTCCAATGTGCCCGATTCCATGCTGACAGATGCTTCCGTCAGGATCCCGCAGGTCTTTCTTCCGTTGACATAAACATCATTGACCCATTTGATCGCAGGAGATGCCTCCGTGCATTCCCGGATCGCCCTGCAGGCTGCGACAGCTGCTGCCGTGGTAAGATGCATCGCCACCTCCGGCTGCAGGGGAAGCTTAACCAGAACGCTGAGGTAAAGTCCTGAATTAACCGGAGAGAAAAAGCTTCTGGACAGTCGTCCCTTTCCCCTTGTCTGACTGCACGCGATCACCGTATGCCATCCGGGCAGAGAAGCCGCCCGTTCCTTCAGGACATCATTGGTGGAAGTAACGCTTCTAAGCACTTCCACTCCTGCCTGCAGATACAGATCCGCGGTATCCCGGTCCCGGAGCAGATATTTCCGGAGCAGCGCGTCGCTGATCACATCATGATCCGGTGAAAGCCGATAGCCCCGGTTCCGAACAGCCTCCACCCGGTAGCCCTCTTCTTCCAGCTGCCGGATACATTTCCAGATCCCGGCTCTGGTCACACCGATCTTCCGGGCAATCTCACTGCCCGACAGATAAT
>JAFRKZ010000102.1 GCA_017431485.1 Parasporobacterium sp. | reverse complement strand
TTGACAACGAATTAACAAACACAATTCTACGCGGAGGGTGCAGCATATGAAGTTCGGACATTTTGACGATACTAACAGGGAATATGTGATAACCACACCGGAAACACCTCTTCCCTGGATCAATTATCTGGGAACAGAGGCGTTTTTTACGCTTCTGTCCAATACGGCAGGCGGGTATGCTTTCTATAAAGACGCCAGACTGAGAAGGATCACCAGATACCGGTACAACAACAGCCCTACAGATATGGAGGGGTTCCGCGTTTATATCAGGGACAGGGAGACCATATGGAATCCGGGCTGGATGCCGGTACGGACGGAACTGGACCGCTATGAATGCAGGCATGGCCTCGGCTATTCCGTGATCGAGGGAACCAAAGACGGGATCACCGCCCGTCAGACCTTCCTGGTTCCACAAAATGATCCATGTCTTCTGATGCGCCTCGAGGTGGAGAACCATTCGGAGGTCCGTAAAGAGATCGAAGCTTTCAGCTATCTGGAATTCTGCCTGTGGGACGCCATGGATGATTCCTCCAATTTCCAGAGAAATTATTCCTGCGGCGAGGTGGAGCTGGAGGACAATGCGATCTATCACAAAACGGAATACAGAGAGCGAAGGGATCATTACGCTGTTTATTGGTCCAGCGAGCCGTTTGACGGATTTGATACTTCCCGGGACGCCTTCTGCGGACTGTATGACGGAGCGTCCTCGCCAAAGGCGGTCTTGAAAGACGGCTGTACCGGATCAGTTGCCCATGGCTGGGCGCCTGTCGGAGCCATGCAGTTCCATATAGCCCTGCAGCCCGGGGAGAAGAAGGAACTGTTGCTGGGACTTGGCTATATCGAGAACAAAGCGGAAGAAAAATGGGAAGTACCGGGCATTATCAATAAGAAGAAAGCTCATGAAATGATCCGGCGGTATCAGGATCCGGCAGCGTTCGATCAAGCGCTTAAGGACCTGAAGGAATACTGGTCTAAGCTTCTTTCCAAATACCGGGTCAGCGTAAAGAGCGGCAGTGAAGATACCGATGAGAAACTGGACCGCATGGTCAATATCTGGAATCAGTATCAGTGCATGGTGACCTTTAACATGAGCCGTTCCGCCAGCTATTATGAAAGCGGTATGGGACGCGGCATGGGATTTCGGGATTCCTGCCAGGATCTCCTGGGATTTGTGCATATCATCCCGGAGCGGGCACGAGAGAGGATCCTGGATATTGCGGCGACCCAGTTCCCGGATGGGAGCGCATACCATCAGTATCAGCCGTTGACAAAGAAGGGCAATCTGGCGGTGGGATCCGGATTCAACGATGACCCGTTGTGGCTGGTGGCCGGCACGGAGGCCTATATCGCGGAGACCGGAGATTTCGGGATCCTGGACGAAATGGTGGATTTCGATAACGATCCTTCCCTGAAACAGCCGCTGATGGAGCATTTAAGAAGAAGCGTGCATTATACAAGGACGCATCTGGGGCCCCACAAGCTGCCCCTGATCGGCCGGGCAGACTGGAACGACTGCCTGAATCTGAACTGCTTTTCCGATGCGCCGGGAGAGAGTTTCCAGACCACCGGCCCGTCCGAAGGGCCGGTAGCGGAAAGCGTCTTTATCGGAGGAATGTTTGTCAAATACGGCCGCGCCTATGCCCGGATCTTAAGAATGCTGGCTCAGAAGGCAGCGGCAGAAGGCGTGCAGGAAGCGGTAAATGCGCTGACGCTGCTTCAGGAAGCCGAAGAGATCGAAGCAGCCGCTGCAAAGATGGAGGAAACGATCCTCGATGCCGGATGGGACGGGGAGTGGTTTATAAGGGCCTATGATGCTTTCAGCCAACCGGTGGGAAGTCATGTCTGCGACGAAGGGCAGATCTTTATCGAGCCTCAGGGCATGTGCGTTATGGCAGGCGTCGGAACGAAATCCGGTCAGGCCGAACAGGCTCTGAACAGTGTAAAAGATCGCCTCGATACGAAATACGGCATCGTGCTGCTGCAGCCGGCTTATACCTCCTATCGTCTGAACCTGGGCGAAGTGTCCAGCTATCCGCCGGGCTATAAGGAAAATGCCGGGATCTTCTGCCACAACAATCCCTGGATCGTCTGCGCGGAGACCGTTCTGGGACATGGCGACAGGGCGTTCGAGATCTATAAAAAAACCTGCCCGGCCTTCATTGAAGACATCAGCGAGATCCACCGGACGGAGCCTTATGTTTACAGCCAGATGATCGCCGGCAAAGACGCGCCGACCTTCGGAGAAGCCAAGAACAGCTGGCTGACAGGAACAGCCGCCTGGACCTTTGCCTGTATTTCCCAGTATATCCTGGGGATCAAGCCGGAAGTGGAAGGCCTTTGCATCAATCCGGTCATTCCGGCCGAATGGGACGGGTTCGAGGTAAGCCGCACGTTCCGCGGAACGACTTATCAGATCCGGGTAGATAATTCTGCTCATGTCCAGCAGGGCATCAAAAAAG
>JAFRKZ010000101.1 GCA_017431485.1 Parasporobacterium sp. | reverse complement strand
TACCGGATCCGCGCAGAATAACATGGCGATCGTCAGGACCGCGCCGATCACCACACAAAGAAGGACAGAAGTCCTGACCGCAATAGTGATCTTTTCCTGTTCCCGGGAACCGAAATACTGGGCGATCACCACCGCCGCACCGGAGGAGAGCGCCACAAAAAAGCCGATGATGAGCTGCGTCAGCGTGGCAGGACTGCCGCCTACCGCCGCAAGGGCTTCCGTACCCACAAAACGGCTTACGATCACCGCGTCGACAGCGTTATAAAGCTGCTGGAACAAAGTTCCGGCAGCGATCGGCAAAAAATACAGGATCAGTTTTTTCCAGATGCTTCCTTCCGTCAGATCACTTCCGGCAGATCTGTTTTTTCTCGTTTGGTCTTTCATCATGCGGTCTTTTGTCTGAGCAGTCTCAGATCGGTGTCATTGCAGGTCATTTCCGTTCAGCATACAGACTTTATCACAAACAGATAAAGAGTCAATGATTATTTTCCGCTGTAAGTTCGCGGCAGGAACTTTAATGATTTCGCTTGTTAATTTTCCGAAGTTGCATTATTGTGTTATGCAGAAATTACGGATCCATTTTTTCCAAGGAGAAACGTTCAATGAGAAGACTGACTGTGTTTATGATCGCTGCTTGTTTCTTATGTTCCATTGTGATCGGAGGACGCTTCGCCGTATCGGCAGATGAGATGCAGCCCTCTGAGCCGGTGTCTGCCTCACAGAGGCTGACCATCGAGGAGGCAGGAGTCTATACCCTGACCGGAAGCATGAAAGGGACCGTTTATGTGGACCCGGGTGTCGGTGATGTTACACTGATCCTGGACAATGCGGATATCCAGTCGGCCAATGAACCGGCCATTATGGCGGTCAGCGGGGACCGTCTGACGATCGAGGTCAAGGACCATACCTGCAATGCCATTTCAGACTCCCCTGACAATACAATGGGAGCGGTGATCTATACGGAAGTTGATACAACGCTGGAGGGGTGCGGCTGCCTGCAGGTCAATGCCAGGAGCCGCTGCGGCATTGTATCGGACAATGCCTCCCTGACATTTCAGTGCGGGACGATACTGATCGTATCGGAATCCAGCGGCATAAAAGCGGATGGAGCAGATCAAGGCGCGGTCTGCTTCAACGGAGGCAATACATATATCAATGCAAAGCATGATGATATGATCGACGCAGCCGATATCCGGATGAACGGGGGGAAGGCAGCATCTTCCGATGAGACCTCGGTCTGCAATCTCTGCGGATGCTGCGGCGGAAAGACGTGCTTTACCAGGACTGTCCCGGTGGTGATGGATCTTTGCGGCGATCCATGCTCCTGCTGCGATCCGACAACAGATGAGCCGGGCGAGATCGCAGCAGGGATCACGACCAACAGTGCGGCAGCTCTGGAACCTGACCTGCCTGGTGCAGTTGATATCGTACTGAACGATGAATCCGGTAATATCCTGATCTCCCAGGCAGGAACGTATGATATCACAGGGAAGAACAGCAACGGGAGCATTACCGTTGCGCAGGGGACGAAAGGCGTGGTCCTGATCCTGAATAACCTGGACCTGACCAGTACAGAAGGGGCAGCCCTTATGATCGGCAATGATGCAGAGGTCCGGATCGAGGTAGAAGGAAAAGTGGTCCTGAAAGACGCATGCCCCGATACGGGTGATGCTGCCGGAACCGGCGCGGCAATTCAGGCGGAGGCAGGCACAGCTGTCTGCATCACCGGCGATGGTGTGTTGGAAGTGATCAGCGATTCTTCCGATGGCATACAGATGGGGGAAGATTCCAGCCTGGTCATCGACGGGGATTTTAAGATCGACATCACGGCTGAGAAGACTGGCATCTGGTCTGAACATGATGTGGCAATCCTCAGCGCTGACCTTACGATCAGCGCCGGAAATGCCGGGGTCCATGCAGATCATATCCTGACAGTGGGGGACGACGAAGGAAATGATCTGACAGTCAGGATCACGGAGTGGAGAGAAGGGCTGGATGCGAATGTTGTTAATATCACAGACGGCTATATCGAGATCACTGCGGAAGAAGATGGTATCGACGCAGAGAACCCGGATGCATCGGATGAGCCGGGTACAGAAACTCCGGAGGCTTCTGTAAATATCACCGGCGGTGAGCTTGTGATAGAAGCAGGCGGAAGCGCTGTTGATTCTGACGGAAATATCAACCTGATCGGCGGCTCTATGACAATCGACAGCGAAGGCGCGTGCGTCGATTATATAGATGATCTGTATATTTCCGACGACTTTGAACTGGACTGCAAATGTGATAATTCGGAAGCAGAGGTCTATGTGGAGCAGACCGTCTGCATTGATACGCCGGCCTGTTCGGATGCGCCCGGCTGCGTCAATACACCGGCTGATCCGGAAGATAAGGCCTTCCAGGATGCACCGGTTCCTGATAGCGCAGAAGACGCTGCGGAGACCGGCCAGGCAGGAGGTGCTTCCGACTCCGACGATGACGTTGATGATGGGTCTGAGGACGACGATCCCGAGGATGGTGAGTTTGAGAATGACGAGTCCGAAGATCCGGACATCGAAAATGACTGACAACAGCAAAAACGGAATCCTGAAAAGGATTCCGTTTTATATTGAATCAGGCAGCTACATAAAAATTCCGTTTGTGTACGCCAACTGCACAAAAACTCCGTTTGTGTACGGCGAACATCATGAAAAATACAGCTATGCGGGCAAAATGACCATCTGAAATGGACTAATGTTGTTCAAAATTACTAACAATCATGGAAAAGCCGAACCTTTTTCTGCCATTATGAAGAAAAGTCCTGTACACAATCTCATTTTTTGTGCAATCGCCGTACACAATCTCGATTATTGTGCAGTCGCCGTACACAACCGCGATTCTTGTGCATCCTTCGAATATATCTGTGACAGCGGGATCATGACTTCCGGGATCTTCTGACAGAAACCAAGATGAAAAAGTCTGAAATACAAAGATCCCGACCGATCGGCCGGGATCTGAGCATAAAAAATGCACCCTCAGGGGCTCGAACCCTGGACACCCTGATTAAGAGTCAGGTGCTCTACCAACTGAGCTAAGGGTGCAGACGCAATGCAGATTATAGGGTATCAGTCAGAAAAAATCAATGCTTTTTTAAAATTTTTTTTGAATATGCACGCAAGATGTGTTCAGACAGGATCGGCAGGCTGTTTATGGGCGGAGACGATCATGCTCATAATGCTGAAAACATAGGCAACAGCCAGAGCGATCGACACATAACCGTTTCGGTAGAAGAGCATCGTAAGCCCTGCAAAAGCAATGCTGGTCCCGATCATCATCAGGATCAGTTTCTTCTTTGGCTTGTCACAGTCTTTGGCGTAGCAGCTGATGATGAACAGGAACACAAAATACAGCAGGAAGGAACCGGTGAGCAGTATGTTCTTAGCTAGCGCGTCGACCGCCGGATCCGGCATGAATTCCATGCAGGCAGTGATGTTGCTCAGGGCCAGGAGCAGTACGATATGAAGGAGCATATACACAGAACCCGTCGTGTGCATGCTGCGGTCGATGACGTGATCGTACAGGAACCCGTAGCTGAGGAACAATCCTACCACGATCAAAAAGGCAAACAGGGAATAATAGACGGTCTGCAGATTGAAGGCCGAACCGAAATAGACCGCGATACTGACGATCATTTCCCCGAAAGTCAGGACGATGTAAAGCATGACTCGTTCGGTCAGATGTTCAAAATTCACAGGGATCAGGGCGTCGATGCGCCTGGTGAAGAAGGAACCGAAGAATCCTACGATCAAAGATATCCAGGACAGTTTAACGCCGGTCAGGTAAAAAATCGGGATCGACACGAAGATCATGGCGGCCTGGATCAGCAGCAGGATCATGCGGGACCTGATATGGGAGATCTCCCAGGGGGCGCTCTTCTGACTTTTCCGGAGTTTCCGGTAATACTGGAACGTGAGGTTGAGCAGGATCAGGCCCCAGGCGATGCAGTAGCGCATATAATACCCGTCCCAATCGGGACGGGTACCGGCTGCCATATAGTACAGAAGATACATGTTGATGAACAGACCGATATAATCTGTCATGCTGTTTTCACCGAACCGGTTGATGAACAGGGTACTCATGAACCACACCTGCAGGACAGCGGCAGTACCGATCAGGTAGGTAATATAGGTTCCTGCGGTAAAGAAGCCGCCGTCCAGCTCGTGAAGCAGTTCGTTATTCTGTCCGATCAGATAGACAAAGATCAGATCATAGATCAGTTCGATGTATTCAACTTTTTTCTCTTCTGCAAACATTGTACGGATGCAGGACTCTAGTTGTTGATGTATCCTGTCAGGTCAAACAGCTGTGCGTTGGTGATGGAAGCTTCTCCCTGGAGATCTTCATAGATGTCGATCACATAGAGGGAGGTGACGGGAGTCTTGGTGGCGGTAGTGCCGAAGCAGAGGATCTTGTAGTTGTGACCGGCTACGATCTGGGTCCCTAACAGTGCGATAGGCGAGAAGCCAACGCCGACGTAGTTCTGGGACGCCTTTTCGTAAGCGCTCTGTGCGGCATCGGGAAGGGCGTTCGGCTCGATGGGGGCCTCGATCTTCCAGGCACCGACTGCCTCGGTATCATCTGCATTCTCAATCGTCTTGATGTCATCCAGTTCGATCTCTTCAATGCTCAGCAGGGAAGCTTCTCCCTTCAGATCCTGATAGACCGTGACGACATACCATTTGGAAGGAGCATTGGGAACAACAGCGGTCCCGCTGCACAGGAACGCGTAGTTTGTGCCGGATACCAGCTGCGTTGCCAGTACCGCGCATGGAGTATAATCAACACCAACAAGCCCTTCCATGGCTGCATTAAATGCGTCCGTTGCTTCGTTGCTTATGATGCCGGAAAATTCAGAATTGACAGACCAGCCGCCGGCAATCTTGACGGACGGAGCAGGTGCTGCGATGCTGTCGCTGCCGGCAGCACTGCCGTCTTCCGCATTGCCTGACAGTTCAGCGAGAATGCTGTTGAGTCCGTTCAGTGCGTCGGAGAGAGATCCCTGCAGGTCAGAGGCTGCATCTGATGCGGCGTCGCCTGCTTCTGACAGGGCATCTTCTGCGCCTTCGATCACTTCAGGCATGTTCGCTTCCACCTGTTCGGCTGCTTCTGCCAGGATATCCGATACATTGCCTGCCAGTTCGGACAGGGAATTCAGGATATCCCCGGAGGATTCACCCAGGCCGCCCAGCACATCTTCCAGAACATTGCCCAGGGAGCTTAAGGGGTTTGAGTCACCTTTTTCGGTTGCAGTACCGGCAAATGCGGTAGCTGACATAGTAAGGATCAGCGCTGCGCTGATCAGAACAGCGATCAATTTTTTCATGACAAAATACCTCCTGTATTTTTATGAGGTCATTTTATCTCATGTCAGGGGAAATAACAACGAATTCACGAAATCTACAAATTTAGCGGAAGAAGGATCCGCTGAGCAAAGAGGTGATGGTCTGTTCCAGTTCCGTTCGGGAAGCATCCGGGGTCTCTGCATAGATCCGGGCGATGCCGGCCAGGCCGCCGGAGATGAACTCGGCGCCGAATTCCCGTCGGGTCAGGGGAAGATCCGGCAGGAACATGGGGCAGGACATGAAGGACTGGAAAAGGCATTCGTGCATCAGATAGATCAGGTCGTTTTTGACAAGGAGCGAAAGAAATTCCTTCCGGTCCGCGATGTAGCTGCTGTATTCCCGGCTCAGTTCCTGCAGGGAAAGGAAAGCTTCTTTGCAGGAGCAGCCCGGCGTGAAGCCGTGGTTCTTATCCAGCAGATACAGGACGATATTTTCCCTGGAGGAGAATAACGTATAGAAAGTCTGACGGGAAATACCGGCCTTCTTGCAGATGGCGCTGACGCTGATGGAAGAATAGGGGACATCTTTCAGCAGAAGCACGAAGGCTTCGGCAATCTGCTGCTGGGATGTCAATGCAGTTTTGTTGTTTCCGGTATACAAGATCTGCTCCTTTGGCAATGATTTTTACAATGGTTGACAACTGTCAAACATAATGGTATTATGATACAGACTCAAGAAAAATGTCAAGAGTTTTCAGATTTCACCCGGAAGGGTAATTTTTTTCAATATAACGTTATCACTCGATAGTAAAGAGTGCTAACAGAAGGAGGGCAAATGATTACCGTACCCGTATATAATAAACTGATCGTCCCCCATGCGGAAATCTATTTCCGCAGCGAAGATTTCAAGGAACTGGCCGGAAAAGGCCATGCTTTAAATGAAAAGGTAGTGATCCTGGCCGCCCGCGAGAAGCAGGCGCGGAAAGATTACACGGAAGACAGCTTCTATCCCATCGGTGTGATGGGCGTGATCTCGGAGATCAATCCCCAGGGCTTTGTAAAGATCCGGACCATGAACCGCGTCAATGTGGACATGGTAGGGATCAATCCGGATGGGACCATTACCCTGACGATCTCCAGAAGACCCGAAGAGCAGGACCTGGATGAAACGGAAGCCTATCAGAAACTCCAGGCGCTGAAAGCGGAAGTGCTGCGGATCTCTGAGGGGTATCAATGGAGCGAATTCATCAAGAACTTTGTGGAACATTTAACTTCCATCGGATCCCTGGCAGCAGGATTGTCGCCGTGGCTGACCATTTCCAATGAGGAACGCTACCAGATCCTGGCGCAGGACAG
>JAFRKZ010000100.1 GCA_017431485.1 Parasporobacterium sp. | reverse complement strand
GAGATCGACAGCATCTATTTCTTCCACAACGGAAAGAATGAATACGTGACAGACCGGGACGCTATCCAAAAGATCTATGACGGCCTCTGCAAAGTACAGGTAACGGGTCCGGGAGAGGCGTCCCGCTGGGCAGATCAGTGGAGCGTGACACTCTTTTATACACAGGAAGGAAAATCATTTTCCTCCGAGATCCATTTGTCATTCCGGGAAGCGGCGCTGTCGGCCGGGGATCAGGGATTTGCCCTGGAAGACCTGGAAGAGCTCTTTGCTTCCTATGATTGGGACGAGTTTGCAGCCATCGCCGAAATCATCAACCAAAAATAAATTATCGATAAACAATAAATAATTATTGACAAACAGATTTCTCCATGCTAGCATGTGGTTATCGAAAAACGATAAATGATGTACGAAGAACGATAAAAGGAGAATCTGTTATGAAGTTACAAAAAGTCGTTATGGTTATTTCCGCGATCGCGGAGGTCTGCTACTGGATCGGCAGCGGCATGACCTGCGCGATCGTCATCAGCCTGGCGGTGGGATACACAGGGCTTGTCTCAAAACTGAGCAGCGTGATCCCGGAAAAAGGAAAGGACCTGATCGGGTTCGGATTCAGCATTTCCACCGTGGACAGCGCCGGAAATATCGTATGGGGCACGTATCTTTTATTCTTTATTACCCTGCTTCTGATGCTGCTTCTGATGGCAATGATCTGCCGGAATGTCCACCTGATCTTCAAAACGACTGCCGGTAAGACGAAATTCTCCAAGGGCAAAACGCCGTTTCAGCCGGATAATATCCGCATGGTGCGGGAGGTCGGGATCTTTCTGATCCTGATCCCGGTGATCGGTCTGATCATGAGTATCATTGCGAGAGCGGTCTATTCCGCATCTGCCATTGAATGCTCCATGGATATGCATTTTGTAGTGGTCGGACTTGTGATACTCTGTCTGTCAGAAGTCTTTGCTTACGGCATGAAGCTGCAGCAGGATGTGGACGGACTGGTCTGACGGAGGTGCGGCATGGGAAAAATCATTCTGGAACTGGATATCATGATGGCAAGAAGACACATGTCCCTGAATGATCTGGCGGAGAAGGTAGGGATCACCAATGTCAATCTCTCCAAGATCAAGAACAACAAGGTCAATGCGATCCGCTTTTCTACCTTGGGCAATATCTGCAAAGCGCTGGCATGCGAGCCGGGAGACATCCTGAAGTACGATCCGGATGCCGAGGAGGATCTCCCGGAAGAAGAGTCGTGAGAAAACAGGGGGCGGCGTCATGAACAAACAGGAGAGCGCAAAAAACAAAAAAGCAGTGGTGGCAGGCCATATCTGCCTTGATATCACGCCGGTGATCCCCAAGCAGGCATCTTCTGATCTGAAGGAGATCCTGATCCCGGGAAGGCTCCTGAATGTGGGAGCGGCGGATATCCATACAGGCGGATCTGTAGCCAACACAGGGCTCGCTATGAAATTCCTGGGAGCGGATGTTTCTCTGGTGGGGAAAATCGGCCGGGATGCCTTCGGCGAGATGATCCTGTCTATCACCGACCGGTATGGCGCTTCGGAGGGCCTGATTCAAAGCAGCAGCGACTCCACCTCCTATTCTGTCGTGCTGGCTGTCCCGGGAGTGGACCGGATCTTTCTGCACAACCCGGGCGCAAACAATACCTTCTGCGCAGAGGACCTTCCGATGGACCGGATCTTTGAAGCAGCGCTGTTTCATTTCGGATATCCCCCACAGATGAAGCGGCTCTATGAAAACGGCGGCGAGGAACTGATCCGCATCATGCGCACTGTGCAGGAAGCAGGTGCCGCCACCAGTCTGGACCTGTGCGCGGTGGATCCGGATACGGAGGCGGGAAGGGCTGACTGGAACGCCATCCTGGCGAAAACGCTTCCTTATGTGGACCTCTTTGTGCCCAGTGCCGAAGAGCTGCTGTTCATGCTGGACAGGGCTCAATACGAGGAGCTTCACCGGAACTATCCGGGCAGGGATCTGACAGAAGTCCTGGATCCGGAGCGGGATATTAAGCCTCTGGGAAGGAAGTGCCTTGCCATGGGCGCCGGGATCGTTCTGTTAAAATGCGGCGCCATGGGCATGTATTTTTGTACCGCTTCGAAAGAGCGCCTGGATGCGGTCAGTGAAAAACTGTCCCTGGATCCCGCCGGGTGGGCAGACCTGGAATGGTTTGAGAAAAGCTTCCGGCCGGAGAAGATCCTGTCCGGGACGGGAGCCGGCGATACCAGCGCGGCAGCCTTTTTAACCTCGATCCTGAACGGAGAAGGACCGGAAAAATGCGTCCGTTACGCGGCAGCCACAGGAGCCTGCTGTGTTGCCGCCTACGACGCCCTCAGCGGACTGAAGAGTTTTAAGGAGCTGGACCGGATGATCGCAGCCGGCTGGGCCAGGAATGAATAAGGCGGAAGAAGTATTTGCAGATTGACAAACATGGGCAGCTATGCTACAAATACCCCTAATGATTTCGAGCTTTAAAGCATTGATGCATAAAAGCTGAAAGAGAGGACAATTGCCATGTTTTTGAAAATTCTGCTGCTTGTTGTATTTTTTGGAATCATGATCGCCGTAGGGCTTTACTGCCGCAGACATGCTACCGATGTCAGCGGCTTTGTTTTGGGCGGAAGGTCTGTCGGCCCCTGGCTGACCGCGTTTGCTTACGGCACGTCGTACTTTTCTGCCGTCATCTTCGTCGGATATGCCGGCCAGTTTGGCTGGAAATACGGACTTGCCTCCACCTGGATCGGTCTGGGAAATGCGTTCATCGGATCGCTCCTTGCCTGGGCAGTGCTGGGACGCCGTACCCGTATCATGACGCAGCATCTGCATTCTTCCACTATGCCGGAGTTTTTCGGCTGCCGGTTCAAGAGCCCGTCCCTGAAAGTCGGTGCTTCGATCATCACCTTCCTGTTTCTGATCCCATATACGGCTTCCCTTTACAACGGTCTTTCCAGACTGTTCGAGATGGCCTTCGGAATGGACTATACGATCTGTATCATTATCATGGCGATCCTGACCGGCATCTACGTGATCGCCGGCGGATATATGGCGACGGCCATCAACGATTTTATCCAGGGTATCATCATGCTCATCGGTATCATCGCCGTGATCATTGCTGTGATTGCGTCCAAAGGCGGTTTTACGGCATCCCTTGCAGGGCTGGCGCAGGTTTCCGATGAATCGGTTTCCGCGATCCCCGGAGCGTTCAATTCCTTCTTCGGACCGGATCCGCTGAATCTGCTGGGCGTTGTGATCTTAACTTCCCTGGGTACCTGGGGACTTCCGCAGATGGTGCAGAAGTTCTATGCGATCAAGAGTGAGGACGCCGTGAAAAAGGGAACCGTTATCTCCACGATCTTTGCTATCGTGGTGGCAGGCGGCTGCTATTTCCTGGGCGGATTCGGACGGCTGTTTTCGGATGCCATCGAGCTTTCCCCCAACGGGATCCCGGTTGGCGGGTATGACGCGATCATTCCCACCATGCTCTCCTATCTGCCGGATATCCTGATCGCGGTAGTCGTGATCCTGGTCCTGTCCGCTTCCATGTCGACCCTTTCTTCCCTGGTACTCGCTTCCAGTTCCACGATCACTATTGACCTGCTGAAAGGCAGTCTGATCAAAAACATGGACGAGAAGAAACAGGTCTTCATCATGCGGATCTTTGTCGTGGTGTTTATCGTGATCTCTGCCGGCATTGCCATTTTCCAGTATCAGAGTTCCCACAGCGCCACCAGCTCCAACAGCGCAACCTTCATTGCACAGCTCATGGGCGTTTCCTGGGGCGCTCTGGCCGGCGCATTCCTTGCTCCGTTCCTGTACGGACTGTACTGGAAGAAGACTTCAGGCGCTGCCTGCTGGGTCAGCTTTATCTTCGGCTCCGTGGTCATGGTCCTGAATATGCTGTTCAGGCCTTCCTTCCCGGCGATCCTGCAGTCCCCCATCAACTGCGGCGCTTTCTGCATGCTGGCCGGGCTGATCATTGTGCCGCTGGTCAGTCTGTTCACGCCGAAACCTGAGAAAGCCATGGTGGAAGAAGCCTTCTCCTGCTATGACCTGAAGGTGCAGGTATCTCAGAAGAGATCTCTGATCGACTGATCCTGAAACTGCGATCGATGAACGTTCAGGCTGCCCGCCGGAAACTTACCGGCCGGGCAGCCTTTTTGTATGGGGTATGGTGCGGCCTCAGGCGGACAATGAGTTTGTATGGAAATCTGTACAGATAGTTGTTATAATCGGAACGATCGAATTCAAAAGAAAGCACAGGCACAGGCTATGGAAATACTGTCACTGATCGGAATATTTGTCGGAATTATCCTGATGATCCTTTTGACCTACAAGGGTTATTCCATTATCTGGGTTGCGCCGCTTTGCGCTTTTGTGCTGGCGGTGTTTGCCCTGGGGGCAGGCCTTGGCGAAGGAAGAACTCTT
>JAFRKZ010000099.1 GCA_017431485.1 Parasporobacterium sp. | reverse complement strand
GATCGGCAGACTGCGGAACTTTAAACTAGGATTGTATAAATATTTGTACAATTGTATTTTTAAAGTGCACAAATAATATTGACACTACAAGGCTTCGTTTGTATAATATGGACATAAAGAACGGAACAAGAAGAACAATCCAAGCTGATTAAGCTAATAGAAAAAAACAAATTCTAATCTTGAACCGGGCAGAAAAAAGAGGTATGGTCCAATGAAAATGTAACACCCGGAAATCACTGAATAAAAGAAAGGAATAAAAAAGAATTCAGAAGATTTCCAAAGGACAATTCAATAGGAAGAGAGGTTATATAGTGAAACTTCAGGAAATTGTAAAATAGCCCGTCTGTAAGTGTAAAGAAACTTCGGACGGGCTGTTTTTTTATGCACGGGCTTATTCAGATCCCGTCAACTTCTTCTTTTCTTTTTCTTCCTTCTTCCAGAAGCCTGATCAGTTCATCGTGATCATCTTCCCGGATCGCTTTTTCGTACTTTCCGAGACAGTCTGAGAGAGTCTTCAGCTCTTCCAGGAGAAAATCCCGGTTTTCCAGAAACAGCTCTGCCCAGAGTTCCGGATTGAGCCAGGCCACCCGGGTCATATCTTTATAACTGCCTGCGGAAAAGCCCTTGTGGAAGGAGGCAGTGGGACTTTTGATAAAGGCGTTGGAAACGACGTGCGCCATCTGGGAGGTAAAGGCGATCATCCGGTCATGTTCTTCTGCGGTTGTGACGGAGTAGGTCCCGAAACCGACCGGCTCCAGCAGTTTTTTTACCTTGCTGAGAAGGAAGATATCTCCCTGATCCTGAGGCACGAGTACCATGGGCTCGTTCCGGAACAGATCGGCATAAGCGTATTTGTAGCCGGAGAACTTGGTGCCTGCCATGGGATGAGCGCCGACAAATGTGAACCCGTACTGATCTGCGATCGGAAAGCACAGGCTGCAGACTTTGCGCTTGGTACCGCAGGAATCGATGACGATGGTATCCTTGCGGATATAAGGCGCTATGGATGAAAGATACTGCGCTGCCGCCTCCGGATAGATACAGATGATGATAATATCGCATTCGGATACATTGTCTTTTGTGAGGACGGCGTCCACATCTCCGTTGATCATGGCAAAGTCCACGACCTCCCGGCTCCGGTTGAATGCCAGGACCCGTTCTCCTTTTTTATGATAGGCTTTGGCAAATGATCCGCCGATCAGGCCGAGCCCGACGATTCCTGCTGTCATGGGGTTTCCTTCCTTTCCTTTCAGATTGCTGCCGGCTGCGTCATAATGTTCCGGATGGCAAATACTTTGCGCGCCACATCTGCATAATCTTCCGGCTTCAGGGACTGGGCGCCATCGCAGAGGGCGTGCATGGGGTCATTGTGCACTTCGATCATCAGTCCGTCTGCCCCGCAGGCTGCCGCGGCAACTGCCATCGGGCAGACAAGGTCTGACATTCCTGTGGAATGGCTGGGGTCTACGATCACCGGAAGGTGCGTCAGCTTATGGAGCATGGGAACAGCTGCGAGATCCAGGGTGTTCCGGGTGTAATCACTGAAAGTACGGATGCCTCTTTCACACAGGACCACCTGTTCATTGCCGCCGGCCATGATGTATTCTGCACTCATCAGCAGTTCCTTCAGTGTATTGGAAAGTCCCCGTTTCAGAAGGATGGGCTTATTGAGCTTGCCGATCTCCCGGAGGAGGTTGAAGTTCTGCATATTCCGGGCGCCGATCTGTATCATGTCGATGTCTTCGAACAAGGGGAGCTGTTCGGCTCCCATGACCTCGGAAACAATGGGAAGTCCTGTTTCTTTCCGGGCGATCTTCAGAAGTTCCAGTCCATCTGCCTTCAGCCCCTGAAAATCATAGGGAGAGGTCCGGGGCTTGAACGCGCCGCCCCGCAGCAGATTGGCACCTGCGGCTTTGACAGCTTTTGCCACTTCGATGATCTGTTCTTCGGATTCCACCGAGCAGGGGCCCGCGATCATGGCAAAATTTCCCGCGCCGATGGGAACGCCGCTGACGTTCACAACGGAAGGGGCAGGATGGAATTTGCGGTTGCAGAGTTTAAAGGGGTCTGTCACTGTCTTGACGGAATCTACAATGTCAAGGCATGCGATCAGGTCCTTATCGATACTCCCTGTATCGCCAACCATTCCCAGGATGGTCTGGTTTTTTCCTATGGACATATGGACGTCCAGCCCCTGACCTTTGATCCATTCAATGAGCTGGTCTCGTTTATCATCCGGTGTTCCGTGTTTTAATACTACGATCATGTCAGTTCTCCTTATCTTTTTTCGGATTCTACAGCATATAACATAAAAACGGCACAGGCTGCTGTACCTGTGCCGCGGATCTTCGGATCTCACCCAGCGCGTTACAAAACAGCCTGACCGCCCGGACAGGTATCATAATAATATGCGCAATAGGTGTAATTTTTCTTCATGCCGTGCAGTCCTTTCTGTTTGACAGCTACTTTATCAGTTTAATCATGCAAAGTCAAGGCTGAATCCGGGAGCTTTTGACCCGGAACTTCCTATTTCGTTTCTTCGTATTCCCGGATCGCCTTTTCAATCACATCACAGGCCGCCTGCACCGTGGCAAGGCAGCGGACTTCTTCCCGGAAATACGCCGGTTTTATTTCCCGGCACAGCAGGCTTCCATTCAGAGCATTCATGAACTTTTCTGTCAGCAGTGTCGTGACAGGCTTGATCTCAGCGCTTTCATGGGCTTTTGTTTCCACATACCTCATGGAAAGGACACTGATCGCCGCCAGCAGGGCGCCGCAGACATTTCCGGTCTGCATACCGGCGCCGAACCCGGAGACCAGCTTCATCTCCCGTTCCGGAAGTCCCAGCCCGTAGTATTCATTGGCTGCATGAAGGACTGTTTCCGCACAGTTGTAGTTGCCTGTAAAATAGTATTTTTCGATCAGATCTTTCAGCATGGCACGCCTCCGTTGTGTTTTTTCCTTGTTATATGAGTCAGGATGAGGGTATCATACCATAAATGATCCGGATTGTATCGGTAAATGCGCTTCTGCATCGAGTAATTGCATGTGACATCTGAGGACAGATATGTTAAAATCATAAACAAATCAGATATTTAGCAGTTAGGATAAAAAAGAATTATGAAAAAAGCTTTACCTCGTTCCATTTATGCTGTTATGGGTGTGCTTGTCCTGCTGTTTGCGGGACTTGTCTATGCCTGGACAACCTTCTCAAAACCGCTGGCGAACCTCTGGAGCCAGGACGCTCTCACATGGACCTCTACGATCGTTATGGCATTCTTCTGTCTGGGCGGATTTTTCGGCGGACAGATGCAGAAAAAAGGTTTCAATGTAAAACTGAACCTTGTTATTTCTGCCATCCTGATGGTCGCCGGTTTTCTTATCTCAGGCCTGGTCGGAAACCTGACCGGATCGATCGTGATCATTTATCTGGGCTTTGGCGTGCTGGGAGGACTTGGCGCCGGACTTGCGTATAACGCCGTTTTAAGTGCTGTTTCCGGCTGGTTCCCGGACAAACAGGGACTGATCTCCGGGATCCTGCTTATGGGATTCGGTATCAGCGCGTTCGTCATGGGCCTTTTATATGCGTCAAATGTAGATCAGATGGACGGAAAGGGCGGGATCCCATGGCACATCTGCTTTCTTGCGATCGGCGTCGGCTGCTTTGTTTTTATCACGATCGGGGCTCTGATCCTAAAGAAACCGGGGCTGGGCTTTGTTGCACCTTCCCCGAAAGAAGGTAAGAAACGGAAAAACACAACGGCTCCATTTGAAGATGTTACCCCCTCCGAAATGGTGAAAAAGACAAGCTTCTGGATGATGTTTGCCTGGGCGATCCTGACATCAGTTGCCGGCCTTGCAGTGGTATTCCTGGGAACACCGATCGCCACAGCTGCGGTTCCGGCGCTGAATGACAATGCCAGCCTTCTTGCGATCATTGTCGGTCTGATCTCTATCTTCAACGGCATCGGCCGTATCATCTTCGGCGGTATGTTCGACAAGATCGGATATAAGGCAACTTTGGTCATTGTCTGCGGTATGTTTATCATTTCCATAGGCATCATTATCCTGGCCATGGTAACCGGCAGCAGGCTGGTCCTGATCATCGCATATATTGCAACAGGTCTTTCCTATGGCGGTGTCACACCGAGCCAGTCGGCCTTCGTCAATAAGTTTTACGGGTCACGAAATTACGGACAGAACCTGCCGATCATGACAATGAACCTTATGGTCGCGTCCTTCGGGACAAAACTGGTGCAGGCAGTGCAGGGCCGTCTGATGGCCGGCGGCATGACTAACTCCGGCGCATACATTATCGTATTAGCCGGTGTGGCTGTGATCTGTGCTCTGGCGGGGATCATTGCCCTGTTCATTAAAAAACCCAATACCGCGAAAGCCGCACAGCAGAATTGATCGCTATCACTGCATAAAAAAAGGGAAACCGAATGGTTTCCCTTTTTTTATGCAGTTTTGAAACAAGTGATCCTGTCTTCAGCTGATCGCCACAAGACTCATCAGTACGATGAACAGAAGCAGTTCAATGGAAACATCCGGATCAAAATCGGCAATGCGCTCCCGCGGGATCTCAATGGTGTAATGCTGAAGGGTCAAAGCAGCAGCGAGGACCTTGCGCATATCTTTTTTGATGGAGAACGGACCATATCCGGGCTGCTTTTTTAAGTAATCATCGACTTCGCCGATGGCAGCGATCGTCTCATTTTCAGGAATGTCCAGTTCTTCCAGGAATTTCAGGTCCGCAAAAGCACCGTAAACGGACATATACTGGTTTTTGCCGGTGGCATGCCCGGTTAACTGCAGGCGCTTATAGAAATCAACGAACTCATCCACCTTAACGGCAGCGGATCTGCTGTTTGTCATGAGGACAAGAGTTGTGGCACGGGCTGCTTCATCGGAAATCTGCAGTTTGTCTCTTAATGCGGTATAGATCTTTTCTTTTTCTGCTTCCAGCCCGATATCTGCTTTTCCGGAACAGTACATCAGCGCGACGTAAGCCAGTTCCGACTCGTTTGAACGTTCCGGATGACTGCTCCGGATATGTTCGAACAGATCCGCAACCTGTTTGACGACAGATCCGATCTCCTGGTCTTTGTGCTGCTCTGTGATGATGACTGAAGAAAGAACCGTGAAAAGACCGGAAATACCTGCTTCTTTCTCCAAACGGTCATAGGTATCGATGATCGTATCAATATAAGCTTCCGGCTTTTTGGAAACAGCCATCCTGAGAAGGATCAAAGCTTGCAGAACACCGCGGAAATTGGAAAAAAAGCGGCCTTTTGTTTCCAGGATCTGCTGTGCGGCATAAACGTTATCATCTGACACGGGAAGGTCCAGAGAGGTATACAAAAGGGAACCAACCTTGATCGACGGCTCCGACACCTGTGTGGACATATTTCTTAACGCTTTTTCGTTTATGATCTGCTGATCGCAGCGGGCTTGTAATCTTGCATCCATAATAAATAATTCCTTTTATAGATTTTTCCCTATTATTATACATTTCTGCGTTTTTTTTGCAATGGAAACAGGAAAAACAGCTTCATCCTTCAGGGTTGACGAAGTGGCAGCGGAAAGATAAACTAAAAAGCATCAATCAAACCGAAAGGCGAAAAAGCATGGAAAAAGGGCTTATCCATATTTACTGCGGTGACGGGAAAGGAAAGACAACGGCAGCCATCGGCCTGGCGGTACGGGCGGCCGGCGCCGGGAAGAAGGTGCTGATCGCGAGATTTCTCAAGAACGATCGCTCGGCAGAGCTGGTTTCCCTGAAAAAGATCCCCGGGATCACAGTCCTTCCCATTGAAAAAGAATTTGGCTTTATCAGGAAGGAAGACAATCCCGTCCGGCAGGAGGCGGCACGGTATTACAGTACTTATTTTGAAACCGCGGTCCGGATGGCGCAGCAGGAAGGATTCGACCTGCTGGTCCTGGATGAGATCAATGCGGCAGTCAAACTCAGGATCGTGGAAAAAGACCGGCTGGCAGAGTTCCTGGAGAATAAGCCGGAATCCCTGGAGGTGGTGCTGACAGGCCGGGATCCCGCCCCGGAGATCTGCAGCATGGCCGATTATATTTCGGAGATCAAAAAGATCAGGCATCCCTTTGATGAAGGGATCTATGCCAGGCCCGGGATCGAGTATTGAGGAACTTTTCGAAAAACAGAAAAAATCCTTTGCATTCCTGTTACGCCTGTGATAATATATCTACTCGTGATAATATTCCTTGCTCCATTTTTGGATGGGGCCAGAGACCAAAAGGAGGTGCGAGAACATGAGCAAATATGAAATAGCAGTTGTTGTAAGTGCTAGGCTCGAAGATGAAGAACGCGCAGCAGTCATCGACAAGATCAAAGACATGATCCAGAGATTCGGCGGCAATTTCACCGATGTTGACGACTGGGGCAAGAGAAAACTTGCTTATGAAATCCAGAAGATGGATGAAGCGTTCTATTATTTTGTTCACTTCGAGAGCGATAATTCCGATTGCCCGAACGAACTGGAACAGCAGTTACGTATCATGGACGGCGTTATCCGTTATTTAGTTGTTCGTCTTGACGAAGAGTAAGCAGCTAAAAGTGGCACTTAACACTCGTACAAGAAGGAGTTACTATGAATAAAGTAATACTTATGGGACGTCTGACCAGAGATCCGGAGATCAGGTTTGCGCAGGGCGGCGATTCGATGGCTGTAGCCAGGTTCACGGTGGCTGTAGACAGAAGATTCAGAAGAGACAACGAAACGACAGCGGATTTTATCAGCTGTGTGGCTTTCGGACGGACAGCAGAGTTCTTTGAGAAATATATCCATCAGGGAACAAAGGTCTGCCTGGAAGGAAGGATCCAGACCGGCAGCTATACCAGACAGGATGGCACCAAGGTCTATACAACGGATGTAGTTGTTGAAAACGCCGAATTTGCAGAAAGCAAAGCAGCGTCCGGCGGTCAGCAGGGGTATGCAAATCAGCAGGCAGCGCCGCAGCAGGGTTATCAGAGACAACCGGCAGCGCCGCAGCCATCTTCGCAGCAAAGCTATGCACCGCAGGGTTACGCAAATCAGCAGGCAGCACCACAGCCGGCTCCTTCTCAGGGATTTATGAATCCTCCTGAAAATATGCAGCCCGCTCCGATGCAGGAAGCGGCAGACGAGGGATTCATGCAGATCCCGGACGCCCTGGAAGACGAGGGTTTGCCATTTAACTAAACAGGATTTGGGTACAGTCTTAAGGATCTGTACAGATGACTAAGGAGGTCATAAAATGGCATTTAACAAGACTGATAAAGAGGGAGCTCCCATGAGGAGACGCCCGAATATCCGCAGAAGAAAGAAAGTTTGTATTTTCTGTGGAGAAAAAGCACAGGAGATCAGCTACAAAGATGTAGCAACCCTGAAGAAATACGTTTCTGAAAGAGGAAAGATCCTTCCGAGAAGGATCACAGGTACCTGTGCAAAGCATCAGAGAAGCATTACCACTGCTATCAAGAGAGCACGCCATATTGCCCTGATGCCGTATTCCGTAGACTGATCTTTTCCGGCAGGTACGGAGATATCATCTGCGATATCATGAACGACTGCAGCTCCGGCATGAATCTGCCGGAGCTGTTTTTATGTTTTGTGGAAATAAATTGTTCTGGAGCATGTTTATATGTTATAATACATTCCTAAAAGACTGCGATGCAGAAACCGACAACAGGACGTCTGTTCCTTAAGGAAAACGGAGCATGAAAAAAGAGAAAAAAGAACTGCTGCTGAATATGGGTACGGTCATGCGGGGATACCTCATCTTTCCCGCTGTTTTCGGACTGATCCTTCTGGGACTCACGATCGCCCTGTTCTTTATCTATATCCCTACGGGACTTGTGGCAGCCGCCGCTTTTATCCTTTATGTGCTGGCGCTGGCTGTGTTTTTCGCCATCAATAACCGCAACCTGGAAAGGGGACTGGTCCGGTTCGCCAGGCAGTATGGCGGGCTGGAAGGAGAAATGATCAGCGACTTCCCCATGCCCTATGTGCTGACAGATCCTGACGGCAGGATCATTGCCTACAATAAGATCTTCGGCCGTATCTATGATGAAAAAGCCGGACTGAATAATATTACCCAGATCTTTCATGAACTGTCAGAAGCTGATCTACATTTTGATACGGACTCCAACAATATCTCAGTATTCTATGATAACCGGGATTACAGACTGTGTATCAAACATATCAAAGTGACCAAAGACCTGATCGAGGGAAAGATCGTCCTGATGCCGCAGCAGGATATGGTCCTGTGCGCGATCTATCTGTTTGATGAGACCGAGATCGTGAACATGATGCGCAGGATCCTGGCGGAGCAGCTTGTGATCGGTTCGATCTATGTGGATAATTACGACGAAGTCATGAGCAGGGACCTGGATGTGCAGAAAAATGTCCAGGCTGCCATGATCGACAAAACTATCGGCGCTTATTTCAGCAATGTGGGCGGCGTCGTCCGCAAACTGGAAAGAGACCGGTATTTTGTGATCTTCAAGCGCAAATACCTCACAGGCCTTCAGAGAAATAAGTTCGAGATCCTGGACCAGGTCAAGAAGCTGGATATGGGAAGCGAGCATGTGATCACCATCAGCATCGGGATCGGTGTTGGGGAAGACTATACCCAGGTGGAAGCGGCTTCCAACAGCGCGCTGGAACTTGCCCTGGGAAGAGGCGGTGACCAGGTCGTGGTGAAAGAAGGAGAGAGAGTCTATTTCTACGGCGGCAAGACCAAGCAGGTGGAAAAGAACACCCGTGTCAAGGCCCGCGTCAAGGCGATCGCCCTCAGGGATGTGCTGATCTCCAAGGAACGGGTTGTGATCATGGGGCATAAGAATGCAGATATCGATGCATTTGCGGCTTCCGTGGGGATATACAAAGCTGCCAGGTCCCTGGGAAAACATGCTTATATTATCGTAAACCGCGGCAGCAATACTGTACAGAGCGTGTTCGAACAGTTCCTGGAGGATGAAGAGTATTCCCAGGGAGTATTTATCTCCCCGGAGCAGGCGGAAGATATGGTGACCCAGGATACGGCTCTGGTGATCGTGGATGTGAACCGTCCGGAGATCTTTGAATGTCCTGATCTGGTGCAGAATACGTCATCCGTCGTTCTGATCGACCATCATCTGCAGAGCGGGGAAAAGATCGACAATCTGGTCCTGTCCTATGTAGAGCCTACCGCAAGTTCCGCCAGTGAGATGGTCACGGAGATCCTGCAGTATATCACTGACAATATCAACCTGCGCAAGCTGGAAGCAGAAGCGCTGTACGGCGGCATTATCATCGATACGGATTCTTTTACCAGGAATACAGGCGTCAGAACTTTTGAAGCAGCAGCATACCTGCGCAAGATCGGCATTGATATCCAGGCGGTCCATAATAATTTCCGGGATACTCTGGATACGGCCAGGATCAAGGCTGTCGCCATGGAGACTGCAGAAGAGATCATTCCGGGATTTGTCGCGGCGGTATCGCCGGCAGAGGGCGTTTTCAATCCTACCGTGGTTGCAGCCCAGGTGGCAAACGACCTGCTTGACATCAAGGGGGTGAAAGCCAGCTTTGTGCTGACCAATATTGCCGGAAAAACCTATGTCAGCGCCCGTTCCACCGGCGATACGAATGTTCAGCTCGTCATGGAGCGGATGGGCGGAGGCGGCCATCTGAATATCGCAGGATGTCAGCTGGAGGATACGACGGTCGAGGATGCCAGAAAAGCCCTAGGCGCTACGATCCGGAAGATGATAGAAGAAAAAGACCTGATATAAGAAAGATATAGAAGAGGGAACAATCATGAAAGTAATTCTGCTTGAAGACGTTAAGTCACTTGGGAAAAAGGGCGACATCTGTGATGTGTCCGACGGTTACGCAAGGAATTTCATCATTCCCAAGAAAAAGGGCGTGGAAGCAACGCCGGACAACCTGAACAACCTGAAGTTGAAAAACGCGAATGACGCCAAGGTGGCCAAAGAAAACCTGGAAAATGCCCAGGCGCTTGCCGCACAGCTGGCGGATAAGGCGGTCGTGATCCGGGTAAGGGTCGGAGAAGGCGGCAAGCTGTTCGGAGCCATTGCTTCCAAGGAGATCGCGGCAGCAGTTCTGGATCAGACAGGGCTGGAGGTGGACAAGAAAAAGATCGTCCTGGCAGATCCGATCAAAGCCCTGGGAGACCACAAGGTAAAAGTAAAGCTGCATAAAGATGTGACTGCCAGCCTTCTGGTGAAGGTCGAAGAAGAATAAAGAAACGGAAAAGACACAGTATGGCGGATGATGAACTGCTCAAACGGGTCATGCCCAATGATATAAAAGCCGAACAGTCCGTGCTTGGCGCGATGTTTATCGACAATGAAGTGATCGGTCCGGTGGTGGAACTCCTGACCGGAGAAGACTTCTATTATAAGCAGAACGGAGCTGTTTTTGATGCCATTGCAGCACTGTTCCGGGAAAACAGGGCTGTAGATCCGGTAACTGTCCTGGACAGGATGAAAGAAAACGGTGTACCGGAGGAAGTCCGGAGCGAAGATCTGATCAAAGATATCATCAGCAGTGTCTATTCTTCCGTAAACGCGCAGCAGTACGCGCGGATCGTCTATGAGAAATCGACCCTCAGAAGGCTGATCCGGACATCGGAAGAGATCGCGACCGACTGCTATGCACAGAGTGGAAAACTCGATGATATCCTGGACGATACGGAGAAGAAGATCTTCAATCTGGTCCAGTCCCGCAATACCAAGGAGTTCATGCCGATCGCGGATATCGTGACGGATGTCCTTCGAAAGATCGAAGAAGCCTCCCGGACCAAGGGACATATCACGGGCCTTGCAACAGGGTTTGCAGATCTGGACTATAAGACGGCCGGCCTTCAGCCATCAGACTTTATCCTGGTCGCGGCACGTCCGTCCATGGGAAAAACGGCCTTCGTCCTGACCATTGCGGATTATGTTACCGTGAAAAAGAAAGAATCGGTTGCGATCTTCTCTCTGGAAATGTCTGCCGGGCAGCTGGTGAACAGAATGCTGGCGATGGAATCCCAGATCGACGCCCAGAATCTGAGGTCCGGCGATCTGTCTGACCGGGATTGGGAAGCCCTGATGGAAAGCTCGGAGGCTATCGGAACCTCCAAACTGATCATCGATGATACGCCCGGGATCAAGGTGGCGGATATCAGATCCAAATGCCGCAAGTACAAACTGGAGCAGGATATCAAACTGATCATCATCGATTATATCCAGTTGATGAGCGGCAGCGGGTCCAGAAGCGACAACCGGCAGCAGGAAGTCTCCGATATTTCCCGTGGATTGAAATCCCTGGCCAGGGAACTGAATGTCCCGATCATCGTCCTGTCACAGCTGAACCGTGCGGTGGAAGCCAGGGCAGATCACAGACCGATGCTGGCGGATATCCGTGAATCCGGCGCCATCGAGCAGGATGCGGACGTGATCATGTTCCTGTACCGCGATGATTACTACAATGAAGACTCACCGGAAAAGAACATCGCGGAAGTGATCATAGCCAAGCAAAGGAATGGTCCTACGGGAACAGTCAAATTGGGCTGGCAGCCCAAGTATACCAGATTTGTCAATCTGGAAAGAAGTGATACAGGCGGAAGATTCTGATCAGAGGGGACAGGTCTTTACGCGCAGCAGGGTGTAGTAAACTATTATAGAATTGGCGGTGAGAATATGTTTTCAGAATACGACAGCTATCTGTTTCATCAGGGAACTATGTATGATGCCTATAAGAAATTAGGCGCCCATACCTGTACGGAGAACGGAGAAGAAGGCGTTCGCTTTGCAGTCTGGGCAGAAAAGGCACAGAATGTATCAGTGGCGATCTTTGATGCCTACAGTGACGGAAAGATCGTGCGGATGAGCAAGACGGAGCACGGCATCTGGGAAGTGTTTGTCCCTGATGTCAACAAAGGGACCTGCTATAAATACCTGATCGACGGAGCAGACGGCGTGACCAGGTTCAAGGCGGATCCATATGCATTTTATTCCGAACTGCGGCCGGCCAACGGATCCGTGGTCTGGGGCCTCAATGAGTATGAATGGACGGACGGCGCCTATATGCAGGATCTGAGGCCCGGCATCCACAATGACAGGATCCAGTTTTCCGCTCCGGAAGAGATGCCGGTGAAGATCGCTGATAAGATAAAGGATATCCAGGAGAGGGAAGCTTCTTATATCTATAAGAAGAGCATGGATGACGCCCAATGGTATGCCACTGAGAAGATCATGGCAGAAAGAAAGGCGGCGGAGGAAAAAGCCAAAGCCAAGGAAAAGGAAGCTGCTTCTGCAAAATCTGCGGAAGAGCAGAAGAAACCTCTCACAGAAGAGGAACTGAAGAAACAGGAAGAACTGAAAAAAGCCGCGAAGGAAAAGGAAGAAGCCAAATGGCAGAAGAAGATCGATCAGGCTGTGGCGAAAGCCCAGGAAGGGATCGTCAGGGTAGATCCGAAGCCGTATCATGATCTTCCCCAGGAAGAAAAAGTTGCCCTGATCAACCGGGCGGCAGCAGAACTGACCAGGGAAAAGCCCATGTCCATATATGAAGTCCATCTGGGTTCCTGGAAGAAGAACTACAGCCTGAATAAGGATGGGTTCCTCAACTACCGGGATCTGGCGGATGAACTGGCAGATTATGTAGTGTATATGGGATTTACCCATGTGGAGGTCATGGGCATCTGCGAATACCCCTTCGACGGATCCTGGGGTTATCAGGTGACCGGATATTTCTCACCCTCCAGCCGTCACGGCAATCCGGATGATCTGAAATATTTCATCGATAAAATGCACAGCCGCGGCATCGGCGTTATCATCGACTGGGTGCCGGCGCATTTCCCGAAAGATGCCTTCGGCCTGGACAATTTCGACGGATCTCCGTCTTATGAATCCGAGGATCCGCTGCTGGCGGAATATCCGGAATGGGGGACCAAAGCATTCGATCACGCAAGACCGGAAGTACGGAGTTTCCTGATCTCCAGTGCATTCTACTGGATCCGGGAGTTCCACGCAGACGCCCTCCGGGTGGATGCGGTGGCTGCCATGATCTATACCAATTTCAGCCGCGCCGAGTGGAGACCCAACAAATTCGGCGGCTCTCTTAATCTGGACAGCATTGCCTTCATGAAACAGCTGAACAAGGAAGTGATCGAACGGACCGGCGCTTTCCTGATCGCCGAGGATTCCTCCGCCGAGCAGGGGATCACCAAACAGGTCTATGAAGGCGGCATGGGATTCATGTATAAATGGAATATGGGATGGATGAACGACACCCTGTATTACTATAAGAAAGATCCTGTTTACCGCAAATATCATTTTGACCAGCTGACCCATACGACAGACTACGTTTTCAGCGAGTATTTTATCAATGTGCTGTCCCACGATGAAGTGGTGCACCTGAAAGCGCCGATGCTGTACAAGATGCCGGGCGCGATCCCGGATAAACTGAGCGGACTGAAGAATCTGTATACCTATCAGTTTACCCACCCGGGCAAAAAGCTTTTGTTCATGGGGCAGGAATTTGCGGAAGACCGCGAGTGGGATGAGAACCGGATCATCAACTGGGCTTATACCAATGACACCTGGCACAGGGATGTTATGCTGTGCGTGAAAAAGCTCCTGGAGATCTATAAGGAGTATCCGGTGTTCTATAAAGACACCGATGACAGCAGGACGTTGGAATGGGTCAACCGAAAGGATTCAGAGCGCGGCATCATGGCCTATATCCGGAAGAATCCGGAGAACTACGACGGCGCGTTCCTGGTGATCCTCAATACAACGCCTGTGCAGTACAACGGCTACAGCTGCGGCGTTCCGAAGGAAGGCTACTGCAAGAGGATCTTCAGTACCTACGATACAACGCCGGAAACCGGGCCGACCAGTGAGGAGATCCCGCCGCTGACCGCTGTAAAAGACCAGTGCGACGGATTTGACTATCGTCTGACCTACGATCTGCGGCCGAATGAGGCAGTGATCATTGCACTTTAATAAGTTTTCCATTTTCGACGGAGCAAGGAGCAAGGAAAAATGAGACCTCAGGTCTGATTGACTTCAGACCGTGAGGTCTTTTTT
>JAFRKZ010000098.1 GCA_017431485.1 Parasporobacterium sp. | reverse complement strand
GTACCCGTAGTCTCATCCACATCCACTCCGTGCTCTTCATTGTATTTCTGGACCAGACCGGCTTTAGCGGCCAGGGAATTTGCCGGAGGAGGAGTATTGGTTGTCTTGGAAGATCCGGTTACATCGACTTTGGCTTTGTCAGCAAGGGTCCGGGGAGCCTGGGACTGCATGTTCTTGGTGCTGGTATTGGCAGCCCGGGACAGGGCCGAACCGCTGACGCCCTTCTTTTCGCGTTTCCGTTTGGCTTTTTCTTCAGCTTTTTCCATGTTGGCCTTGATGAACTCGTCCATATCAACCTTGCGGTAATGCCTGTTGATCAGGATCTGCAGCAGGACCTGGAACAAGGAGCTGACGCACCAGTAAAGACCGATGGAAGCATTCAGGGTGAAGCAGAAGAAAACAGAGATCAGAGGCATCATGAGATTCATGGTCTTCATGGATGCTGCCGTCGGATCCTGGCCTCCTGTTGCCTGGGTGCTTGCCTGGGACAGTTTCACGGACAGCCACTGGGAAAGACCGGAAATGATCGGGATCAGGATGGCGATAATGCCGATGCCGCCGCCGACCACCAGGTTCCATGGCGTATCCCCCAGGTTGATGCCCAGGAAGGTATTTAATTTGGTAATTTCCGCATAGTTATCCTGGATCGTCGTCAGATTGCCGTTGGTAAACAGCTCCATCAGAGCGTTCCAGCTCTTGGCAGGAAGGCTGCACAAAAGGGTAACTTTGTCCGTATCCGCCAGCTCTGCTGTCCATCCCTGCAGACCAGGTACCGTATTGACAACGGTATCACCGATCGTATTTACAACATTTGCATAATACTGGTAAAAACTATCTACATAGATCGGGATATTCCTGATCACGCCGTACAAAGCGATGATGATCGGGAATTGGATAAAGGACTGAAGACATCCCGCTGTCTGGGAAATGCCGTACTTGGCATATACCGCCTTCGTCTCCTCCTGCATGGCCTGCATGGAGTAATTATCTCTTTTTCCCTGATATTTTGCCTGGATCGCTTTGATCTCCGGCTGGGCGTAAGATGAGAGTTTTGTGAACCGCTGCTGCTTCACGGTGAGAGGAAGCAGGATCAGCTTTACAACGATCGTCAGAAGTATAATACAAAGTCCCAGGTTCGGAAGACCGATCAGTTCCAGGAACTTGTAGATATACTCCACAGCGTAACCAAACAGAATGATGATCTGCTTGATCACAGGCCAGTCATAACATCCGCCCGAGGTGGACGCTCCTGCACTGGCACAGGCTACCATAAAATTAATCACGTGTTTTTCCCTCCTTTAAGGTACCGGGTCGTAACCACCCTTGGAGAACGGATTGCAGCGAAGGATCCTCCATGCCGCAAGTCCCAGCCCTTTAAGCGGGCCATACTTCTCGATCGCCTCGATGGCATACTGAGAGCAGGTAGGGTAATATTTACAATGACTGTATCTTTTTGTCCCGGAAAGATACTTTTGATAAAAGCGGATCGGCGCTATAAGCAGTTTTCGAATCATGTCTGCACCATCCTTTTCAGCAGATAACGGAAGGCATCATAAAGATCAGAGAAGTTTTTCCCTGCAGCCTGGTTCCTTGCGACGATCACGATGGTCACACCCTCCGGAAGATCCGGCCCGGCTTTTACAAAACATTCTCTGATGATCCTTGTTATCCTGTGTCTTACAATACTGTTTCCGACTTTTTTGCTGACGGAGATCCCCAGCTTTTTTTCTTCCGTGCCGTTCTTCATCACATACATGACCAGCAGTCTGTTGGCAGAGGAACGGCCTTTTTCATATACTTCCCTGAATTCGGACGTATTCTTTAGAGAATTGATATTTCTCATACGCTATATAGAAGAAAGACCACCTTCTTCTTAGGTGGTCTTAAGCTGACAGTACTTTTCTTCCTTTCGCTCTTCTGGCTGCTAAAACTTTTCTTCCGCCAGGAGTAGACATTCTTGCTCTAAAACCATGAACTTTCGCTCTTGATCTTTTCTTCGGCTGAAAGGTCATTTTCATATGGCTTCACCTCCCTTGTGTTTCTGGAAAATTCGCGTGGATTATTATATTTCAAAACCGCCTTTGGAGTCAAGCTTTTTTGTAATTTACTTTTCCACTGTTTATGTACATGCTTTCCACTTCTTTTCCGCTGCCTTTTTCACAGGTTATAGACACCTTTTCCACAGATTCCCGTTTTCTTATACTTTCCTCCTTCCTGTCACAAAAAGTCCGATCGTGTACGTCAATGACCGTAATATTTTCCAAATACATTGAATTTTTACCTTAATTATAGTAGAATAAATAGCACTGTTTTTTTATGTCATGGAAACGGAGTGATCGTATGTTAAACACAATCCGAGAAAAATGGTCTGATATATTATACTACCTGAAGAATGAATATGATATATCCGATGTGTCTTTCAAGACGTGGCTGCTTCCCCTGGAAGTAACGGCGGTGGAAGACGGTACCATCGTGATCATGGTCCCCGAAGAATCTATCGGCCTCAGTTATATTAAGAAGAAATATTATCTTCCCCTGAAGGTCTCCGTATCGGAAGTCACCGGACAGGACCTGGATATCGAATTTATCCTTCCGGATCAGGTCAAGGACTATTTTACTCCGATTCCGGATAACCAGGGCTCCCAGGACGTTTTTGAAAAAGCCGGCCTGAACCCCAAATACACGTTTTCCAATTTCATCGTCGGGGATAACAATAACCTGGCTCATGCGGCCTCCCTGGCTGTGGCGGAAAGTCCCGCCGAGATCTACAATCCGCTTTATATCTACGGCGGCGTGGGACTCGGAAAGACTCACCTGATGCAGGCCATCGCCCATTTCATCCTGTCGGCGGATCAGGAAAAGAAGGTTCTTTATGTCACCAGTGAGAACTTCACCAATGAGATCATCGACGCGATCCGGAACGGCAGTCCCCAGGCCAATTCCCGTTTCCGTGAGAAATACCGCAACGCGGACGTCCTCCTGATCGACGACATCCAGTTCATCAGCGGCAAGGAATCCACACAGGAAGAGTTTTTCCATACCTTCAATGACCTGTATGAACACAAGAAACAGATCATCATCTCCTCGGACAAGCCGCCGAAGGAAATCAAGGGACTGGAAGAGAGGCTGATCTCCAGGTTTTTGTGGGGCCTTCCCATCGATCTGCAGTCTCCCAACTATGAGACCCGGGTCGCCATCCTGAAGAAAAAGATCGAACTGGAAGGAGCGCCCCCGATTCCGGACGAAGTGATCTTTTATATTGCGGCCAATGTTTCCTCCAACATCCGGGAACTGGAAGGATCTCTCACCAAGATCATCGCCTACTCCAAGCTGACATCTTCCGATATCACCCTGGAATTTGCCGAAGGCGTCCTGAAAGATCTTTTCACGGACAGCCAGAGGGAGATCACGCCGGACAATATCATCAAGATCGTTGCGGAACATTTCGGTATCTCTGTTTCAGACCTGAGCTCCAAGAAGAAAAGCTCCGATGTCGTCTATCCGCGGCAGCTGGCCATGTACCTGTGCCGGACCCTGACGGAAGCCGCCCTTTCCCTGATCGGAAAAAAGCTTGGAAACAGAGATCATTCCACTGTCCTTCACGGCTATGAGAAGATCCAGTCCGAGATCGACATTGATGAAAAGACGAAAAACGACGTGGAGATCCTGAAGAAAAAGATCTGCCCCTACTAATGCACAGGTTGTTCACATCAGTCCATCCGCGGGGTAGAAACAGAGTTGATAAAGATCGTTTTATAAAATGCTGAAAATCCGCTTCTTACTTTTCAACTTTTTATAACCGGCTGTTTCTCCTCTTTTTCTATGATAACTTTTCCTTTATCTTCAGGGACCGCGGGACATTTGAACAAATCAACAGCGACTACTGATACTACTGATAACATTTATCTATATATATAGACTGTCATTCTCACCGAAAGGAGAAATACACATATGAAGATCACGTGTACAAAATCAGAGCTTATGAACGGCATCAACATTGCCCTGCGGGCAGTGCCCTCCAAATCCGTTATGCCGATCCTGGAGTCTTTCCTGATCGCAGCGAAGGATGATATCACGATCACTTCCAATGACAATGATATGGGCATCCGCACCGGTATCGAAGGCGTCGTTCTGGAAAGCGGCATGATCGCAGTCGAAGCCAGACTGTTCAGTGATATTATCCGTAAGCTTCCAGAAAATGAGCTGACCATTGAAAGCAACGCCAGCTACAAGATCCGGATCAGCTGCGAAGGACTGGAGTTCCATCTGAACGGCAACAACCCGGACGAATTTCCGGAGCTGCCGGAGACCGGCACGACCAGAAAGGTCACCATGTCCGAATTTACCTTAAAGGAAATGATCCGGCAGACGATCTTCTCCATCGCGGTCAATGATTCCAACGCGCTGATGAAGGGCGAGCTCTTCTCTATTAAAGGCGACAACCTGAAAGTGGTGTCCCTGGACAGCCACAGGATCTCCATCCGCAATGAGAAGCTGGCGCTTTCCTATGACAATTCCGATGTGATCGTTCCCGGCAAGACCCTGAACGAGATCAGCAGGATCCTTTCCGGAAACAGCGAAGATATGGTGGAACTGGAATTTGACAAGAGATTCATCAAGTTCAGCTTTAACAAGACGCTGGTGATCTCCCGTCTGATCGAAGGGGAATTCTTCGATGTAGAGCGGATGATCTCTTCGGACTATGCTTCGGAAGTGAGAGTCAACAGAAATGATTTTATGAACAACATCGACCGGGCCATTACCCTGACAAGGGAAGGCGACAAGAAGCCGGTGGTCCTGGAGATCAGGGACAGCTTCATCAATATGGACATCACATCCTCCCTGGGTTCCATGTCCGGCCGGATCGACGCCAATAAGACAGGCGATGATATCGTGATCGGATTTAACCCGAAATTCCTCATGGACGCCCTGCGGGTCATCGACGATGAGGAAGTGGCCATGTATTTTGTCAATTCCAACGCGCCTTGCTTCATCCGCAACGACGCCGGGGAATATGTGTATATCATCCTGCCGGTGAATATTAATCGGTAAATTGGTATATGCGGCCATGCAATGGCAAACTATCCTTTTTTGAAAGAGAATATGTCTGCCAAAACTATTCTTAAAAAGGAATAATCAGTAAATAACGGATAGCGGCATAAAAGAATACATGGAAACAATCAAACTGAGAGATGAATATATCAAGCTCGGGCAGGCGCTGAAGGCAGCCGGTCTGGTAGACAGCGGCGTCATGGCCAAGGATGTGATCCTGAACGGGGAAGTAAAAGTGAACGGCGAGACGGAACTTCAGCGGGGAAAGAAGCTGAAGGACGGGGATATCGTGGAATTCGAAGGAAACCAGATCAAAATATGCAAATAACTCATCTGGAGCTTCTTAATTACAGAAATATAGAATCGCTGTCTGCGGAGTTTTCCCCGGGGTGCAACATTATTTACGGGGAAAACGGTCAGGGAAAGACCAATATCCTGGAAAGCATTTATATGTGCGGCTTCGGAAAGAGCCACAAAAACAGCAAGGAGCGGGAGATCATCCAAAACGGCTGCGAGGAATCCCATATTAAAGCCGAATTTGATTCCGAGATCAGCTCCCACCGGGTCGATATCCATCTTCGGAAGAACAAACCGAAAGGCATGGCGCTGGATCGGATCCCGATCCGGAAATTCGGAGAGCTGTACGGAAATATCCTGGTGGTCATGTTTTCCTCGGAGGATCTGGATATCGTAAGAAGGAGTCCTTCCGACCGGCGCAGATTTCTCGATATGCAGCTGTGTCAGTTAGATCCCATTTACCTGGATAATCTGCTTCGTTACAACAGGATCCTGGAACAGCGCAGGGAACTGTTTAAAATGGCCGAGGAAAAGGACAGCCATGAATTAAATGATACCCTGGATATCCTGGACTTGCAGCTGTGCAGCTACGGAACGAAGATCATGGAGCGGCGCCGGCAGTTTTTAGAAGAGCTCAATGAGATCATTTTCGAGATCCACTATGATCTGAGCGGCGGCAGGGAGAAACTCCGGATCGAGTATGAACCGTCTGTCGGGGAAGAAGATTTTTACGAAACGCTTCTGAAAAACAGGGAACGGGACCGCATTTACCGGCAGACCCATGCGGGCCCCCACAGGGACGACCTGAGTTTTTATGATCAGGACAAGGATCTTAAGATCTACGGCAGCAGCGGCCAGCAAAGGAGCTGCGCCATTTCCCTGAAACTGTCGGAAATCCATGTGATCGAACAATTAAAGAAAGAAAAACCGGTCCTTCTTCTGGACGACGTCATGTCCGAACTGGACAGAAACAGGCAGATGCAGCTGATCAAGAGCCTTCATGATGTACAGACCATCATTACCTGTACAGGGCTTGACGAACTGATCGAAGAGCAGCTGGGCGACGTCCGGAAGATCCATGTGAAAGACGGATCGATAACAACCTGAAAGGAACTATAAATGTCAGAAAAAGAAATCTTGGAAACAACGCAGGGCCAGTCTCTTGCAGATACCACCGTCAGCGGCGAATACGACGCGGACAATATCCAGGTGCTGGAAGGGCTTGAAGCAGTCAGAAAGCGCCCCGGTATGTATATCGGAAGCACATCGGAGAGAGGCCTTCATCATCTGGTCTATGAGATCGTGGACAATGCGGTGGACGAGGCGCTTGCCGGCGTCTGCACTGAGATCCGGGTAAGCATCAATCCGGACAATTCCATTACGGTGGAAGACAACGGACGAGGCATTCCCACCGGCATCAACCGGCAGCAGGGCGTATCAGCGGTAGAGCTGGTCTTCTGTAAACTGCATGCCGGCGGCAAATTCGGCGGCGGAGGCTACAAGGTCTCCGGCGGTCTTCACGGTGTAGGCGCATCGGTCGTCAATGCTCTTTCCGAGCATCTGGAAGTTACCATCCGCCGGGAAGGCAAGATCCATTTTCAGGAATACGAAAGAGGCAAGGCCCTTTGTGACCTGACAGAACTCGGGGATTGTTCGGAAGATGAGCACGGTTCAAAGATCACGTTCCTTCCGGATCCTGAAATCTTCGAAGTGCTGGAGTTCAGCTATTCCACGCTGCAGAACCGTCTTCGGGAAATGGCATTCCTGACCAAGGGATTGAAGATCGTTTTGACAGATCTTCGGGAAGACCCGGTGAAGGAAAAGACGTTCCACTACGAAGGCGGCATCAAGGAATTCGTCCAGTACATCAACCGCAGCGCGACGCCCCATTACGACGAGATCATGTATTTCGAAGGGGAAAAGAACAATGTCATGGTCGAAGTATCCATGCAGCACAATGATGGGTACAACGAGAGCATTTATACATTTGTCAACAACGTCAATACTCCGGAAGGCGGCACCCATCTGGAAGGCTTCAAGAGAGCCATCACCAGGGTGTTCAATGACTATGCCCGCAAAAATAAGATCTTAAAGGAAAAAGAAGACAATCTGTCCGGCGAGGACCTGAGGGAAGGCCTGGCGGCCATCATTTCCGTGAAGATCGAAGATCCCCAGTTTGAGGGGCAGACCAAGCAAAAGCTCGGAAACTCCGAAGCCCGTGCGGCGGTGGAATCCGTGGTGAGCGAGCAGCTGACTTATTTCCTGGAACAGAATCCCCAGGTGGCGAAATTCATCTGCGAGAAGGGACTTCTGGCCCAGCGCGCCAGGGAGGCAGCCCGGAAAGCCAGGGAAGCGACCCGCAAGAGCCCTCTTGCCAGCGGTTCTCTGCCCGGTAAGCTGGCTGACTGCTCTGACAAGGATCCCAAGAACTGCGAGATCTTTATCGTCGAGGGTGATTCCGCCGGCGGCTCCGCCAAGAAGGCCCGGATCCGGAAGACTCAGGCGATCCTGCCTCTCAGGGGCAAGATCCTGAATGTGGAGAAAGCACGGCTTGACCGTATCCTTGGAAATGCGGAGATCCGCACCATGATCACGGCCTTCGGCACCGGCATCCATGAGGATTTCGACATCAGCAAGCTCCGCTACGACAAGATCATCATCATGACC
>JAFRKZ010000097.1 GCA_017431485.1 Parasporobacterium sp. | reverse complement strand
GTGGTAGATCCGGATGCTTTCGTAGGAAGGGAAACCTTCCGGAAGATCGCCGGCGACATCTGCCGTGCCCTTCGAAACAGCCAGAAAGCCCCCGGTTATGACCGCATCTATACGGCCGGCGAAAAAGAGTACCTGGTCTGGATGGAGAGAAAGGACAAAGGCGTTCCGGTAGGAGAAGCAGTTCAGAAAGAGCTGATCGCCCTGAGAGACAAGCACAACCTGCCATACAAGTTCCCGTTCGAAGACTGAAGCTTGTAAGTTGTAATGTAAGCCTGCCATCAGTTGGTTTTGGACCCTCCAATCCAAAAACTCCGGTGAACAGAGAGTCTGCCATCCAAAATATCGGAAATCAGCCGATTTTTTGGATGGCAGTTTTTGAATATACTGTGTTTTTTTGCAATCAGCATCCAAAACGTAGGGCCATCGGGGGATGCAAATTGTGAATGAACAATTAAGGCTCCAAAATGTCAGTCCGGATCAGCAAATCCGTCGGCCAGGATCAACAAAAGAATGTTGACATTTCAGCAGTCGAAATGATACAATATTTCTCGCCGTGTAAACGGCATTTAACTGAATACGGAGAGGTATCGAAGTGGTCATAACGAGGCGGTCTTGAAAACCGTTTGTCCGCAAGGGCGCGTGGGTTCGAATCCCACCCTCTCCGCTTATATCCGGAACGAAATCCGAAAAGGAAAGCCTGCAAACTCGCCGTTTGCGGGCTTTTCTTCTGCCTGAACGGTCTTTTGTTAGTGGCCCCGGCATTTATACGTGTTCCCATTGTTCTTGGCTTTAGCCATTTTTGTATATGAGAACAGCATGTGTTCTTATTTGCGCCTTTTGTATATATGAGAACGCAAAGCGTTCTTGTACGAGAAATTCCTGTATTTGAGAACTGCCGAAGCGTTCTTGTTTTTCGGAAAAAGCCATTTTGAGAACGCAAAGCGTTCTTATTAAGAGCAAATTCTCAATTTGAGAACACATTGGCTGTTCTCAAATATGGAAAACCGCTGTGCAAGAACACTTCGCGTTCTCATATAGGAAAAAACTGGATTTAAGAACAGTTGGGGTTCTCAGGACCGGAAAAAGCTGATCTGAGAACAACGGGCAAGCCCATTGACAAAACGCATATGTATTGAGTAGACTCTGAACGCACTTACAAAAAGCAAACAATCCGTGAAGACAGAGAAACCATGGCAATATTCTGGAAAAAAGGAAAAAAGAGAAACTTGAAGGCCAACCTGCACCAGATGCAGCTGATCATGAGATCGGCTGTGTTCAGGCTGGCGTTGATCATGTTCCTGCTGATCGTTCCGGTATGTATCCTGACCATGATCATGAGCGGTCGCGCGATCCGGATGGCGGAGAACCAGGTTTCGGGAGATATCCAGGAAGCCCTGAACCTGAATATGAACCAGTTGGATCTTTATCTGCAGAATCTGAGCCGCCGACTGTACACCGTATCACGGGAAAATGAGGATTATGCCAGGCTTATGAAAGAATCGGCGGATTCATCGGATGTTGCCTCCATGCACACTTATCTGCGACTGAATGGTGTATTTGCCGATATCCTTTCTGAATACATATGGGCTGACAATGTGGTCGTCAGCTTTCCGGATGCCGGCTATTTTGTTTCCGGGAAGGCGATTTTGAATCAAGCAGATGAAGAAATGTTTCTGGACGAAATGGAGCAGTTTGATCAGGACCGGAATCAGAGGGGATGGTTTGTCTCGGGCAAAGACCCTTCGCTGCTGATCGGGGTGTTTCCTTACAGGAATACATTTTATGGCGCCAGTTTCAGGCTGGATCATCTGCTGGAAATGATCCAGCTGGATACCTCTTCCAATATTGTCGTCTTTGCCAGAGCCGGGGACGGGATCCTTTCAGACCGAAAAGAACTGAAGGATGTGCCGGTCTTTTCCGAAGATCCGAATGTTACGGTGAATGGAAAACATTATGTTGCACTATTCGCGGGATCATCCTCCAGTGATCTTGTACTGGTGGATCTGGTGTCCAGAGCGATGCTCGATCAAATGCTTCCGGGTTATATGAGGATCCTGTTTATCATAAGCATAATTTTCCTGCTCTGCATTCCGCTGCTGTTTCTGGCCTTCAGCAAGTGGCTGGTGAAACCTGTCAATATCCTGATCGACGCCATCCATTCCGTTGACGATGGGAATCTGGATTATCGGATCCGTCAGAGAACAGGAACCTATGAGTTTGATCTGCTGAACCGGAATTTTAATGAGATGATGGACAGTGTAAAAGACCTGAAGATAAATGTTTATGAAAAAGAACTGGAGCGTCAGGATATCCGTCTTCAGTATCTGAGCCAGCAGATACAGCCTCATTTTATCCTGAACGCCATGAACATCATTTACAGTTATGAACCGGAAGAATATGACCTGATCCAGAAAATGGTCCTGTGCCTGTCCCGGTATTTCCAGTTTATCGTAAATGCCAATCGCCCCTATGTCAGGGTAAAGGATGAAATGGACCATATCTCCAATTATCTGGAGATCCAGAAGATCCGTTACGGGGATCGGATCAGCAGCTGTGTTGTTCAGACCGAACAAGACGCGGAAGATGCAGTGATGCCACCCTTAATGATCCAGAACCTGGTGGAAAATGTGATCAAATACGCCCTGCGTGATGATGCGCCGATTGATGTTTTGATCACAGCCCATGTGGAGGACAATCATGTGGAGATCCTTATTCGGGATACCGGATGTGGGATTTCGGATGAAACACTGGAACTGATCCGTCGTTTTCAGGAAACAAAAGTCCGTCAGGAAGGACTGGGAACCGGGATCCAGAATACGATTGAGAGACTGGAGCTGTTTTTCGGCGAGGAGGCGCGGTTTGAGATCGGGCGTTGGAAGATGGACGAGGGAACACAGAGCCGGCTGATCTTTCCGGTGAGATATCCGCAGGATCAGGAAAGATGATTCATATCCCGGCGCATTCAGTAGAGATAGATTTCGGAGGAAATAAAACAGATGAAAGCGATCATCATCGATGATGAGGCAGTGGCGCTTGCGGCGATGCAGCGCAGGATCCACTGGGAGAAATACGGGATCGACGAAGTGTTTACAGCGCAATCCATGAGGCAGGCGATCCGGCTCATGGAAGAAAACGCCATGGACCTGATGCTGTGTGACGTGGAAATGCCGGGTGGAAGCGGATTGGAGTTGTATGAGTGGGTCAGGACCTATTGCCCGGATACGGAATGTGTATTCGTGAGCTGTCATCCGGAATATGAGTATGTCCGCAAAGCCCTGACAATGGGAAGCATGGACTATGTGCTGAAACCGGTGGATTATGAAGAAATGGATCGGATCCTTCAAGAGGCGGCGGAGAGGATCCGGAACCGTCACACCCGGTCGCAGGATTCTGATAACAGCAGTCGACGGTCTCTGAACGGGAATGAAGCGGATACTTCACAGGAGACTGCCGAGCAGGGTTTTGTACCTGACAGAATCTGGTCGGATACGATCCGTGATGCGGTCAGTTATATCCGGGAACACCTCGGGACCAATATGAGTATCGGAGAGATCGCTTCGGCTGTACATTTAAACCCTCAGTATTTTATGCGCCTGTTTAAAAAAGAAACCGGCAAGTCTGTCCTGGAATATATCACGGACTGCAGGCTGGCGTCCGCAAAGCAGATGCTGGAGGAAACCAATCTTCCCATCACGGAAGTGGCTCTGGCAGCGGGGTATGACAATTTCTCCTATTTCAGCAAGCTGTTCCGGCGAAATGAAGGGATGTCCCCTTCGGAATACAGAAAAAACAAAAGAATATAACATAATAGTCATTTTCAGAACAATTTATGTACAGGATCGTATTAGCAGCGATCCTTTTTCTGTTTTACTATTTCCACAACAGAAAAACATATGCGTCCCCTGTCGCATACCATGTAAAGGAAAGGAGTAACACATGAAAAAGGCAATCACAGTCATTCTGGCACTGGCGATGGTTTTCGGACTTGCCGTCACTGCCCATGCTGACCTGGCACAGGAAGTTCTTTCAGGACAGGAATTCCTGGTTGACAAGGCAGAAGCACAGACATATATTAACCCGCTTCCGCTGGACTATCAGCGTTCCGGCGCCAGCGATAAAGGCATGATCCCGGATAACCCGTTCTCTATCGGACAGATGATCGGCAACGAAGCAATCCCGAACAATCCGGTGGAAAGCATCACCCATATCCGCTTCCAGGATCTGTTCCGCGGAACATCCACGTATATCGCAGAAAACGATACCCGTGCATCCGCTGACCCGACCGGATTATACTACAATGATACCTGGTATCTGTATGGAACCAACAGCTCCCTGTGGGTATCTGAAGATTTTGTAAACTGGCGTTATGTACAGCTGGTAGACCAGGATGGAGAGCCTCTGCGCTTTACCGCTCCGGTAGTAGCTGTCCGGACCGACGACGAAGGCGTTGACCATTTCTATCTGGCATGGAACAGCTCCAACCTGTATGAAGCAACCTCTCCGGAAGGCCCCTTCACCGATCTGGGTGACTTTACCTATAACGGAAAGAGCTTTGCGGACAACATCGAAGACGGTAATGTAATCGCTGCTCACAACGATGTGGACATCTTCGTGGACGATGACGGAAGAATGTATCTGTACTGGGGAATGGGTCCGTACATTGAAGGAGCTGAGCTGAACGTGGAAGACCCGACAGAATTGATCACCGAACCCAAGATCATCATCGAATACGACAACAATTACAGATGGCAGAACTTTGGCCAGAATCATGAAAACTATGAAAACGGATTCCCGGAAGGTTCCTTCATGATCAAGATCGATGGCAAGTACTATCTGACCTGGGCAACCGCAGGCACACAGTATGACTCCTATACCATGGGCTGCTATCAGTCCACTGAAGGACCGCTGGAAGGCTTCGAACTGCAGGAGAAAGAGATCATCAACTGCTTTGATGCCATGACCGGCGTGGTAAGAGGCGGCGGACACGGATCCATCGTCGCAGGACCTGCTGATACTCTCTGGTGCTTCTATACAGTCAACGTTGGTTACGAAGGCGACATGGAAAGACGTCTCGGCTGCGATCCGGCCACGATCGATGAAGAAGGCAACCTGGTCGTTCCGCACCTTTCCGAAGCCCCGCAGTATGTACCCGGCGTGCTGGCGAACCTGGCAGAAGGCAATGAAGTAGGCGACGACGTCCTTTCTGCAAGACAGGGATATGCAGTATCCAGTTATTCCGAAGGCCGTCATCCGTTCTACGCCATTGATGAGTCCAACTTCACCTGGTGGCAGCCTGCTGCTGAGGACGAGAACCCCTGGTTCCTGATGTCCTTCAAAGGCAACTTCAATATCGATGCGTTCCGCCTGTGGCTGAAAGAGATCAATGTTGACAGAAGCGCAACTCTGAACGAGAAATGCGTTATCGACTACAAGATCGAAGTCTACAACGGAACTACCAATCCGCTGGAAGCAGAAAATGCTGAAAACTGGACGACCGTTTATGAGTCAGAAGGAAATGACCTGGTACATCCGTACATCAAACTGGAAGAGCCTGTTCTGGGACAGTTTGTAAGGATCTCCTTCACCAACTGGGATGAAGCGATCTATCCGGCACTGTGCGAGATCACCGTATTCGGCAACAATATAGCAAAACCGGCGAAATAACCAAAGAACCCGTGGAAAATCCTTCGTTGTGGAGGGCTGCGTATAAGGCAGCCCTCTGTGGCATTTCCGGATGATTATGGTATGATAGAGCAGCAGGAAAGTGGACAACTTCATAGCGGACATCCCCGGCGGAAACACTGGTTCTGGATGCGGCTGGCCATTTTCACGGCAATTACCGCAGCCGTCTTGACATACGGGATCTATGTGCTTACGCCTAAATATCCCTATGGGATCATAAGCCTTCTTCAGTATTACAGGACAGACCCTGAGACCGTGGATGTGCTGGCTGTCGGCACCAGTCTGACATATACGGATCTGAATACGAATATTTTGTGGTCCGAGTACGGAATCGCCTGTTTTGATCTGGCGTCCGCAGAGCAGCCATACTGGAGCACTTATTATTATCTTCGGGAAGCATTCCGGTATGGGAAACCCAAGGTCGTGCTTCTGGATCTGAAGGCGATCACTTACCAGGAGGACAAGGTAAGCCGTACCCGTACGATCTTATGTTCTTACGGAATCCGAAACCCTGTGGACCGGTGGCGATGCATTGCGGAATGCGTGGAACCGGAGGAATTCTGGAGCTACGCCATGGCTTATCCGCAGGTCCATTCCAACTATGAAGGGGTGACAGGGCAGGATTTTGCTGTCACAGCGAAAGGATGGGATGTGAGTGCCGGATGGAAAGGCTATATTGAGAAAAATGCCCTGACTTCACATGTTACGCCGGAAATGGAATTTACTTTCAATACCGCTCGGAATGTGAATGCGCACGAACAGGAGTTTTTTGAGAAGATCCTGGAATTGTGTAAAAAGGAAGATGTCCCTGTTATGCTGATCGGTTATCCGAATGCAGATTATATGCACGACCATTATTTTTACTGCAGCGCGTTTGAGATCGCACAGCAGTATGGGGTCACCGGGATCAATTACAATCTCCCGGAAGATCGTCCGAAGATCAATTATTCCACGGACTGCGCTGACTGGCAGCACCTGAATATCTGGGGAAGCGCCGTATTCACCAGGGCTTTGGGGAAAGACCTCAAGGAACTTTATCAATTGGAAGACCATCGGGGAGATCCCGCTTATGCGTCCTATGATCTTTGCGCAGATGAATGGTTTTCGACTTTTCCGCAATTCGACCGCAGAAACAGACAATAGGTATGATTATGAAAAAAACAATACTGCTTTTGATCGTTCTATCGTTGATCATTTTTCCGGCAGGTCTCTCCCGGGCACAGGGATCCGGGGAAATCTGTGAAATCTATTTTCAGTATACCAACATCAATATTGAACAGACCGGCATACAGGATGTGGAAGATGCTGTCAATGAGATCTGCATCCCGGCGATTGGCGTAAAGGTCCACATCACGCCGGTATTCATCGGCGATCTGCCCTCTGAAACAGCATATGCCATTGCTGGCGGGGAAAAGATCGATATTGTCAATGTGGGGCTGACCCATGATATCACAACTATGGTGTCAGACGGTTTTCTGCTGCCTCTGGATGAACTGCTTCAGGAACGGGGATCTGCAGTTCTGCAGGCTACGGAAAAAGTCTCTCCCGCCCAGAAGATAGGAGGAATCACCTATGCTATCTCTCAGTATCCTTATGCTGCTCGCTGCACGGGATTCCGATACAATAAGAAACTGGCGGAAGAAAACGGAATCGAGATGCATGACGGTATGACACTTAAGGAGTTGGAAGAAGCCGGCAAAATCCTGAAAAATAGAAATGTATATCTGACTTCCCTGGGATTGAGCGCAGAACTCACATATCAGTTTTTCTGCCCGTTTGAAGCATTTGGAGCGGCAGCCAATTACGGAGCAATCCTGGATCCTGCGGAAAACTCCCGGATCATCAATATATATGCTTCGGAAGAACTGCGGGAATATTACCGTACGATCCGGAAATGGTTTGAGGAAGGATATCTGCCGGAGAACCAGATGCTGAATGAGGTTTCGGTTATCCGGTTGTTCAACGAACGGAGACTGTTCGGGATCCCAACCAATGTTGCAGCCAATCAGATGGCAGGGGCGGATCAGGATATAGGTCTTATTCTGCTCTCGGATCCGATGATCACGAACAGCAGTGTCCATGAGTTTATGCTTGGAATTGCGTCTACCTGCCAGAATCCGGAAGCGGCAATGGACTTTATCAATCTGATCTATGAAAATGCCGATCTGGCCAATCTTCTGAACTACGGAATCGAAGGAGTGGATTATATACCGGTTCCCGGTACAGAGCATGTGATCACAACAGTGGGCACTGCCAATGAAGACGGCAGCAGGTACGGATCCGGTTTTTCCCGGTTTGGGGATCCGATGATGCTTTATGTAAAAGAGCCCCTGACAGACGATTATTTTGATGATCTGGCTGCGTGGGAAACGAATGCCAGAACATCTCTTTCTTTTGGCTATAGTTTTGATGCCGAAGCATTTTCCGTAGAGGCAAGAAATATTGCCAGGATCCTGGATGAATATCTGCCGATCTTGAATGTGGGGATGGCGCAGGATGTGGATGCGGAAATGGATGCCCTGGTTGCAGCGCTTCAGGATGCCGGTATTGATAAGATTATCGCAGCTAATAATGAACAGCTGCAGGAATATTTGCAGACAAAAAAGGTTCCCTGAAAGTTCTCTGCAAGGGAGTGATGCCATGAAACCTCCCTTCGGTGCTGGCTTTTTCATAATCAAAAAAAGTCAGATCATTGATGCCTTTCTTGATGCCAGTGTTGCTATACTGCTAATAACAAAACACAAAACAGACAAACCAG
>JAFRKZ010000096.1 GCA_017431485.1 Parasporobacterium sp. | reverse complement strand
TGCAGTTCCATCTGGTCAACGACCGGCTTCGTATCGGAATGATCCAGCAGGTTTTCCAGATGATGGGGCAGGAAATTGCTGACGCCGAGAGCTTTTATGAAACCCTGGTCTTTGAGTTTTTCCAGTTCGTTCCAGGTCTCAAGGTCCAGTTTTTTCCAGTCGCACTGCGCATTGGGGCGGGGCCAATGGATCAGGAACAGGTCGATGTAGTCCAGCTGCAGCCGTTTCAGGGAGCGGAAGAACGCTTCCCGCACATTTTCGGCGCCCATCTCATCATGCCAGGCTTTTGATGCGATCAGGAGATCTTCCCGCGGGACTTTGCTGTCCCTGACCGCCTGCCCTAAAGCGCGTTCCGTTTCATATAAAGAGGCGGTATCGAAATAAGTATAGCCGGCGTCGATGGCCCTGCGGATCATACCGTAGGTATCGCCGCCTTTCGGGTTATAGCAGCCGAAGCCGATCTTCGGAACAGTCATTCCATTCGACAGAGTGTAAGTCTCTCTGATCAAGCCGTTTGTCATGGTATACCTCCTTGCAGGCATCTTCCGCCGGGTCTGTTGGGAACATACTAACACATTTGCCCGGCACTTAAAAGAAAACGATGGCGCTGCCGAAAAACATCATTGAGGATCTGCGCTGCAGCGTGCTATGATAAACCCGTATTTTCGGAAAGGAAACTCAGAACAAATGGCGGAATATTTTGATGTATGCGATGAACAGGGACTTCCCACCGGCCAGATCGTGGAGCGCGGCGCTGCCCACAAAAATGGCGTGCCTCATCGGACGGCGCACGTCTGGCTCACCAGAAAGGATCACGGCAGGCAGCAGATCCTCCTGCAGAAGCGAAGCATGAGCAAAGACTCTTTCCCCGGCATGTACGACACTTCCTCGGCCGGCCATATCCCGGCGGGAGACGAGCCGGCGGTTTCCGCGGCGCGGGAACTGGAAGAGGAACTGGGAATTTCTGCAAGGCCGGAACAGCTGAAATACGCAGGCTTTTTCCATGCGGAGTATGCGCTGACCTTCCATGGGTCTTTGTTCTGGGACAATGAATATGTCTCTGTTTTTGTATATGATGCTCCGGTCAGGACGCAGGACATCAGGATCCAGGAGGAGGAACTGGAAGAGGTGAGGTGGTTTGACCTGGAGGAAGTGTATGAAGAGTGCCGAAGGGGACAGAGAGAGCGCTTTTGCGTGCCGATGGAAGGGCTCGATATCCTGAAAGAATATCTTGCCCGGAAAGCCGGGGAATGAACCGGTTTTGCGGCTTTTCGGGATCATTGAAAGAATGGTCCGGATGCAGTATCATGAAGGTATAAAGGAAAGGAGCCGATCAGATCTATGGAACAGGAACAGTTTGGATGCGCCCAGTGCCACGCGAAATCGTGCCATCTGGGAGATGGCAATTACCCGCCCTTCTGCCCGGGACAGACGCTGCCGGAGGAGCTCATCCGGGACGCCATGAAAGAATATGAGGATGAGAAGGTGCGCCGCGTCGCCATTGCCGCGGCGGAAACGGAATCGGAAAATTACTGCCGCATGACAAGGGCTGCGGAGACCGTGGAATTTGCCCGGAAGATTGGTGCGAAGCGTATCGGCCTGGCACACTGCGTAGGGCTCCTGGCAGAGGCCGGCATCATGGCCCGCATTTTAAGGAAAAACGGATTCGAGGTGGTTTCCATCTCCTGCAAATGCGGGGAGCAGAAAAAAGCAGACATCGGGATCTCCGAAGCCTGCCACAATACCGGCGTCAACATCTGCAATCCCATTTTACAGGCCAAATACCTGAATGCGAAGAAGACGGATCTGAACATACTGATCGGCCTGTGCGTCGGCCACGACAGCCTGTTTTATAAATATTCAGAGGCGCTGGTCACGACCCTTGTCTCCAAGGACCGGGTCATGGCCCACAATACCGCCGGCGCCTTGTACCAGGCGGACAAATATCTGCATCTGATCTGACCGGACCGTGCGTTCGCGGGATCTTTGACAGGAGGAAACATGAAAAAAACGATCTATATCACAGGACACAGAAATCCTGATCTGGACAGCCTTTGTTCCGCCTATGCCTACGCGGCGCTGAAGAACCGGCTTGATCCGGAAAATGAGTATAAGGCCATCCGGTGCGGGCAGGTATCGGAAAGCATTGAAAAACAGCTGCAGATGGTGGGCGTCGAAGCGCCGCCCTTCATGATCGACGTTTTTCCGAAGGTAAGCGATGTGATGCTGAAGGCAGCGGAAAAGGTAGACATTTCGCAGCCGGTGTACCATCTGGTGAAAACTTACAGAGAGGAAAATCCTTCCGTCACCCCGCTGTTTGACAGAGGCGAGTTTGCAGGGCTTTTGAGCGTCGACGATGTTTCCGCCTGGTTCCTGAAGGAGAATACAAACGACAACCCGCAATATGATTTTACGGTGGACAATATCGACGCCGTCCTGCCGGGGCAGATC
>JAFRKZ010000095.1 GCA_017431485.1 Parasporobacterium sp. | reverse complement strand
CTGTCCAGGGCATTCAGACCGTAAATAAGCCCTTTCGGATACCCGCCGAAATCCGCCTCCTTGTACTTGAATTCCAGGCTGTTCAGGCTGGCAGTAAGAGATCTGTGATTCAGCTGACCATCTGCTGCTTTGCGGAACTCATCATTAATGATCTCCAGGAACCTCTCTGCCTGGGAAGCCTCTGCATTTTTGGAAATGATGGAAAAATATTCCTGCTTTAATCCTGTGTCAAACCCCGACAGGATGTCCTTTCCGATCCCCTCATCCAGAAGTCTCTGCCGGACGGGGGCTCCCTGTGTATCCACCAGAGCATACTGGATCATCTGCATGGCGTAATACTTATACGGATCCAGATTGGTCCCGCAGTGAATGTTATAGCTCAGGTAGGTATTGTTTTCTTCCGGTTCATCTTCTGATATGGCATATTCCTTTCTCACAATAGCCATCTGTTCAAAATCCGGCTGTTTACCGATCTCGGAATCAACCCGTATCGGATCATAATGTGACAGATATTCCCTGTCCATCCAGTCCAGACGTTCTTCCAGATCCATATCACCGTAAAGGAAAATGTAACTGTTGGATGGATGATAATAGGTCCTGTGGAAATCCAGGAACTGTTCATAGGTCAGGTCCGGGATACATGCAGGATCTCCTCCGGATTCGTGTCCGTACGTGACGTCCGGGAACATGGCATGCAGTGTTTCCCGTTCCAGCACGCCTTCCGGAGAAGAAAAGGCACCTTTCATCTCATTGTAGACGACCCCATTGTATTCAATGGGAGCATCCGCGTCTTTTATACTGTAATTCCAACCTTCCTGTTTCAGGATCTCCGGATGTTTGTAAATATTAGGATGAAAGACCGCATCCATGTAAACGCTCATCAGATTTTTAAAATCCTTGTCATTCATGGAAGCACACGGGTAAACGGTCTTATCAGGGTAAGTCATGGCATTCAGGAACGTATTCAGAGAGCCCTTTACAAGTTCTACAAAAGGATCTTTCAGCGGGTATTTTTCAGAACCGCACAGAACCGAATGCTCCATGATATGCGCAACGCCGGTATCGTCCGACGGAGTCGTCCGGAATCCCACATAAAACACTTTGTTCTTATCATCATTTGACAGAAGGAAGACCCTTGCGCCGGTTTTCGTATGCCGCAGCAGATAGACCCTGCTGTTCAGGTCTTCAGAATCTTTTTCAAATACCGTCGTATAATTGCGAAAACTCATAAATCCTCCTGTCTATCATCAGTTAAACAGGGACTGGGCATATTCCTCTGCATCGAAGCGCTTCAGGTCGTGAATGCCCTCTCCGACTCCGATAAACTTCACCGGAACACCCAGTTCTTTGGAAATGGCTACTGCAATGCCGCCCTTCGCCGTTCCGTCCATTTTGGTCAGGATTATGCCATCTACTTTCATAATGCTCTTAAACTCTTTTGCCTGCTGCAGCGCATTCTGTCCTGTGGCGGCATCCAGAACGATCAGGTTCTCCCTGACAGCATTCGGAAATTCAGAAGACAGGATCTTATCGATCTTGGAGAGCTCATTCATCAGGTTCTTCTTATTATGGAGCCTGCCTGCCGTATCACAGATCATGATCTCTCCGCCTCTTGCCCGGGCGGCAGCGGCGCCGTCATAGATCACGGATCCCGGATCCTGTCCTTCATTTCCGGAAACCATATAACATCCGGTACGTTCTGCCCATATCTTCAGCTGGTCCATGGCAGCTGCACGGAATGTATCCGCTCCGACAAGGATCACATTCTTTCCCCGATTTTTATAATCATTCGCAAGTTTTCCGATGCTGGTCGTCTTGCCTACGCCGTTGACGCCGATCACCATGATCACGCAGGTCTGATCTTCAAAATCATAGGCATTCTCCGGAACTTTCATCATATCGGCAACCCGCTGTATCATGAACGCTTTTGCTTCCTCCTGGGTTTTAACCTCATGAAATCTGACATTCACTTCCAGGGCCTCCGACAGCTCCATACTGGCCTGCACGCCCATATCACCGAGGATCAGCTGTTCCTCCATCTCTTCGTAGAAATCGTCATCGATCGGCGTTCCTTTTTTAAACAGTTTTGAAAAGAATCCCATTTTCTTCCTCCGTTATTCTATGCTGATGTTCCGGCCTTTTCAGCCGGCCGGAGACTCCAGCGTAAATCTTCCGATCTTCCCGTTCCGGAAATTCTCCAACAAAAGGCCGGAAGCTCTTAATGTATCGTAACTGCCTCCTTTGGAAAGGCATCCTCTGGCGGCTGCGATCTTCAGCAGTACATCCAGCGGCTTTTCATCTTCCCCGATCCGGATCCCATAGAAAGCCTCCAGGCTCCCCGGGTAACGGTCATTCAGCAGTTTGATCAGTTCCAGGGACAGTTCTTCCGTGTTCATGATCTCATCTCTTATGGATCCGATCGCTGCCAGTTTGATCCCCACATTCTGATCCTCGAATTTCGGCCAGAGGATTCCCGGCGTATCAAGAAGTTCCAGGCTGTCACTGATGCGGATCCACTGTTTTCCCTTTGTTACACCCGGTTTGTTTCCGGTCTTTGCTGAAGCCTTTCCGGAAAAGGAATTGATGAATGTACTTTTTCCTACATTGGGAATACCGGTCACCATTGCTCTTACCGGCCTGCTGCGGATCCCTCTTCTCTTATCCCGTTCGATCTTTTCGGCACAGGCTTCCCTTACAAAAGGATTGATCTTTTTCAGATCCGCTCTGTTAAGAGAATTAACAGGACATACCAAAAAGCCCTGTTCTTCAAACCAGGTCTTCCATTCCGAAGTCGCTTTTTCATCTGCCATATCTGCTTTATTCAGCAGGATCAGCCTGGATTTTTCTTTCGCCATCTCGTCGATGTCCGGATTCCGGCTGGAAGACGGGATCCTGGCATCGGTCAGCTCGATCACCAGATCGATCAGCTTCAGGTCTTCGGTCATCTGTCTTTTTGCTTTGGTCATATGACCGGGATACCATTGTATATTCATAACTAAAAAATTTTATCACAGACGATAAACTTTTTCATTAATTATTTCTGGTATTTTTATTGCCGAGGGATCATGGCCGTCTCAAAAACAATCAGCGAATGCGTTTTTGAGACGGTCATGATCCCTCGGCAGCAACAAAAATATCTAAAAATAATCCTTGAAAAAGTTTATCGCCTGTGATAAATTATTTCGTGCTGTGAAACAGATGGTCCTCTGTTACGTAGGCAGCGTGGCTGCCCGAGAAGTATTAAGAACATCGAATATTTTAAAGGAGGTCACAAGCATGAATGAGATTATCAGAAAGATCGAGGCAGGTCAGCTGAAAGAAACAGTTGACGACTTCAGAGTAGGTGATACGGTTAGGGTATCAGCCAAGATCAAAGAAGGCAACAGAGAGAGGATCCAGGTATTCGAAGGTGTAGTCCTGAAACGTCAGGGCGGCGGTGCCAGAGAAACATTCACCGTCAGAAAAACATCCAACGGCGTTGGTGTAGAAAAGACCTGGCCGCTTCACTCCCCGACAGTTGAATCCATCAAGGTTGTCAGAAAAGGTAAAGTCCGCAGGGCTAAACTGAACTATCTGAGAGACAGAATCGGTAAGAGAGCAAAAGTTAAAGAAGTTGTCAGATAATTCTGATAAAAGGGACGATCCGGGATCGTCCCTTTTTATTTTGCATGTATGTCCTTATTCATGTGAAAATGCTTTTTTTATTATTTCGCATGAGTTTTTGGACAGGTTTTTCATGCGAAATATTTGTTTTTTAAAAATCGCATTACTTTTTCAGGATATTATTCATGTGAAAAATAATTATTTTGTATTTCACATGATTTTTTTCGTTAAAAAATCATGTGAAAGTAGTTTTTTTGTGATTTCGCATGAAAAATCCCTCTGATCTATCATGCAAAAAAAGAAAAACTCATAAAAAACATGAAAACGAAGAAACGCGCCGGTTCAGGAAGTCAGCAGGAACTCTGCAAGGACAGTATTGCTGACATCCATGCCTCTGTCCGTCAGACGGATCTGATCCCCTTCTGACAGGAGCAGCCCTTCAGAACGCAGTTTTGGGATCACGCCTTCAAATGTATGATCAAGATCCTGTTTGAAAAGATCGAAGAACTCTTTCCTGCTGACACCGTCTGTAAGACGAAGTCCCAGGAACATAAACTCCTCCATCTGCTCCTTTCTGGACAAAACTTCCCGTTCTTCTGTCCCTGCCCCGGCGATGTATTTTGAAAGATCATCCGTATTCTTCCACCTGACATTATTGATCATGGAAGAAGCATGCAGCCCCAGTCCAAGATAATCTGCCCGTGTCCAGTATCCGATATTATGACGGCATTCATATCCCGGCAGGGAATAATTAGAGATCTCATAACGCCGGTATCCGGCCTTTTCCAGAAAGTCGCGTGTGTAATAATAAATCTCCCGCTCTGTATCCTCATCCGGAAGATCCAGTCTGCCCTCCCGGAAAAGTTGTTCAAAGACAGTTCCCTCTTCGATCATCAGGGAATAGGCACTGATATGCTCCGGATGAAACGTCCCTGTTATAAAAAGGACCTTTTTCCATGCGGCGAGAGTCTGACCCGGGATCGCCTGCATCAGATCGATATTGATATTGGAAAAACCGGCTTCCCGGGCTGCTTCAAATGCAGCGGCAAAGGTATTGAAGTCATGGACTCTCCCCAGCATCTTAAGGTCTGCGTCATCGGTGGACTGAAGACCAATGCTGAGGCGGTTGATCCCAAGCCTTCGGTACAGTTTCAGTTTTTCGTGAGAAATTGATTCCGGATTGCATTCGATGGATATTTCCACCTCCGGAAGACTTTTTTTCTGCAGATAAAGTCCTCGTCTTTTTGCACGGAAACCGCTGATCCGGAAAGAAGACATAAGGCACTGCATAAGACGTTCGATCTGGCCGCAGCTTAATATTGACGGGGTACCCCCGCCAATATAAACAGAAACAATCTTTCTGTCTTGATAATATCCTGCCGTTGTCTGTATCTCCCGGCACACAGCATCCACATAGGCGTCCGTCATCTCCTCGCATCCTGCAAAGGAGATAAAATCACAGTATCGGCATTTTTTTCTGCAGAAAGGAATATGAAGATATAATTCCAGTTCTTTCATTTATTTATCATCCAGTTTCAGGACGCTCATAAATGCCTTCTGCGGGATCTCCACGTTGCCGATCTGTCTCATGCGCTTCTTGCCCTCTTTCTGCTTCTCCAGAAGTTTCTTCTTTCTGGTGATGTCTCCGCCGTAGCATTTTGCAAGCACATCCTTCCGCATGGCTTTTACCGTTTCGCGGGCAATGATCTTGCTGCCGATGGCAGCCTGGATCGGGATCTCAAACAGATGGCGCGGGATCTCCTCTTTCAGTTTCTCACACATCTTGCGGCCTCTTTCATAGGCCGTGTCCGCATGTACGATAAAGGAAAGTGCATCGACTTCTTCCCGGTTGATCAGGATATCGAGCTTGACCAGATTAGAAGGTTCATATCCCTTCAGTTCATAATCCAGGGAAGCGTATCCCTTGGACCTGGATTTCAAAGCATCGAAGAAATCGTAGATGATCTCGTTGAGAGGAAGATCATAACGCAGGATCGCACGGGTCGCCTCAATGTATTCGATCTCTTTGTAAACGCCGCGTCTTTCCTGACACAATTCCATGATCGGACCGATAAACTCTGAAGTAACCATGATCTCCGCCGCTACGATGGGTTCTTCCATAAAATCGATCTCTGAAGGATCCGGCATGTTGGTCGGATTGGTAAGGTCCAGGACCGTGCCGTCTGTTTTATGGATCTTGTAGATAACAGATGGCGCTGTAGTGACCAGATCCAGGTCGTATTCCCTTTCCAGTCTCTCTTCAATGATCTCCAGATGAAGAAGTCCCAGAAAACCGCAGCGGAAGCCAAAACCCAGAGCAACTGACGTTTCCGGCTCATAGTTGAGGGAAGCATCGTTCAGTTTCAGTTTTTCCAGGGCGTCTCTGAGATCTTCATAATGGGCGCCGTCCGCCGGATACATACCGCAGTATACCATGGACTGGACTTTCTTGTAGCCCGGAAGCGGCTTCTCGCAGGGGCGGTCTCTTTCCGTGACCGTATCGCCCACCATGGTATCCCGTACATTTTTGATGGATGCCGTAAAATAGCCTACCATACCAGCCTGGAGTTCTTCGCACGGAATGAATTTGCCGGCGCCGAAATATCCCACTTCCACTACATTGTAGGACGCCTTGGTCGCCATCATATAGACCTGGGAACCGGCCTTCAGTTTTCCGTCCCGCACTCTGATAAAGACGATGACGCCCTTATAGGAATCGTAAACCGAATCAAAGATCAGTGCTTTTAACGGCGCGTTGGGATCCCCGTCCGGAGCCGGGATCTTCTGTACGATCGCTTCCAGGACCGCATCGATATTGATCCCGTTTTTAGCAGAGATCAAAGGCGCATCCTGTGCTTCCAGTCCTATTACATCTTCGATCTCTTCGATGACCCGGTCAGGCTCTGCACTGGGAAGATCGATCTTATTAATGACAGGGATCACTTCCAGATCATTGTCTATGGCCATATAGACATTGGCCAGAGTCTGTGCCTCGATCCCCTGCGCCGCATCCACCACCAGAACGGCTCCGTCGCATGCCGCAAGGCTTCTGGAAACTTCGTAGTTAAAGTCCACATGACCCGGGGTATCGATCAGGTTAAAGATATATTCATGCCCATCCTTTGCATTGTAAACGATACGGACGGTCTGCGCTTTGATCGTGATCCCCCGCTCTCTTTCCAGATCCATATTGTCGAGGACCTGGGACTGCATTTCCCGTGCAGTCAATGCTCCGGTGTTTTCAATGATCCTGTCCGCAAGAGTGCTTTTTCCGTGGTCAATATGAGCGATGATACAGAAGTTTCTGATATAATCCTGATTCATTCAAAATCCCTTTTCGATTTGTTCTTTACATCCGGTCCGGTGCAGCAAAACCTAAAAGGCTGATGCACTGTTCCAGGATCCTTCCTGTCAGCTGAAGAAGGCTCAGATAGCTGTTCTTCTTAACCGGATCTTCTTCCGCAAGTATCCGGACCTCATGATAGAACACGTTAAATGCATTCGCCAGATCGTAAATATAAGAGCAGATTTTATGCGGAGCGAGTTCCAGGTATGCATTTTCCACTACTTCACTGAACCGGGAAAGCATGATCAGGATCTGTTTCTCTGATTCTTCTCCGGTAAAGCAAAGGGCATCTGCGTGGACTTCCCCGCTCTTGCTCAGGATCGATTTGATCCGGACAATGGTATACAGGATATACGGACCTGTATTTCCTTCAAAGGATGTAAATCTCGAAATATCAAAAATATAATCCTTGGTTGCCTGATTGGAGAGGTCTCCGTATTTCAGTGCAGCAAGTCCTATGATGCCTGCCGTCTTTTCCGCTTCCGCAGGGTCAAATTCCCGATTCTCCTGCATACGTTGAAGGACAGCTTCATTGATCTCGCTGATCAGCGTTTCCAGCCTCATGACGCCACCTGAACGGGTCTTATAGGGCTGTCCGTCTTTTCCGTTCATCGTACCGAATCCGAGGAACGTCAGTTCTGTATCATCCTTTACAATATGCGCTTTCCGGGCAGTGCGGAAAACCTGGATAAAATGAAGCTCCTGTCTCTTATCCACCACATAGATCACGTGGTCGGGATCAAAGAGCATCCGCCGTTCAACCAGGGTCGCCAGGTCCGTTGTAGAATACAGTGTGGCACCGTCCGACTTTACAACAATACAGGGAGGAAGTTCCTTTTTGTCGGAATCCTCTGCGATGTCTACGATCAGCGCACCCTCGCTTTTCTTCAGGATCCCCTGCTCCTTCATGTCTTCCAGCATGGCAGGGATATAAGGCTGGGCGTCACTTTCCTTTTTCCATAATTCAAAATGGACATCCAGCGCATCATAGTTCTTTTTCAGATCCGCAATGGAAACATTCAATACATGGTTCCAGATAGCCAGATAGCCTGCCCTGCCGCTCTGCAGATCCAGTGTAGCCTGATGTGCTTTTTCCGCAAAGACAGGATCCGTTTTGCATTTTCCGGATGCACAGGGATAGATCTCTTCCAGTTCCGAAATGGTAAAGGGAGGATCGGAAGGATATTCTCCCTGAAAATCCGTATCAAAATATGGCAGTTCCGGGGACCGTTCCTGCAGTTCGGCAATGATCTGACCCATCTGAAGCCCCCAGTCTCCCAGATGCACATCACCAACCGCTTCATGCCCGGCAAAACGGCAGATCCGCTTCAGGCTTTCCCCGATAATAGCTGATCTCAAATGTCCGATGTGAAGAGGCTTGGCTACATTGGCACCGCCGTAATCGATGATGATCTTCTTTTTTGTTTCAGCCTCCGGATACCCGAATTTATCTGCAGCTGCCATCTCTTTTACATATCCGGCAAGTGCAGGCCCGGATACATTGATATTGATGAATCCGGGTCTTACCACATCTACCGAAGAGAACCAGGGATTGTCCTTCAGCTCTTCTGCTACCTCCTCTGCAATGGTCAGAGGCGCTTTCCCGGCTGCTTTTGCAAGAGCAAGAGCCCCGTTGCACTGGTATTCGCACAAATCCGGCCGGTTGGATACGGAAGCCGTGATCTTCTGCGGATCATAGCCCAGTTTTTCAAATGCTGACTTCAGCTGAGCTGAAATGATATCAATATATTTCTCCATCTGATTCTCCCTGTTTCTTTGCTTCTCTTTACAGTGTTATTCCGTTATCCTTCAGCATTTCCCTTGCACTGTCAAGAGAATCCACGCCATGCATGTTCTTGATCGGGGCAAATTCTTTTCCACGCTCCACCTCGAAGGCCATGCAGCCATCCATCATTTCGATCATGTCAAGGACAAGGCTTTCATATTTATTACCGTTGATCTCGTCTGGTTTGATGTATTCGCCGTTATCATTGATATAGGGGATCTTTTTCTTAGCCACATGCAGAGGCATGTTCATATCAGCGATCCGTTTGAGCGCAGCAGTCTTGAACAGATAGTTCAGGATCACGCCGCTGTTATACGCATAGTCACCGTTCTCATCCTTCTGGTACATCATTTCCTCACTGAGATCGGAGTATTCGATGATGGATGGACGGCCGTCACGATAGCACAGGACTCCTACTTTTTCTTCCGGAGCAACTTTACTGATCACCTTGGCGCCTACTTCGCAGCCTGACAGGATGGTGGCACCGATAAATGCCGGATCCGCAATGCGCTGCAGCACATTATCCACTGCAAAAATGTTGATCCATTCTATCCCCATCTGATCCAGAAGTTTTTCATAGCCTGCTGTCTGCATGGATTTATACCATCCGCCGTTTCCGTTCGGAGACAGGGCAATATGGTCTTTCGCTTCCAGATAGACTTTTCCTTCAAAATCGGTGGCCGGAGCCATTTCCTGCACGAAGAAATGGATATGGCTCTCATCATACCCGAAATAGCTGTGTTCTTTCAGGAACGCTCTTGTAGCCTCATCGTTTTTATCGGAAGTCATGATAAACAGCTCGATCCAGGAATCTGCTTCCCGGACAACATCCATCAGGTTATTGATCAGACATTCAAAGATATAAAGTTCCCTGGTAATTCCAACGTTCAGAGTTCCTTTCGGTCCGTCAAGGCCAAGACGGGTTCCCTGTCCGCCTGCCAGCAGAAGAGCTGCTGCTTTTCCGGCGCGGATGCATTCCAGACCGACTTTCTTAAGTTCTTCTTTTCTTTCTTTGATCTCCGCGATCTTCATGGCACCCATCGGTTCAATATGCCCCTTATTGAAATCAATCGGCTCCAGGTTGATGCATCCGAAATCAACAGCTTCAATCTGATCTAACAGAAATGCTTTCTGGCTGTCATCCAGCTCATCATAGAATCTGAGAAGCTGTGTCTGACCGTATTTCTGAAGTTTTTCCATTGCCTGTTCGTAATTCATTTTTCTCCTCCCTCATTCTAAACAAACAAAGACCATAGTTGAGATAATTGTACTATAATGCGTCGGATTATAAAAGCCTAAACCTTGAAAACTGTTTTGTATTACAGTACGATAATCATGCACATTCTTATCCCGTCACAGGATCCGTATGCCTGACAGCTATGGATTTCAATCAAGCACAAAATGAGGCGATCCGCCACGGTCCGGGTCCGGCCCTCATTACGGCCGGACCGGGTTCCGGCAAAACGACCGTCATCATTAATCGTCTGCTTTATCTGATCCGTGATCTTTTGATCGACCCGGAGCAGATCCTGGTCGCCACCTTTACAAAAGCCGCTGCGGAAGAAATGGCAGAACGCTTTCGCTTTGTATACCATGATTCTCCCAGGATTCCCGTTTTTGGCACACTGCACAGTATCTTTTTCCGTATCCTGAAAAGCGGCAGTGACCCTTCCCTTCGGATCATCACACAAAAGCAGCAGCAGGCACTGATCCGGAAAGAACTCAAGAAGCCGGAGCTGTTCCCGGATGATCAGGAACTATACGTCGGAAAGATCCTGAACGAGATCAGCCGGATGAAAAACACCCAGGGTTCTGAAGACAGCTGTTCCTTAATCTCCCCTGCTTTTTTTCAGCAGATCTTCCATTCCTATCAGGATTACCTGGAGCAGAACCAGATGATGGACTTTGACGATATCCTGATCAAGACAAGACAGCTGCTTATGTCCCGGGAGGATCTTCTTAAAAAATGGCAGAATAAATGCCGTTATATTCTGGTGGATGAATTCCAGGATATCAATCTGCTTCAGTACCAGATCCTCCGGATGTTGGCACTGCCGGAAAATAATCTGTTTGCAGTCGGCGATGAAAATCAGTGCATATACGGATTCCGCGGAAGCAGTCCGAAATTCATCCAGCAGTTTTCAGCCGATTACCCCGGCAGTACCAGGATCTTTCTGGATGTCAACTATAGAAGTTCCGAAGCGATCATCCGCAGATCCTGTGCTCTTCTGGAAGCCGGAGGCATCCGGCTCCCCTCTCCTGTCAGAGCGGGAGTACCGCGGGAAAACTCGGTTTATACCCTGCAGAGATTCCACGATCAGAAAGAAGAGGCAGACTATATCGTCAGCCAGATCCGGCGTTATCAGACTTCAGAGCCGGATGGGATCGCGGTCCTTCTACGGAGCAGCAGAGAGATCCCGTCTCTGATGCAGGTCTTATCAGAATCCGGTATATCCTGCAGTTGTCCAAAACAGCCTGATGATTTCCGGGATCATTTTATCGTCCGTGATATCTGCGCATACTTTCGGTCAGCTTCCCGAAAAGGAAACAGGCAGGATCTGCTTCGTATCATAAACAGACCGTTCCGGATGATCTCCCGGACGCTTTTTGCCAACCTTCCAGAAAAGGATCCTCTGAAACAGCTCATCGGATCGTTACAGGGAGACCCTGTCCTTCTGAGATCTTTGCTGAAACTTGAAAGAGAACTTTCCTTTCTATGCCAGCTGACTTCCTATGCCGCAGTGGAATATCTGCTGCAAGCTGCAGGGTACGGATCCTTCCTGAGGCAGTATGCAGAGGAACACAAAATCAGTTCATCCCTTTACGATCCGGTGATCACCCGGTTGAAAGAGACAGCAAAAGCATTCCCTTCACAGGATCTTTTTCTGAAACATTTATCTGATCCGAAAAAAGTTAACCAGCCTGATCGGTCAAATCCGGAAAACCCGGTTACGATCGATACCATGCATGCATCCAAAGGAATGGAGTACGACGTGGTGTTTCTCCCCAGACTGAATAAAGGGATCATTCCGGCCGGCGGCATACAGGATACATCCGTGGAAGAAGAGCGACGGATCTTATATGTCGCAATGACAAGAGCCAGGTATATGCTACATTTAAGCTATACAGAATATATTGATCAGAAGAAAGTCCTTCCTTCTGTATTTGTCAATGATCTGCTGCGATATTAATCGTCCGGTTGCATTTCATTCCCCTGTGTGGTAAAGATACACCTGTTATCAATCATCAACACTGGTTCAGAGTATATGAAAAAAACGATCCTGCTAACAATTACGATCTTATGGATGATCCTTATCTTTGTCTTCTCAGCACAGCCTGCGGATGAATCCACTGAACTCAGCAACGGGGCCGGGGCATTTGTCTGCCGCTTGTTCATTCCCGGATTTCAGGATCTTAGCCCGTGGGAACAGAGACAGCACATCGAGGGGATCGACCATACCATACGGAAAATAGCCCATGGGACAGAATACTTTGTTCTGGGTATCCTGTGCGCTGCCACATTACTCTCATGGGTAAAAAAAAGCCGGAAACTGCTGCTTTGTTCCGGCTTTCTGATAGCTGTTTTATATTCTGTGACAGATGAGATCCATCAAATCTTTGTACCCGGCAGAGCCTGTATGTTCACGGACATCCTGATCGATTCCGCAGGAGCCCTGGCGGGAGTCCTTGTGTTTTCTCTTCTGCTTTTGATCCGTAGAACGAAAAACCGTTCTGTATCCTGAATCACTCCGCTGCTTTTTCCAGGAGCTCGATCCCAATCCGGATCCTTCTCAACGACTCTTCCTTGCCCAGGATCTCCATGATCTCAAAGGCTCCTCCCGGCGTACTCTGTTTTCCGGATACAGCGGTTCGCAGCGGCCAAAGTACGACCCCGTTTTTCACGCCTTTTTTCTCGATATATCCCATGATCACATCATGAAGGGCATCCAGGGAATAGTCTTCCTGTGCTTCCAGGATGGGCAGAGTCTCTTTCAAAGTCTCCAGGGAATTCTCCGGATTGGTCTTCATCTTCTTGTGGGTGTACATTGCCGGATCATATTCCGGAAGTGTATCAAAAAAGTCTATTTTTTCCGGAATGTCCGGGAAGATCTCGATCCTCGTCTTCATCAGTTCCAGGATCTTCAGGATACTTTCCCGGGAAAGCACAGCGCCGTCGGATGTCGTAATGGTATCCGCACAGTTTCCTTCATGAGGGAATGCTTTCAGGATATAAGGCATGGCGTATTTTTCATATTCCTCAGACTCCATGCTCTTAATATATTCCCGTTCATCCAGCGAAGTTTCACCATATCGAAAACAGCAGGAGACTTATTGACCCTGCGGTAGTCAAAGACATTGATCAGATCCTTCATGCTGAAGATCTCCTCATTGCCTTCCGGGCTCCATCCGAGAAGCGCCACATAATTGACGATCGCTTCCGGAAGAAATCCCTGCTCTACCAGATCCTCGAAGGAGGAATGTCCGGATCTCTTGCTGAGTTTATGGTGTTCTTCATCCGTGATCAGAGGTAGATGCACAAATACCGGCGGTTCCCATCCAAAGGCTTCGTAAAGACGGATATATTTCGGGGTGGAGGAAAGATATTCATTTCCCCTTACCACATGCGTGATCCCCATCAGATGATCATCCACCACATTGGCGAAATTATAAGTCGGGAACCCATCGGATTTGATCAGGACCATGTCATCCAGTTCCTTGTTTTCTACCGTAATGGCACCATAGATATCATCTACAAAGGTCGTCGTGCCTTCATCCGGGATGTTCTGCCGGATCACAAACGGCATGCCGGCATTCAGGTTGGCCTGAATCTCTTCTTTCGAAAGATGCAGACAGTGTTTGTCATACAGCATGATTTCCTTGCCTGCCACGGTCGTTTTCAGGGATTCCAGACGTTCTTTCGTGCAGAAGCAGTAATAGGCTTCCCCTTTTTCCACCAGTTTCTTCGCATATTCCATGTATATGCCCGCTGATACTCTTTCAGACTGGACATAGGGACCGCAGTCGCCGGGTTTATCCGGCCCTTCATCATAATCAAGGCCTGTTTCTTCCAGCGTACGGTAGATGATATCCAAAGCGCCTTCCACAAAGCGTTCCTGATCTGTATCTTCGATCCGCAGAATGAATTCTCCGTCTTCATGACGGGCGATCAGATATTCATATAATGCAGTCCTAAGGTTTCCGACATGCATCCTCCCGGTAGGGCTGGGAGCATACCTGGTTCTAATCTTCATTTCTATCTCCATTTCAATATATTATTTTGCCTGAATGTAATCCTTGGCGGTCAGCAGTTCTGCCAGAAGGATCGCGCCGCCTGCAGCGCCTCTTACCGTATTGTGGGACAGCCCTACAAATTTATAATCAAAGATCTTGTCTTCTCTTAACCTGCCGAAACTGATCCCCATACCGTTCTCATACTCTCTGTCCAGAACCGGCTGCGGACGGTTGTCCTCTTCGAAATACTGAATAAACTGTTTTGGTGCCGATGGAAGGTTCAGCTCCTGAGGCAATCCCTTGAAAGCAGCCCATCTTTCCAGGATCTCCTCTTTTGTCGGTTTCTTTTCAAAATTAACAAATACGGCCGCTGTATGTCCATCCTGTACCGCAACTCTGAGGCACTGTGCTGTGATCACCGGTTTTTCTGCTGCCACGATCTTTCCGTTCTCGATATGGCCCCAGACTTTCAGCGGTTCCATCTCACTCTTTTCTTCTTCTCCACCGATATAGGGGATCACATTTTCTACCATCTCCGGCCAGTCCTTAAAGGTCTTTCCTGCTCCGGAAATAGCCTGATAGGTACACACGACCACTTCTTTCGGTCCGAATTCTTTCAGTGCGTGAAGGGCAGGCGTATAGCTCTGGATGGAGCAGTTCGGCTTGACCGCTACAAATCCCTTCTTTGTCCCGAGACGTTTTTTCTGATATTCGATCACTTCCAGATGATCTGCATTGATCTCCGGGATCACCATGGGAACATCTTCTGTCCACCGGTGAGCGGAATTATTGGATACAACCGGCGTCTCCGTTTTCGCATAAGCATCTTCAAACGCACGGATCTCTTCCTTTGTCATATCGACTGCGCTGAAACAGAAATCCACCTGGGCGGCATTTTCTTCAATGTTGTTGATATTCCGGACAATGAGTTTCCTGACACCCTCCGGCATCGGGGATTTCATTTTCCATCTGGCTCCTACAGCCTCTTCGTAAGTCTTTCCGGCACTTCTTTCCGAAGCTGCCACAAGGACCACTTCGAACCAGGGATGATTCTCAAGAAGTGATACAAAACGCTGTCCTACCATACCGGTGGCTCCAAGCACACCTACGCGCAATTTTTTATCCATTTTGATTTCCTCTTTTGTAAATATAATAATTACTGCAAAACTATATAATGCAGATTATACACGAACTTTCGTTCCCTTCAAGCCTCGTTTTGCCAATTTCAGCTTCATGAGTTCAACTTCCTTCGAACGATATCTGACAGTTGTCTTATCGCCAAAGCCAACAATGAAGATCTTATCGATCTCATCCTGTTTGCCCAGATTGATCCCCCGGACGCCGATCGCACCCTTTTTCTTCTCCGGGATTTCACTGAGCTTAAACCGCAGGAAGACACCGTCTTTCGTCTGGATCACGATCATCTTGTTGGTAATGACCGGTTTCTTTTCCTCCGGAACATCGTCCTGTGAGGATGTTTCTTCCTCCTCTTCTGATGTATCCGTTACTTCATAGGCGATCTCCTCATCGTCCGCCGCAAGATCGATAAACTCAAACGTCAGCTGATCATCATCCGGATCAATATATTCACTGATGATCCCCGGTTTTCCTGTGGATCCTGGAAGTTCTTCCCCACCTGTGATCAAAGGACTGGTGACGGGATCTTCATCGGATAGTTTCAGTCCTGTTACGTCAAACAGATCAATGCTGATCACCTCATCTTTATCCATCAGTTTCGTTGCCGCGATCGTCTGCTTTGTCACATCAAATTCAGAAGCATCCACAAACTTCATCATCCCCAGTCTTGTGGTGAACAGCATCTTGTGATACTTCAGGATGCCGGAGGAGCAGACCTGGATAATACTCTGCGTCTCTGAAGAATAGTTGCAGAGATTATCGATGGGAACACCCTTATCCTTGATCTTTTTCAGCGGAAGTTTCAGTACTTTGATCTGATGCATGATCCCGTTCTGGGTAAAGATACAGATCCTGTCCGTATTCATGCATGGAACCACATATTTATACTCCTCGCTGATCGCATCCGCATTTTTCTCGTATAAAGCAGAATCGATGACTTTTGCATAACCGAACCGGTCCATCAGGAAAACGACTTCCTGTTCCTCGATCTTTTCTTCTTCATATACAGCGGTCTGGGCGTCACAGATCTCTGTTCTTCGTTCATAACCGTATTCTTTCCGGATCTTTTCTAGATCTCTGATGATCACCTTCCTCATCGCCTTTTCATCGGAAAGGATCGTTTCAAATTCCTCGATCTCTTTCAGAAGGCGTTCATATTCTTCCTTCAGCTGCAGGATTTCCAGTCCGATCAGCTTTGCCAGCCTGAGATCCAGGATCGCCTGTGCCTGACGTTCCGTGAAGCAAAGCTTCTCTGCCTGGGCTGCCGATTCCGGATGGCGGAACTTTATATCTTTGATATCTCCGTGGATCAGACAAGCCTTTGCCTGGGAAAGGTTCTGGGAACCCCGAATGATCTCAATGATCAGGTCGATGATATCGCAGGCAGTAATAAGACCTTCTTTGATCTCTTTCTGCTCCAGATCCTTTGCAAGAAGCGTCCTGTATTTGCGGGTATTGATCTCATACTGAAAATCGATACAATGGGTCAGGATCTGTTTCAGGCTCAGGATTTCCGGCTTTCCGTCCACGATCGCCAGCATATTGACGCCGAAGGTGTCTTCTAATTTGGTCTTCTTGTATAACAGGTTCTTAACTTTTTCCGGATCGCTTCCTTTCTTCAGTTCGATCACGATCCGCATGCCCTCTTTGGAGGATTCATTGGAAATATCCGCAATATCCTGGGTCTTTCTGCTTTCTACCAGGTCGCATACATCCAGGATAAACTTGCCGATATTGGCTCCGATCATCGTATAAGGGATCTCCGTGATCACCAGTCTGTCGCGGTCAGTCTTTTTCTTTCCCTGTTCCAGAACGACTTTTCCTCTCAGCCTGATCTTGCCGGTGCCATTCTCATAGATGCTTTTCAGTTCACTCTGATTGATCACGATACCGCCGGTAGGGAAATCAGGACCTTTCACAAACTCCATCAGTTCTTCTGTTGTGATGGTCCTTTTCTTCATGCAGGCGATCATGGCATCGATGACCTCATTCAGGTTATGGGTCGGGATGCTGGTGGTCATGCCAACTGCAATGCCTTCTGATCCATTGACCAGGATATTGGGGATCCGGACCGGAAGAACAGCCGGTTCTTTCTCTGTCTCATCAAAATTCGGGACAAAATCGACTACATCCTTGTCCAGGTCGGCAAGATAGACATCCTGCGTAAACTTCTGGAGCCTGGCTTCCGTATAACGCATGGCAGCCGCGCCGTCGCCTTCGATGGAGCCGAAATTACCATGCCCGTCTACCAGAGGCATTTCTTTTTTAAAGTCCTGCTCCATGACCACCAGTGTCTCATAGATGGAAGAGTCACCGTGAGGATGGTATTTACCCATGGTATCACCGACGATACGGGCAGATTTCCTGTGTGGCCGGTCAGAACGAAGTCCCAGCTGGGACATGGCATACAACACTCTTCTCTGAACAGGTTTCAGGCCGTCCCTCACATCCGGGACAGCCCTGGCAGAAATGACACTCATGGCATAGTCAATATAGGACTTCTGCATGACTTCCGAATATTCACTGTTTAAGATGGTTTCTGACATAAATGAAAGACCTTCCTAGATATCAAGTTCAGCGCTCTGCGCATTCTCATAAATAAACTGCTTTCTGGGTCCCACATCGGAACCCATCAGCATTTCGGTTACTTCCGAAGCCAGTCTGGCATCGTCGATCTCTACTTTCTTCAGTACACGGTTTTCCGGATCAAGCGTGGTTTCCCACAGCTGCTCGGCATCCATCTCTCCAAGTCCTTTGTACCTCTGAAGCGTAAAATCTCCTTTATGGCCTGCACGGTATTTTTCCAGTGCATAATCGTCGTAAAGATATTCTTCGGTGCCTTTCTTCGGGACCGCCTTATACAAAGGAGGCGTCGCCAGAAAGACATGGCCGGAAGAGATCAGGTCCGGCATGAACCGATAGAAAAAAGTCAGCAGCAATGTTGCGATGTGTGCGCCGTCCACATCGGCATCCGTCATGATGATGATCTTGTTGTAGCGAAGTTTGCTGATATCAAAATCATTGCCGTATCCTTCCGAGAAGCCGCATCCGAACGCCTGGATCATGGTCCTGATCTCAGCATTGGCCAGAACCTTGTCAATGGATGCTTTTTCCACATTGAGGATCTTTCCGCGGATCGGAAGGATCGCCTGCGTCCTTCTGTTTCTCGCTTTCTTGGCAGATCCCCCTGCGGAATCTCCTTCCACGATAAATACTTCGCATTCTTCCGGATTCCGGCTTTCGCAATTGGACAATTTCCCGTTTCCTTCCATGACGAATTTGGATTTTGTCAGGAGATTGGTCTTGGTCTTTGCTTCTGCTTTCCGGATCTTGGCGCTTTTTTCCGCGCATTCGATCGTCTTCTTGAGATTCTCCAGGTTCTTATCGTAATAACGGACAAGTTCTTCATTGGTGATATCGTTGGTCACCTTCTGGGCATCCTGATTGTCCAGTTTGGTCTTGGTCTGCCCTTCAAACCTCGGATCAGGGTGCTTCACCGCTATGATAGCCGTCATTCCGTTCCGGACATCAGCACCGGTGAAATTCTCGTCCTTGTCTTTCAGGATTCCCAGTTCTCTGGCATACTGATTGATCAGCTGAGTAAACCTGGCCTTGAACCCGGTAATATGGGTTCCGCCCTCCTGGGTATAGATATTATTGCAGAATCCGAGGATGTTTTCCTGGAACTCATTGATAAACTGGTAAGCGCCTTCCACTTCGATGCCGTCTTCTTTCCCTTTAAAATAAACAACCGGGGCAACGGCTTCCTTGCCGGCATTGAGTTCATTGACATAAGCGACCAGACCATCCGGTTCATGGAACACGACAGTCTCTTCTTCATGAAATCTTTTATTGGTAAATGTGATCGTCAGTTCCGGATTCAGATAAGCGGTCTCGTGCAGCCTGCTCTTGATGGATTCTGCTTTGAAATAAGTCTTTTCAAAGATCTCTTTATCCGGAAGGAACGTGATCGTGGAACCGGAATCACTCTTCCGACAGGTCCCGTTTTCCCGAAGAGGATAACATACCCTGCCTCTTTCAAATCTCTGGTTGTAAATGATCCCGTCCTTGCGGACATCAACGGTAAGCCACTCGGAAAGAGCATTCACAACAGAAGCCCCGACACCATGAAGACCGCCTGAGATCTTATAATTCCCGTCTCCGAACTTACCTCCTGCATGGAGGACAGTAAATACGACTTCCACCGCCGGTCTTCCTGTCTTGGAATTGATCCCAACCGGGATACCGCGGCCGTTATCCTTGACCGTTACCGAACCGTCCTGGTTCAGGGTGACATAGATCTCAGTACAATAACCTGCCAGATGCTCATCCACCGCATTGTCCACGATCTCATATACCAGGTGATTGAGTCCTTTGGAGGAAACACTGCCGATATACATTCCCGGACGTCTCCTGACGGCTTCCAGTCCTTCCAGGATGGTGATCGCATCTGCATTATAGGTATCGTCTCTTTTTGCCATAATTCTCCTGTTCCGTTATCTGATCCTCTCGGGAAGTCCGACTTTTTTCTGGACTTTCCTCAGTGTCTTGCTTGCTTTATAGGCTGCCCGCTCCGCATTTGTCTTGATAATGCCGTCCACATAGGCTTTGTCTGCGGATAATTCCGCATACCGGTTTCTGATGGGTGCCATGGCGTCCGCAACTGTCTCGCCGACGGCAAGCTTGAACTCTCCATAGCCTTTTCCGTCAAACTCTTTTTCGATCTCCTCTACAGACTTGCCTGTCGCAGCCCTGTAAATATCGATCAGGTTCATAATACCCGGTTTGGTGTCCGAATAAACGACCTGCGTTTCTGAATCGGTAATTGCCCTTTTAAATTTCCGGATGATCGTATCCTTATCATCCAGCACATAGATACAGCCGTTCGGATTCTCATCGGATTTGCTCATCTTTCTGGAAGGATCTGCCAGCGACATGACTCTCGCTGCTGCTTTTCCGAAATAAGCCTCCGGGATCGTGAAAACATCTCCGTAAATGCTGTTGAAACGTTCCGCAATATCCCTGGTAAGTTCCAGATGCTGTCTCTGGTCCTCTCCCACGGGAACGACCGATGTCTGATAAAGCAGGATATCGCTGGCCATCAGGACCGGATACGTGAACAGGCCGGAATTGATATTGTCCGCATGTTTTGCCGACTTATCCTTGAACTGGGTCATTCGTGACAGTTCGCCCATATAGGTAAAGCAGTTCAGGATCCAGGTGAGTTCCGCATGAGCGGAAACATGGGATTGAAAATAAATACAGTTCTTTTCGGGATCCAGTCCTGCTGCAATAAACATCATGAGGACATTCCGCGCTTTCTTTCTCAGTTCGGCAGGATCCTGCCGTACCGTAAGCGCATGAAGATCGGCGACTGCATAGTAGCATTCATATTCATCGCAAAGATTGATCCAGTTTTTCAGCGCGCCGTAATAGTTACCGATATGAAGCGCACCGGTTGCCTGCATCGCACTGTATAATACTTTTTTGTCCTCTGCCATAATTTTCCGTTCCTTTCAGAAATAGATCAGATCTTTTCTCTTCTGATACTTTTTAAAATAATATACAACGTCGAAATGGGTCTGCTCTTCCGATATATCCACCATGACCCATTCCGGTTTCTTATCCAGATTCGGGAACCAGGAATCCGCACTGTAAACATAATCCACGGATGTGACCAGTACTTCTTCGCATTGATCCAGCAATTCTGTATACAGCCGCTTTCCTCCGAGAACATAGATGTTTTTTTTGAAAGATTGTGCTTTCTCAAGAGCCTGTGCCGTACTGTTGACGACCAATGCGCCGCTTACTGTGTACCCGTCGTCTTTGGCTACAATGATCGTAACCCGGTTCGGAAGGGGTTTTCCGCCGAAAGAGAATTCAAATGTATGTCTTCCCAGGATGATCACATTTCCATAAGTCGTGTCCCTGACAAACTTCACATCGTCGGGGATCGTGATCAGCGGTTTATGCTCTTTACTGATGGCCCAGTTTCTGTCTGCCGTTACGATCATACTCAGCATGAATGATTTCCTCCCGTTTTTCAGACAGCTGCAAGCGCCTGCTCCAGATCATGAATGATATCTTCCGCGCTTTCAAGCCCGCAGGAGAAACGGATCAGGTCCGGTGCAACACCGGCTTCCTTCAGCTGTTCGTCGGAAAGCTGTCTGTGGGTATGGCTGGCGGGATGCAGCAGGCATGTATGGGAATCTGCCACGTGCGTCTCGATCGTCACCAGCTTCAGCGCATCCATAAAACGATTTGCATCTTCCCGGCTTCCCTTCACGCCGAAACAAAGAACGCCGCAGGTTCCTCCCGGCATATACTTCTGCGCCATTTTATATTCCGGGTCATCAGGCAGTCCCGGATATTTGACCCAGGCGATCTTCTCATGCTGCTTCAGATACTGCGCCACCTTCAAGCCGTTGCTGCAATGCTGTTTCATACGGACCGCCAGGGATTCCAGACCGAGATTCAGATAATAAGCATTCTGCGGTGACTGGATACATCCGAAATCACGCATCAGCTGTGCCGTTGCTTTGGTGATATAAGCTCCTTTGCCGAATTTCTCCGCATAGGTGATACCGTGGTAAGATGCGTCCGGGGTACAAAGTCCCGGGAATTTCTCTTTGTGTGCCATCCAGTCAAAGTTGCCGCTGTCAACGATCGCACCGCCTACTGCGCTTCCATGTCCGTCCAAATATTTGGTCGTGGAATGGGTCACGATATCTGCGCCGAATTCAAAAGGACGAAGGTTCACCGGGGTGGCAAATGTATTGTCGACGATCAGCGGAACGCCATGATCATGGGCCAGTTTTGCAAACTTTTCTATATCGAGGACATTAACGGTAGGATTGGTCAGGGTCTCGCCGAAAACACATTTTGTGTTCGGCCTGAAATACCGGATCAGTTCTTCATAGGATAAGGTCTGGTCCACAAAGGTACATTCAATGCCCATCTTTTTCATGGTCACGCCGAAAAGATTATAGGTTCCCCCGTAGATACTGCTGGCGGAAATAAAATGGTCCCCCGCTTCACAGATATTGAAAACCGCGAAGAAATTCGCTGCCTGGCCGGAGCTGGTCAGCATTCCTGCCGCTCCGCCTTCCATATCGCAGATCCTGGCTGCTACCAGATCGTTGGTCGGATTCTGAAGTCTGGTATAGAAATACCCTGCTTCTTCCAGATCGAACAGTCTCCCCATTTCATCACTGGAATTGTATTTGAAGGTCGTGCTCTGGTAGATCGGGATCTGACGAGGCTCTCCGTTCCCCGGCATATAACCTGATTGTACGCATTTTGTTTCAATGTTATAGCTCATGTTTGCTCTCCTGTTTATTTCTTTTTCTTTTTCAGCTCCGCAGGGCAGGATTTGATCACTGCCTTTGAGATCGGCATAACAATGGCCGTATAGATAACAGACAATACAGCCCATACAAGGAGCCTGATCGGGATCAGGCCGATCAGTACCTCCAGTGTCATATATTTAAAGAAGACAACGCCGTCCAGATAACTGGCGACCCATGTCAGTATGACCGAAAGGAAGCCGGATGCAAAGATCCCGATCCCCACAGAACGGATACTGATCCGGTTTTTAAAAGCCTTGAAGATCAGGCCGGCGGCAAGTCCCTGCATGGCATAAGGCAGGATCCAGAAGGGAGTCGTCACCGTGATCCCGAATGTCAGAAGCTGGCTCAGGAACGCACCGATAAGCCCCGTAATAAACCCTTCCACCGGCCCGCAGATAAATGCGATCACCAGAAACGGAAGCGCCGCCAGAGTGATTTTCAGCTCATTTCCGATCCTGATCGTCAGGAACAATTCCAGGATAATATGGAGCGCAACACTGACGGCACATAAACAAATATCAAGAACTGCCCACTTTTTCATCTCTTCTTCTCTTTATTCTGTCTTCTGCTGACTGATGATCCGGTCAGCCACATAAACGCCGCTGGCAGAAGCATGGGACAGAGAGTGTGTCACGCCGCTGCCGTCTCCGATCACATACATGCCCGGATATCTGGTTTCCAGATTCCGGTCCACATCTACATTCATATTATAGAATTTCACTTCTACTCCATACAGAAGTGTATCGTCATTGGCTGTTCCGGGAGCGATCTTATCCAGTGCATAGATCATTTCGATGATACCGTCCAGGATCCTCTTCGGAAGGACCAGGCTAAGATCTCCCGGCGTCGCGTTCAGCGTCGGTCTGACTGTACACTCGTCGATCCTTTTCTGCGTGCTCCTGCGTCCCCTTTCCAGGTCACCGAACCGCTGCACGATCACGCCGCCTCCCAGCATATTGGACAATCTGGCAATACTTTCTCCATAGCCGTTGCTGTCCTTAAAGGGAAGTGAAAAATGTTTGGAGACCAGAAGCGCGAAGTTGGTATTGTCCGTTTTCTTCTGTTCATCCTCAAAGCTGTGCCCGTTCACGGTGATAATACCGTTGGTATTTTCCGTAACCACGATCCCTCTCGGATTCATGCAGAATGTCCGTACATTATCTTCGTATTTATCGGTGCGGTAGACGATTTTGCTTTCGTACAGTTCATCTGTGATATGGGAAAAGATCTCAGCCGGGATCTCTACTCTGACGCCGATATCGACCCGGTTGGAACTGGTCGGGATCTCCAGTTCCCGGCAGACATCCTCCAGCCAGTGGCTTCCGCTCCTGCCGACAGAAACGATGCATCTGTCACACTCGAACGAATCGTTTTGTGTGACGACACGAAATCCTTCTGTGCTTCTTTCCAGCCGGATAACCGGAGTATTGAAATAAAAATCGATCTTATCTTTCAGTTCCTCATACAGATTCCCCAGGACGATATAGTTTTTATCCGTTCCCAGATGGCGGACGGATGCATCCAGGAGGGTCAGTTTATTCTGCATGCATTTTTTCTTCAGAGACGTTCCGGCAGTAGAATACAGAGCAGTTCCCTCTCCGCCGTATTTCAGATTGATGCTGTCGACATAATACATCAGTTCCAGGGCTTTTTCCCTTCCGATGTATTCGTAAAGATTACCGCCGAAATCATTTGTGATATTATACTTTCCGTCAGAAAAAGCGCCTGCTCCGCCAAATCCGTTCATGATAGAGCAGGTTTTACAGCTGATACAGGACTTGATCTTCTGTCCGTCGATGGGACAATGCCTTTTTTCCAGTGTACTTCCTTCTTCAAAAACCGCCACCTTCAGATCGGAATTTTCCGCAAACTCATAAGCAGCAAATATTCCTCCCGGCCCGGCGCCGATGATACAAACGTCATATTTCATTTCATTATCCACCTTATGTTATAGATCATTCGATTTTAAACATAGGAATTAGTTTACTATAAATAAAGGACAACGTCAAACCGGCATTCCGTGCAGTTTTGGTTATCCATTGCCATTTGCCGCTGCCATCAGCTGATAAATAGATCGTAGCTGATCAATGTGTCCGTGATATGCTCGAAGAAGTCCCTGCTCCACAATTCCACAGGTCTGGGATCCCTGACAAAGGGAAGCACTTCTCTCCTGACTCTTTCGAAATTGATCCTGCGGAACATCTCACAGAGCATACTTTTCAGATCCTGTTCTTTAAAACGTTCTCCTGCCGAAATCTGTCCGCTGCGGATCAGGAGCCTTCTTAAATGTCTCAGATTTACGGGAATGTTTTTCCCTAAACACAAGGTATAATCATACAGATACTTTCCGCTTAATGTCCTCCTGCATGAATGATCCAGCAAAGAATATATGATCTCCGCCAGAAGGGACGGACCGTCATACAGACAGATCTCATATGGCGCAGGAAGAAGCCGGTATCGATGTTCATACCCCGCATATTCAGCCGGATTCTGTTCCGCTTTCAAAAGAAGCCTGATCCTGCCAAGTCCCGGTACGCCGAATGTGCAGCGGTCTTCTTCGAACACCAATATGGTCTCTTCCTTGTCAGGACTGCTGCTTCCTTTCTTTCTGTCTCCGGGATCTTCCACGCCCATCCAGAACCCGTAAGAAGAGATCTCTTTCTGCAGGATTTCATAATAGTCTTCAAACCTGACGGGTTGTCCTGCCGCTGAAGGTTTGAATTCCAGGATCTCCGAAGACCTTTCCGAATCATAAAACATCTTTAATGCTGTATCACCATACAAAGCTGCTGAACGAAAAATCCCTGCACGGGAAAGTCCGCACAGAACGATCTCTTTCAGGATCTGTGTTGCGGCGATCTCTTTATCAGTATCCTGTATATATGGCTGCATGGAAAACATTTGTGTAAAGATCTGGTCCATTTTTAATTCCTCATCAGTCGTTCCAATAGTTTCAGGTTTGTACAGTGATATCCCTCTGCCAGTTCTTCGATCCTGTCACCGTCCAGTTCCATCAGAGACGATTCCGTCATATGGATCTCGTCAAACAGATATGTCCTCAATTCTGCTTTGTTCCGAAAAACGGCTGCAGCATACAGTGTATCGCACAGTGCTTTCTCCGGAGAAGCGATCTGATAATAGTACTCTCCTTCTTTTCTGATCAGGATGTCCATTGGAAAAACAGCATCCGGGACATCACGGTACAGATAGGTCCCGAATGCGTTTCGGTACTGTTTCTTTTTCTTCTTGCCGAATGTGGCCGATGTATAAGCATAGACCCTGTCTCTGATCAGTCCGTAACGGGCGAGGGCAAATTCAAAGGAAAGGTAGGATGGTCCGTAAATACATCCTGCCAGCAGAAAACCGGGTACAGAAGGATCTGTTTCATAAAGGCCGCGCACAAGCGGGATCAGATCGCCCTTATCTGCCGCCCTGCTGATCTTGTTTCTCGGAGACTGATATCTCCTGTATTCATTAATGAGAATCGACGTCGTTTTTAACATATTTTCACCAGTTAGTTGCATTATATTGTATTTTCTGGTGAGAATCAAGCATCTGTTTTGCGATTATTTTAAGATTTAAACGATAAATATTACTTTTTCCTTACAAATATTCACCTATAATAACAGACAAAAAACAGCCGGAGGATGATTCCTCCGGCTGTATATCTTGTATCATATGCTGTACTGCAGTTTTTACAGTCTCTCTTTTTTCTCGATATCCAGGAAATATTTATAGGTATCAACAGTCAGCTCACCGCAGGCTTCCTCGTCGCAGGCAATGATCGCACCATTATGCATCTGCAGCGCAGAGCATGTCCACTTCTGGGATACGCCGCCCTCCACAACAGCTGCCATAGCTCGTGCCTTGTTATGACCGGAGATCAGTACCAGCACTTCCTTGGAGTCCGTGACGGTTCCGATCCCTACTGACAGTGCCTGTGCAGGAACTTTCTCAGGATCATTTCCAAAAAAGCGGCTGTTTACAATACGGGTATCTGTGGTCAGATCCCTGAGACCGGTACGGGATGTCAGGGACGTAAAAGGTTCATTGAATGCCAGATGGCCGTCAACACCGATACCGCCCATAAACAGGTCAATCCCGCCATAAGAAGCGATCTTTTCCTCATAACGCGCACACTCACCTTCCGGATCATCGGTCATGCCATTCAGGATGTTGATATTCTCAGGTTTCATATCGACCAGGTGATCAAAGAAATTGTCATGCATAAAATACCAGTAGCTCTGGTCATGTTCATGAGGCAGTCCCAGGTATTCGTCCATATTAAAAGTTACAACATTGGCAAAGGAAAGCTTTCCTTCCTTGTTCATACGGATCAGTTCCCTGTAAACACCGATCGGGCTGGAGCCGGTGGGAAGGCCCAGGATAAATGGTCTGTCTTCCTTATGGCTGTTGATCTTATCGGCAATATAATTGGCTGCCCACTGGCACATTTTATCATAGTTGTCCTGTATTACGACTCTCATTAACGATTACTCCTTCTAGATTAGTTTTATTATGATCCGTGTACGGGGAACCTTTGTTACAGTGTTGATTCTGCTTTTTACTTTCCCTTTAACGACTCACTGATCAGCCGTGGCAGCATCCGCCGAGTATTTCGATCACTGCCATCCCTCGTCAACCGTTTCCGGTCCTGGCGCTAACAGCCTTTTATGTGCCTCCTGATTCCAAAGGCTGTTTTATTAACCTATATAGTATACGTATATAAACAGAAATTTCAACTGTTTTGTTTTCAGAGGGTTCTATGCTATACTTTTTATAAATCTTAAATAATACATGTAGATGTAAAGGAGAGTTTTCATGAAAAGCGGAGATCGGATCAGACTTGGAATTCAGATGTTTAATTTTTTTGCAGGTGGCGATTGGGAACAAATAAAAACACAGGACGATGCTGAACAGCTTTTGTCAAAACTCGCAGAAGCCGGATATGACGGAGTAGAATGGCTGAACTTCAGTTTTCAGGGAAAGGACCTGGATATCTCCGGATTAAAACAGAAAATGGATGAGCTGGGACTTCAGACATGCAGCCTGCATTTCCATTATAATAATGCGGAAACACTGGAAGAAGACTGTCGGACCGCAGCAGAAAGATGTGTTCTTCTCGGAACGGATAAACTGATCTTTGCTTTTTCACTTCCAACCATGTTTGGGATCGATCCCGATGAAAAAGGAAATTATACTCCACAGCAGATCGATGAATGGGCTTCTCAAACAGATCATGTGCTTTCTGTTCTGAAAGATGCCTGCAAAGGTTCCGGTGTCAAAGTTCTGTACCATAATCATAATACAGAATTCCTGAAAGGAACAGGCGGCAGATTTTTTCTTGATATGATCCATCCGGAAGGACTGGAACCGGATGTCTACTGGATCAGCAAAGGACTCGATGGAAAAGTTTCGTCCGCGCTCGATTACATTCGAAATTATGATGGCAATATCATGCTGCTGCACATGAAAGACGGAATGGATGGATCTGTCCATACCGGTGAAATGTGCGGTTGGGGCAAAGGTACCTACCCTCTCCAGAAGATCGTAGACTGCGCAAAGGAACTGGATCTTCCCTGGGTAGTACTGGAAAACGATGCTCCAAACAATTTCGGCACATCAGGGCTCGAAGACGCCCTGGAATGTGCCGAATACGCTGCAGAACATATTAATCTCAGAAAATAACCGCGGTTAATCCTCCAGGATCGTAATAGTTTTCATTACCTGATCTTCAAAGGGGCAGTCATTGTACATATTACGGGGCTGCCCTACAATTTTATCTGCGGTTTCCATCCCTTCCGTTACCTTGCCGAACGCCGCATACTGACCATCCAGATAAGGCGCGTCATCCACCATGATAAAAAACTGTGATCCTGCGGAATCAGGATCCATAGCCCTTGCCATAGACAGCACGCCTCTTGTATGCTTCAGGTCATTTTTGACACCATTGGCGGAGAACTCACCTTTGATCGAATATCCCGGTCCGCCGGTGCCTGTTCCCAAAGGGCATCCTCCCTGGATCATAAATCCTGGAATGACTCTGTGGAACTTTAGTCCGTCGTAAAATCCTTCCTTCGCAAGTTTCGCAAAGTTAGTAGCAGAGATCGGTGCAATGTCCTCGTACAGTTCCCCTTTCATTGTCGATCCGTCTGCCATTTCAATGATAAATCTTTTCAATGATCCATCCTCCGTTTCATCTGTTTTCTAATTGCAGTGTACTTCCACGCAGCTGTGTCCTTCATACCGGCAGGTCATCTCGATCTTTTCCTGTCCTTCCAGCAGCGGCTGCAGAAAGTATTTGTCTCCTTCCCAAAGATTCAATTTCAGAACATTTTCCTTCGGGATCCAGCATAGTTCCCCTTCATCACAATCAAATGATTCCGACTGTAAATCAGTTACAGTATTGTCCGGATCTCTTTCCGGATTGAAGCCTGATTCTCTTTCGTATCCACCGGGAAGGTTATCCATGTGCCGGAAACAATCCTTCCCATCAAATCCATCTGCTGTATACAGATGCATATCCTCATCCGGCCAGGTATCCGAAACAAAATGCACAACGCCGCGGAATCGGAATCTGGTCAGCACAAGACCTGTTTCTTCACGGACTTCACGCAACAGACACGTATCCCGGTCTTCACCAGGTTCGAATTTTCCTCCGACACCTACCCATTTTCCTTCACAAGGATCATCCGGTTTCTTATTTCGGTAGAGCATCAGATAACAACCGTCTTTTTCAATATAGCATAATGTGGAATTAATAAACTTGCCGGCCAATATCTTTACCTCAATTTCTTCAGAGAGCGATCACCAGGATAAGGGTAATACAGATCTGAATCGCCAGGATCACAGGAATCCCGACCACAAAATACCAGTGCTGTGTTTTATGATGAAACACATACATTCCGCACAGACTGCCTAAACTTCCTCCGACGGCGCTGATGATGAAAAACACCTTTTCCGGTATACGCCATTCTCCCTTTCTGGCTCTTTTCTTGTCGATACCCATTATAAGAAACCCTGCGGCATTGATCAGGATAAGCCAGATCACTAATACCCAGATCATCCTATATTAACGAAAATGCAGCTGCCTTCGCCCAGCACTGCTTCTGTGGAACAGCGAAATTCCTCCACCAGGTCATTTGGAACATATGCCTGGATCGTTCCGGCAAAACCGCCTCCGTGGACTCTGCAGGCTCCTCTTCCCTTCAGGTTTCTCTCAGCAATAGCCAGAGCAACCGCCATCTCCTGGTGAGTTGTTGCCGTTTCCGGGATCACGTTCTGCAACAGTTCCCAGGAAGAGCGTCCTGATTCCCTGACCAGTTCCAGGTATCGGTCGATATCGCCCTCTTCCAATGCGGCAATCTGCTGGACTACCCTTTGATTGTCATTGTAAACATGCATGGCACGAAGAACTGCTCTGTCACCGCATGCCTCGCGCACTTCTTTGATCCTGGCATAGAACTCCTCTTCGTCTACATCCCGCAGGACTTCTTTTCCGAACAATTTGCAAAGGCCTGCCAGTTCCTGCGTAACCGCAGCATAATTATCCGTCAGATTCTCATGGCCTGCACCGCATTTGATGATGCAGAGACTGTATCCGGCTTTTTTGAAATCAAAATGGACTTCTTTTGACTCCGGTTTTGATGGATCCCGGAAATCAATGGCAAGCACACCTTCTGCTGCGCATGCCATCTGATCCATCAGACCGCAGGGCTTACCGAAATAGACATTTTCCACATACTGTCCCAGGATTGCCAGTTCTTCTCCGGTTTTGGTTACCCCGGTCAGGCTGCAGCAGATCCTTCCGATCAGGATCTCCAGGGCAGCCGAACTGGAAAGCCCGGATCCCGCCGGGATATCAGAAGTAAGATACGCGTCAAATCCCTGCAGTCCATATGGCAGAAACGCATTGGCAACCCCTCTTACAATGGAGGCAGGCGAGCCGAATTCCTTCACCTGAACAGCAGTATCCCTGAGATCCACCTCAAACGAATCGTATCCTTCCGAAACCACACGGATCCTGTCAGAATTGTTTCTTCCGATATAAGCAGTGGTATACAGATCTACCGGTCCTGCAAGAACCCTTCCGTGCTCATGGTCCGTATGGTTGCCTCCCAGTTCAGTTCTGCCGGGAGCACGAACAGTTAATTGTGATTCATACCCAAATAATTCTGAAAATCTATTCATGGCTGTTTCCTTTCAAGATTGCAGCTTCTTTGTCGTGTCCTTCTTCAATGGTCTTCATGACCCTCTTTTCATTATAGAAGATAATGATCACCATAGCGATCAGGCAGAGTACCAGGGCAATGATCAGGCTGATCCGGTATCCGGTACCGTTGTTGCGGATCACTTCTGCCCCCTGGACCGTTTCCGTATACTGTCCTACGACTGCCAGGGAAGTAAAGATGATCATGGCCACAGATTGGCCAAGTTTAAATGCAAACGTTCTGGCCGCATAGAACATTGCATCCCTGTTTTCTCCGGTTTCGATGCAGTCGCTTTCCGCAATATCCGCAACGATCGCCTGCGGGATCACGCCGAGAACCGACAGCGGAACACCTACCAGAACACAGATGATGAATCCGTAGACTACATTTGGAATAAAAGTAACTTTTCCTGCAAAAGCGGATACCAGGAAAGCAAACCCAAACAGGGCAAACCCTGCGATCAGGAGTTTCTTTTTACCGAATTTTCTGGACAGGATATTGACGATGGGATAGCACACAAATGTCACCAGCGTCATGAAAATAAACAGGATCATATAGTTATCCAGTTCCAGAAGGTTTTCCACATAGAAAATAAACCCGGTATTAAAAATCGTGATGCCGATCCAGTAGATCACATCTGAGACTACAAAGACGCGGAAATGCTTGTTCCGGAAGGTCTTACCCAGAGACTTGAAGGCATTTTCCTTCACCGGAGCAGAATTATCATAATCTTTTTCCTTGATCACAAACGCAGGAATGATCATGCAGATAAATGCGATCAGCGCAAGCACACCTAAAACAAGACGCGCACACAGATAGTAATCCCATCCGGTTGCACCCTGCAGTCCTTCCCAGATCATTTTCCCCGCAAAGGCGATTCCGGTTCCGACAATGTAAGTAAGGGAAATATAGGTGGAAATATCCATTCTGTCTTTCTGGCTTCTTCCAAGGACCGGGATCAAAGCATTATACGGCGTGCAGTAGGCTGTCATAAAGATATAGAACAGCACCATGGTAACTGCCAGCCAGACAATATTCCAGACAGATTCACCCCTGACGGGACAGCAGAAGATCAAAACCGTGACGATCGCAAACGGGAGCGCTGCGTAGCGCATGAATGGAATCCTCTTTCCAAGCTTGTTTCCGCAGTTATCTGACATGTTGGCGATCCATGGATCCGTCACTGCATCCACGAGCCTGCCGGCTGCTGTGATCAGTCCGATCACCGTCAGTCCGATAAATGTCGCGCTGGTCACAAAGGTGATCACGCCGTTTCCGGTAGCATCCGGAAGATAAAAATTGACCAGAAGATTGGATACGATACCTGCCAGTATCGACCATCCCAGCTGGCCAATGGCGAACACCCATTTGATCTTGGTGGTTACAGTTTTCATAATACAACTCCCCTTTCTTTACAAACACATCCCATTGTACTAGGATTCAGGGATTATTTCCACCAAATTATTCATTTATTGACAGAAATGATCCCGGGGATGTACTATTTTCAAAGGATAAGAAAGAGCAAAGGAGATAGATATGTATACAGCAGAAGACTTCAGACAGGCATATGATGATTATATTGCATTTGCAAGACAGCTGGCAGATAATAAAGGGCTCCTGAGCGGGATCCTCGGTGTATTCGGTCTCAATAAAGGAGCTGCCAATGATCCTGGCCATGAAAAATTCTATCTGGAGATCAAAGCCGCTGTGGAAGCAGTCTGTGAAGAGCATCCGGACAGCAAAACAGCCGGAGAAATAGCCGATGTGCTGTTTTCTGCCAGATACCATTACGATCAGGAACCTGTCTCACCGTATATGTTTATTGCGGTGGAAGGCGCTGCATCGGAACTGATCCCTTATCTGTCCCGTGAAAAAGTCACTGAGATCTACCGGCAGTACAAAGCAGATAACCCCAAAAGCCAATGTGTTCCGGTACAGAAGAAAGTTCTGAAGGCCTTGAAGGCTGCAGCTGAAAATGCATGTACCTGAATGCCCTCCGGAAACGAACGGCTTGCGACAGGAATGCATTTAAAAAGGCAATGCGCATTTTTCTGCACATTGCCTTTTTTTACTTGCGATTTGACATGATCAATACGGCACATATCCCCAGGCAATGGAACTGCCCATATCCGTATTGTTATACCTGCGCTCCCATTCATCCAGGCTCAGAGTTTCCAGATAACCGATACTGGAGATCACCTGTCCGTCTCCGAGATAAATTCCTACATGACCATACTGTCTGCCAAGATAGGTATAGGAACTTCTGGTTGCGACAACCATGCCCGGCTCAAGATCATTGATATCAGAACTGTAACATACATAAGCCCAGTAGTCATTGGCATTGAATCCGGTCGAGATGCTGGATGTCAGCCCGCTTTCCGTTGCATAAGAGTAATAGGAAGGCTTGAGGTTGTTGATATTATAAGTCAGTATACCTGCATTTTCCAATACATTGGTTACCCATGCCGCACAATAGCCCGCACCGGTGGACGGTGTCCTGTAAACAGCGTCCAGAACGGCTGACGCATAATCAAAGGAATATGCCGGCTCTGTGGAGAAACCGGAGCTGCTGCCGGTCAGCAGACCGATGGTAGCGGAGCCCGCTAATCCGTCTGCATCCAGTCCGTAATCAAGCTGAAAATCGACCAGTGCCTCTTCTGTCAGATCACCAAAGAAACCGGTCGGTGCACCGTAAAAATACCCATAGTCCGAAAGAAGCACCTGAAGCGTATAGACATCTGATCCTTCCAGACCGTTATATAAGGTCCTGTAAAATGAGGATTCATCATACGAATAAGAGGAATCATCATACTCCTCTTCCTCATAAGTACTGAGTCCGAGATAGTTTACGGTAACAGGTCCTGCGATCCCGTCTGCCTCAAGGCCATAATCGTTCTGAAAGTCGATCAGTGCCTGTTCCGTAAGATCACCGAAATAACCGGTCGGTTCATCATAGAAATACCCATAGGCAGAAAGGAGCTGCTGAAGTTCATAGACATCATCTCCACTGGTACCGTTATAAAGGGATCGGCCTGCGCCGAAAGCAGTGCCGCACATGGCAATCGAAAATACCGTTGCTGCAATGATCACAAGAAATTTACGTTTCATATTACACCTTATCATGATTAAACCGACATGTTTTTTATTAATATTATCTTAATACTTTTGTAATAATACTATATAAGGGTGTAATATTCAAGTAATATTTAAATTTGTTTTTCGATTTTACTTCAGAATATCCGCTGCTACCGGAAATGTAAAATAAGTATCCGGATAAGGCTCGTCTTTCAGCATAAAATGCCACCATTCACAGTCAATTGGGAGAAATCCGTTCCGGACCATGGCGCTTTGCAGGAACATCCGGTTATCATACTGTTCCTGCGTGATCCCGCGATAATCAGGATGTGAGATTTCCCCAAAGAAATCAAAAGGACTTCCCATATCCAGTTCTTTTCCGGTACTCATATCAAAAAGCGTCAGATCCACCGCGCTTCCCCGGCTGTGACTGGAATTTCTGGCAATATACCCGCGGGAAAACAGCACCTGTTTCTCCAGATCCGGATAAAAATACGGTTTCATCCGGATATCCTGATCCTCGATCCCCCACAGGACAAAATGCTTGACGGCAGTCACCGGACGATAGGCATCAAACACCTTGAGACGGTACCCTTTCACGATCATCTCGTTGCTGACTTCCTTTAATGCCCTGGCTGCTTCCCGTGTCAGAAACGCACAGGGTTCTTCATAGCCGTTGATCCTTTCACCGATAAAATTATAAGATGAATGATAGCGGATCTCCTGGATGATGTCCGGAACATAATCTGCCAGGACGACAAAGCCGGATGTATCTTTTGTATGATCTGTCATAACTTTATCCTCATGTACTCATGCATCGATGGTGGCTATGGCAGGAATGGTTTCTTCCAGCACATCCAGCACGATCCTGACGGTATCCAGCGATGTAAATAATGTAACGCCATTCTGAACTGCACATTGCCTGATCGCCTCGCCATCTTCATAATGGACCCCGGACAGAACGGCTCTTGTATTAATGATATAACTGACGTAACCGGCATGGATCGACTGCAGGATCTCGTCACTTCCCTCACTCAGTTTGCCTCTGGCCCTGGTGCGGATCCCGTGTTCCTTCAGGAACATGGCCGTACCGTAAGTTGCCTCGATGTTAAATCCCAGGTTATAGAACCGGCGTATCAGAGGCAATGCTTCCTGCTTGTCTTCATCGGCCAGTGTCACAACGACCGTTCCGTAAAGCGGCATTTTGACGCCGGAAGCCTGCAGTGCTTTAAAGAGAGCCCTGTTCAGCCTGTCGTCATAACCTATGGCTTCACCCGTGGATTTCATTTCCGGAGACAGATAGGCATCCATACCATCCAGTTTTGCAAAGGAAAAGGCCGGCGCTTTTACATACCATTTCTTCTTTTCCGGCGGTACCATCCTGGTGATCCCCTGTTCTTCAAGGCTCTTTCCCAGCATGACCCTGGTAGCGATCCGGCACAGTGGAAAACCTGCAGATTTGGAAAGGAACGGAACGCTTCTGGACGCCCGCGGATTCACCTCGATCACAAATACCTGCTCTTCTCTGTCCACGATAAACTGAATGTTGAACAGCCCAACGATCCCGATCCCAAGTCCCAGCCTGGTGGTATAATCTACGATCGTCTCCTTGACTTTATCTGAAATGGAAAAGGGCGGATAGACACTGTTGCTGTCTCCCGAATGAACGCCTGTACGCTCCACCAGTTCCATGATCCCCGGTACAAAGACCTGCTTTCCGTCACAGATAGCATCCACCTCAACTTCTTTTCCCATCAGGTATTTATCCACCAGTACCGGTTTGTCTTCATCCACTTCCACGGCATTTTTCAGATAATGCCGCAGCATTTCTTCATTTGCCACGATCTCCATGGCCCTTCCGCCCAGAACAAAACTGGGACGAACCAGGACAGGATAGCCGATCCTTTCTGCTGCCGCAACGCCGCTTTCGATATCGGTGACCGCTTCTCCCTTGGGATTAGGGATCGAAAGGGATTTGATGACTTCATCAAAAGCATCCCTGTTCTCTGCTTTTTCGATAGCACTGCAGTCGGTCCCGATGATCCGTACGCCTCTTTTCGCAAGAGGATCCGCCAGATTGACAGCTGTCTGCCCTCCCAGCGTCACGATCACGCCTTCCGGCTGTTCCAGGTGGACGACGTTCATGACGTCTTCCGCAGTAAGCGGTTCAAAATACAGTTTGTCCGCTGTCGTATAATCCGTAGAGACTGTTTCCGGATTGTTATTGATAACGATAGCTTCGTATCCTTCTTCATGGATTGTCTGGATGGCATGAACTGTGGAGAAATCAAATTCCACGCCCTGCCCGATCCTAATAGGACCGGAACCGAGGACGATCACTTTCTTTTTATCCGATACAATGGATTCATTTTCCTCTTCGTAAGTAGAGTAAAAATACGGCACATAACTGTCAAATTCGCTGGCGCAGGTATCGATCATCTTGTAAACCGGGAAGATCCCCAGCTCGACCCTTCGCTGATAGATCTCTTCTTCCGATACGTTCCAAAGTTCCGCTATATAGGAATCCGAAAAGCCCATTTTCTTGGCTTCCACCAACAGTTCCACGAAATTGGGGTTCAGCTCCATCTCTTTTTCAAAATCCACGATCAGCTTGATCTTATCCAGGAAAAACATATCGATCCCGGTAATGTTGCAGATCCTGGAATGATCCACGCCCATCCACATAAGCTGGGAAATGGCATAGATCCTGTCATCGGTACCGCTCTTGATATATTCCAGAAGGTCTTCCACACTCATGTTCTTCTTATCGAACTTTTCCATGTGGATATGGTTTTTGTTGATCTCCAGGGAACGAATGGCCTTCAGAAGGCTCTCTTCCATGGTCCTGCCGACACTCATGACCTCACCGGTGGCTTTCATCTGCGTGGAGAGTGTATTGGATGCCGATGAGAATTTGTCAAATGGAAATCTCGGCATCTTGGTGACGACATAATCCAGGGAAGGTTCGAAACATGCAGGCGTATTGGCCAGCATGATCTCATCCAGGTTCAGGCCGACTGCGATCTTGGCAGAGACCCTGGCGATCGGATAACCGCTGGCTTTGGATGCCAGCGCAGAAGAACGGGAAACCCTGGGATTAACTTCGATCACATAATACGTAAATGACTGCGGATCCAGGGCAAACTGGACATTGCACCCGCCTTTCACGCCGAGGGTACGGATGATCTTCAGGGCGCTGTCCCTAAGCATATGGTATTCCTTATTGGTCAGGGTCTGAACCGGCGCCACAACGATAGAATCGCCGGTATGGATCCCGACAGGATCCAGGTTTTCCATGCTGCAGACGGTGATCGCCGTGTCGTTTGCATCACGCATCACTTCATATTCGATCTCTTTATATCCTTTGATACTTTTTTCGATCAGGACCTGATGCACAGGAGACAGCTCCAGGGCATTTTTCATCATCTCCGTCAGTTCCTCCGGATTACCGGCAAAACCTCCGCCGGTCCCGCCTAACGTAAAGGCAGGCCTCAGGATCACCGGGTAGCCCAGTTCCTGTGCTGCTTCCAGCGCTTCTTCCACACTGTAGGTGATCTTCGACGGGACTACAGGCTCCCCGATGCTCTCACACAGTTCCTTGAAGAGTTCCCGGTCCTCAGCCCTTTCTATGCTGTCAGCATCTGTTCCCAGCAGCTCGATCTCACATTCCTCCAGGACGCCTTTTTTCGCCAGCTGCATCGCAAGATTCAGACCCGTCTGGCCTCCGATCCCCGGAACAATGGCATCCGGCCGCTCTCTTCTGCAGATACGGGCAACGTATTCCAGAGTCAGCGGTTCCATATAAACCTTATCGGCGATGGATGTGTCTGTCATGATCGTGGCAGGGTTGGAGTTGGCCAGAATGACCTCGTAGCCTTCTTCCTTCAGCGCCAGACATGCCTGTGTCCCGGCATAATCAAATTCTGCGGCCTGTCCGATCACAATAGGACCGGATCCGATCACAAGCACTTTTTTGATATCCGTTCTCTTAGGCATTGTCTTTCGCCTCCTTCATGACCGAAATAAACTGTTCGAACAGGTAGGTGCTGTCCTGCGGGCCAGGTGCGCTCTCCGGATGATACTGCACGCTGAAAACGCGGTCCGCCACACATTCCACGCCTTCTACTGTCTGATCCAGAAGATTCATGTGGGTGATAGAAAGATCCGTGTTTTTCACACTGTCCGCATCTACAGCGTAGCTGTGGTTCTGGGATGTGATCTCGATCTTCCCGGTTTTCAGATTCTTGACCGGATGATTCCCGCCTCTATGTCCGAATTTCAGTTTATATGTCCTGGCACCATAAGCCAGGGAAATGATCTGGTGTCCCAGGCAGATCCCGAAGATCGGATACTGTCCCCGCAGGGCTTTCACCGTTTCGATCACCGGCACCACATCCTCAGGATCTCCCGGTCCGTTTGACAGAAAGATCCCATCCGGATTCATAAATGCGATCTCTTCGGGTGTCGTATCATACGGAACGATCGTCACATTGCAGCCGAACCGGTTCAGGCATCTGATGATGTTCAGCTTGATCCCGCAGTCTACCGCCACCACATTAAACTGATGATTGGAGGTACGGCTGTACCAGGTCTTGCTGCTGGTGACCCTGGAAACCGCATCATGAGGTACAGGCGTCCTGCGGATGATCTCAAGCCCTTCTTCCAGAGATGTCGACAGATCCGTGATCAGCATTCTCCTGGATCCGATATCCCGGATACTCCTGGTCAGCTTTCTCGTATCAACCCCGGAGATCCCGGGGATCCCATTCTCTTCCAGCAGTTCTGAAAGCGTCTTGGTATATCGGAAATTGGAAGGCATATCGTTATAATCCCGTACGATCATCCCTCCGATCGAGATGTTCTTGCTTTCGTAATCATCGTCGGTGATTCCGTAATTTCCGATCAGAGGGTATGTCATGACCACGATCTGATCCGTATAGGACGGATCGGATACGATCTCCTGATACCCTACCATGGAAGTATTAAATACGATCTCGCAGACCCTGCTGTCGGAAGCGCCGAATCCGTATCCGTAGTATTCGCTTCCGTCTTCCAAAATAATCTTTCTGTCTATTCTGTTCATTCTTTCATCTCTCGCGCTGTTCTGCCGTTGTAACGCAATAAAGTAATATTAGCGCCAATTATACTAGATTTTTCATGGAATGTGTAGAGAAATTCACATATTTGTTATCTCGTTCTTCTTCCGCGATTAACAGTTTCTTTCTACCGGCAGTTATTCTCAGACTTTGGAATATGCGGTTTTTACCGTTACTCCGGAAATCCGCCCGAGTTTTCCCGTCAGGGCGCTGATCACATCTCCCGGCGCCACGATCGCGACGCTGATCAGGGAAATGCTTCTTGCAGGATAGGGAACGCCCATCCTTCCTATGATATAACTTCCGTATTCATGAAGAAGTGTATTGATTTCCAGGGCACTTTCCTTATCTTCCACCACGATGGCGATCACTGCCAGCCTTTCGTTTTGTTCTTCCATCATATACTTCCTCCTTATCTCGTTTCTTTCTCCGGATCGGACCTGCTGTTCTCTGAAAGCCTCAGCGGGATAACGGTGGGATACTCCCTGCCGTCTATCAACTCATGATGAACGGCAATATCCACATGAAATGCGGCTTTCATATGTTCAGGCGTCAGGATATGTTCCGTTCTTCCGAATAGATGAATGCTGTTTTTATACAACAGAAGGGAATGATCCGCAATCCGCAGAGCATGATCCGGATAGTGGGTATTGATGATGATCGACAGCCCATCATCGTGGCTTAATCTCTTCAGCAGTTCCAGTACCACAAGCTGATTGCGGAAATCCAGACCTGATTCCGGTTCGTCCAGGATCATCAGTTTCGGCTGCGCTGCCAGAGCTCTTGCGATCAGCACAAGCTGCAGTTCCCCGCCGCTGATCTCGGAACAGTTTTTGCCGGCTAAATGAGAGATCCCAGCCGTTTCCATTACCTGCTCCACGATTTCCAGATCCTTTTTCCCGGGAACTGAAAAGTTCCCAAGATAGGGGCTTCGTCCCAACAGGATCATGTCTTCCGTACGATAGGAAAAAGCCGGTTCCCGCGCCTGGGGAACATAGGATATGTATTTCCACAGATCATTTCTTTTCCACTCCTGGATCTTTTTGCCTTCCAGGCTGGTATAACCGCTTTCCCAGGGAAGAAATCCCAGGATACATTTGAGCAGTGTCGTCTTACCCGCACCATTCGGCCCGAGGATCGCCACCACTTCTCCCGGCTGTGCGCTGAAAGTGATGTCCATCAGCACAGGATGTTCTTTGTCATAGGAAAAAGTTCCTGCATTTACTTCCAGGCTCACAGCTTAAGACCTCCTGTTCTCCGAAGCAGCAGAATGAACACCGGTGCTCCAATGACGGCAGTTACGATCGAAACCGGGATCTCTGCGGCTGTCACACATCTTGCCAGGGTATCGACGAGCAGCATGAATAAAGCTCCGGACAGAATAGAAGAAGGCACGACATAACGGTTGTCATTTCCAAAAAGCATTCTGGATATATGGGGGATCAGAAGCCCCACCCATCCGATCACACCGCAGGTTGACACCACGGCAGCAGTTGTCATGGAAGCCGCTGCCACCACAAGTACCCGGATCAGTTTCAGATTGATCCCGAGGGATCTGGCTTCATCTTCCGGAAGGGAAAGCGCATTCAGCCGGAACCGCAGCAGGAAAACGATCACGGTACCCAGAAGGATCAGCGGGATCCCGAACAGCATTGAAATACGGGTAACGCCTGAGAACCGGCCGAGGAGCCAGAAGGTAATGACCGGAAGCACATCCTGAGGATCCGCCACATAGTTAATAAGAGATACCAGTGCAGAAAACACCGAGCTGATCACCAGACCGGCCAGAATGATCATCAGAATGGAATTGCGTCTGGATCCCATTCTTCCGGTCACTAAGAAAACAAGGCTAACAGCCAGTGCACCGAACAGGAGCGCCAGCAGCTGTACCTGTACGGATCCTCCTCCCAGCAGGATTCCCAGGCAGGCCCCGAAGGACGCCCCATTGGCAACGCCCAATGTATCCGGCGTTGCCAGCGGGTTTGCAAACAGGCTCTGGAAAGCAGCACCCGAAGACGCCAGGCCGGCTCCTGCCACAAGTGACATGATGATCCTGGGGATCCGGATATTAAAGATCACCGTACTGACATTGTCCTTTCCTTCCTGAACGCCCGGAAAGCCGAACAGCTCCGCAAATACTCTCGCGGGAGATATGCTGAACTGGCCGGCGCAAAGTGCAAACAGGGAAAACCCGAGGATGAGGGCAAAAAGTACTATGATCCAGATGATAAACCTGCGTTTTTGTTTCATTTCCAGCTTCCTGCTGCACTCGATGGATGATACATCGCCTCGATCTGCTCATCCGTCAGTTCGACGCCATAAAGGTCCTGATAATATGCTCTTACATCTTCTGTCAGATCAAATTCCGGGAACAGTTCCGGATACAGAAGGCTTGCCATCCATTCCAGTGTCATCGGGGTATCAACGCCCGGCGTATACGTCCGGTAGGTCCCGAGAGGCATTTTGTAGACCTGACCGTTTACAACCGCTTTCACACTGCTCCAGTCATCATCTCCTATGGCATTTGTATAAAGATCTTCCGGCTGTGTCTTTGTGAAATTGGTAATGATGATGACATCCGGATCCCAGACATAGACCTGCTCCATTGTGATCGCCGCATTGGAATTGTCAGCTTCCACTTCATTTGCCGCGTTGATGGCACCAGATGCATCGCACCACCACTGCCCGAAGAAACTGGAGCCTGAAGTGATCATCGTGTTTTCATCATACTGGAACAGGAACAGTACCTTCTTCCTTTCTGTCTCATTGAGGTCTTTGGTCCGTTCCTGGATCATGTCGCGGATCTTGGAACTGAAAGCAGATACTTCTGCTCCCAGGGAAGCATCCGGATAAATCTGGCTTAACAGCTCGATCCATTTATCATAAGTCGTGATGCAGTCATAATTCCATTTCGTCGGAGAAACGCCGACAGCGGTAAGGCCTGCATTTTCCAGTTTCTCACAGACAGCTTTGTTGGCTGCGTTATAAAAAACGATCTGCGGATCCAACGTAAGAAGAGCCTCAATATTTACATCATCGCCGTTCATGATATCCGTACTGACATCCAGGACCTCCGGAAACAGTTCCGACAGGATCCCGTTCTTTGCAGCATTCATACTGGCCGGCTGCATAGCAAGGATCGTTTCGGCAGATCCCAGGAACACCGTCAATACAGACGGCAGCGGCAGGATATCCAGGATCACGACACGGGTCGGATTGACAGGGACCATCACTTCTCTGTCTGCATGGTCGATGATCGTAACAGTTCCTTCTCCGGCAGGCGTTTCCTCCGATGCCGATACAGCACCTGTTATGGAAACAAGCATGCACAGGGTGAGGATCATAATGGTTATAAACCTGGTCATCTGATTGATTACTACTTTCATAATTCAAACTCCTTTCTTTCCTTTCGGGATCTTTTTGATTCCTAAAGGTCAGCAAATATTAATTCTATGATCATCTGCCCTTAAGCAGCGAACATACCTGATAATCCTT
>JAFRKZ010000094.1 GCA_017431485.1 Parasporobacterium sp. | reverse complement strand
CGGTTGTACATGTCGTTCTGCATCTGTTCCATGATCTCGAAGACTCTTGCGGCAAGCTCATCCAGGGAGACCGTGATCTTTTCCCTGGTGTCGCGGCGTACCACGATGGCCTGATTATTTTCCATATCCTTGGGACCGATCTCCACACGCAGCGGGATTCCCTTGATCTCCTGCTCTGCGAACTTCCAGCCCGGCTTCTTGTCGGAGTCATCCAGCTGGACACTGATCCCGGCTGCCTTCAGAGTATCATACAGCTCGCGGGATTTTTCCAGAACGCCCTCTTTGTGCTGCGCGATCGGAACGACCATGACCTGTACCGGCGCGATCCTCGGCGGAAGCACCAGTCCGTCATCATCTCCGTGCACCATGATCAGGGCACCGATGGTCCTGGTGGAAAGTCCCCAGGAGGTCTGATGGACATATTTCAGGGTGTTGTCTTTATCCGTAAACTGGATACCGAAGGCACGGGCAAATCCATCGCCGAAATTGTGGCTGGTTCCGCTCTGCAGGGCTTTTCCATCATGCATCAGGGCTTCGATCGTATAGGTCGCCTCTGCTCCCGCAAACTTTTCCTTATCCGTCTTGCGGCCTTTGATCATGGGGATCGCCAGATATTTCTCGCAGAAGTCGGCATAGACATTCAGCATCAGTTCCGTTCTTGCCTGCGCCTCTTCGGCACTGGCATGGACCGTATGTCCTTCCTGCCACAAAAATTCGGAGGAACGAAGGAACGGTCTGGTAGTCTTTTCCCATCTGACCACGGAGCACCACTGGTTGTAAAGTTTGGGAAGATCCCTGTAGGACTGTACGATATTGGAATACAGTTCACAGAACAGGGTCTCGGAAGTAGGTCTTACCACAAGACGCTCTTCCAGTTCTTCTCCGCCGCCCATGGTGACCCAGGCACACTCCGGAGCAAACCCTTCCACATGGTCTTTTTCTCTTTCCAGAAGGCTTTCCGGGATGAACATGGGCATATATACATTGGTTACCCCTGTTTCCTTGAACATGGCGTCCAGGTTCTTCTGGATGTTCTCCCAGATCGCATAGCCGTTGGGCAGGATCATCATGCAGCCTTTGACGGATGAATATCTCATAAGCTCTGCTTTTTTGACCACATCCGTATACCATTGGGCAAAATCCTCGCTCATCGGTGTAATGTCTTCAACTAATTTTTTATCATTTGCCATAATCATATCCCTCCGGGTACTGCTTTACCTGAGTCCTGCTGCCTCTCTGAGTTCAGCTGCTTTATCATCCTTTTCCCAGCTCAGGTCCATATCACTCTTTCCGAAATGTCCGTAATTGGTCGTTCTTTTGTAAATTGGCCGGCGAAGGTCCAGCATCCGGATGATCGCTGCCGGTCTCAGGTCAAAATGTTCGCTTACGATCTGTTCCAGGACAGAATCCGCAACACGCCCTGTGCCGAAGGTGTCCACCATGACAGAGGTGGGACGGGCAACGCCGATGGCATAGGAGATCTGGATCTCACACCTGTCTGCAAGGCCTGCCGCCACAATGTTCCGGGCAATGTATCTGGCTGCATAGGAAGCGGATCGGTCCACCTTGGTGCAATCTTTTCCGGAAAATGCTCCGCCGCCGTGACGTCCCATGCCGCCATAGGTGTCCACAATGATCTTGCGGCCTGTCAGGCCGGAATCCCCATGAGGTCCTCCTACGATAAACTGTCCGGTGGGATTGATGTAGTATCTGGTCTTATCATCCACCAGTTCTGCCGGAAGAACAGCCTTGAAGAGCATTTCCTTAATATCCCTGTGAAGCTGTTCCTGGGTAATGGTCTCATCATGCTGCGTGGAGCAGACGACCGTATCGATGCGGACCGGGCGGTGCGCTTCATCGTATTCCACAGTCACCTGGGCTTTGCCGTCCGGACGAAGGTATGACAGTACACCGTCTTTTCTGAGCTGCGTCAGTTTCCGGGTCAGCTTGTGTGCCAGATATATGGGAAGCGGCATATAATCCGGTGTCTCATTGCAGGCGAAGCCGAACATCAGTCCCTGATCGCCGGCTCCTTCACTGTCATCGTCGGCACCGGCGCCGTCCCTGCTTTCCAGAGAGCGGTCCACGCCCATAGCGATATCCGGCGACTGTGTATCCAGCTTGATCAGGACCTGGCAGGTATCCGCGTCAAATCCGATGGAAGCGTCTGTATATCCGATCTCCCGGACAGTCTGCCTTACGATCTGCTCATAATCCACTTTCGCGGTTGTGGTGATCTCTCCCATCACCAGGACAAAATCCGTGGTGGTGCAGACCTCACAGGCTACCCGCCCGAAGGGATCCTGCTCCATGATCGCATCCAGGATACTGTCTGAGATCGTATCGCAGATCTTGTCCGGATGCCCTTCCGTCACGGATTCCGAAGTAAATACTCTTTTGCTCATATATATCTATCTCCATATCATCAGCAAATCGAGTAGGAAATCTCCTACTCGTTTCAGCTGCACTTTTGTTTGAATTTCTCTATCTCGTTCTGGTTCTGCGGGTCGATCTTTCTGATATCTCCGCCCAGACTTCGCAGCTTGACATCGAAGTCTTCATACCCCCGCTGAATAAACTCGATCCCGCCGACCTGTGTGCAGCCTTCCGCTGCAAGACCGGCTATGGTAAGCGCTGCACCGGCTCTTAAATCCGGAGCGCTGACCTGGGCGCCTTTCAGTTTTTCCACGCCCGTGATGATCGCAGTGTTGGATTCGATCTTGATCCTGGCACCCATACGCGCCAGTTCGCCGGCGTATTTGAACCGGTTTTCGAAAATGCTCTCCGTCACGGTACTGATCCCTTCGGCAAGCGTCAGCGCCACCGTCATCTGCGGCTGCATATCCGTCGGAAATCCCGGATACGGCAGTGTCTTGACCTGCGTCGACTGAAGACGGGTGCCCGCCACGACTCTGACTGCTTCATCGTACTCTTCGATAAAGCAGCCCAGATCCTCCAGTTTTGCCGTAATGGACTCCAGATGCTTCGGGATCACATTGTTGACCGTTACATCGCCTCCCGTTGCAGCGCCCGCAAACAGGAAGGTCCCTGCCTCGATCTGATCCGGGATCACGGTGTACTCTGTCGCATGCAGGGATTTGACGCCCCTGATCCTGATCACATCCGTACCTGCACCTCTCACATGGGCTCCCATACTGTTGAGCATATTGGCAAGATCGACCACATGAGGTTCCTTGGCGGGGTTCTCAATGATCGTGCTTCCTTCCGCCAGAACGGCTGCCAGCATCACATTGATGGTAGCGCCGACGGTAACAACGTCAAAATAGATATGGTTGCCCACCAGTTCGTCCGCTTTCGCCTTGACCTGTCCGTCCTCCAGGTCCACCGTAGCGCCGAGAGCTTCAAAGCCCTTGATATGCTGGTCAATAGGTCTCGCCCCGATGACGCAGCCGCCCGGCATCGCAACTTCCGCTTTATGGAAGCGTCCTAAAAGACTTCCCAGAAGGTAATAGGAAGCACGGATCTTGCTGATATATTCGTAATTAAGGGTACAGGAATTAACGGTTGCCCCAATGATCTTAACGGTATGTCTGTCTATTCGTTCAACCACGGCTCCGATCTGAGCGATCGCATCCAGCAGCAAATTGATATCGCTTACATCCGGCAGGTTGCTGATAATAACCGGTTCGGTGGTCAGGATCGATGCGGCGATCAGGGCAAGCGCGGCATTCTTGGCGCCGCAGATGTCCACTATGCCTCTCAGCGGTTTCCCGCCTCTGATGATATACTGTTCCATAAAGTTCCCCGAAAAGTCAGTTTGTTAACCATAGCATTATAGCATAATGTATTTGGTAATACAAATGCTTTCTATGAATTCGGCATACTGCAAAATGCCGAAAAAAAGGCGGTTCCCGCCGGGCGGAAACCGTCATTTTTTCATTTTCCGGATATGGATGGATCGTAACGTTCCGGACGCCTCAGTCGTTCAGTTCGGAAGTACAATGCGGGCATCTGGTCGCATCAATAGCGATCTCACTCTTGCAGAACGGGCAGACCTTTGTTGTCGGAGCTGCCGGAGCTTCTTCCACGGGTTTCTTGACTGCATTGCGTGCTTTGTTAAACGCCTTGATAATGCAGAACAGCACAAGGGCAATGATAAAGAAGTTCAGGACTGACATGATGAAATTGCCGTACATCAGTTCCGCCCCGTTAATGTTGACGGACAGATGAGAAAAGTCCATGTTGAAAATAGAGCCGATCAGCGGAGAGATCAGATCGCCTACCAGCGAATCAACGATCGCCTTGAATGCAGCACCGATGATAACGCCGACGGCCAGATCTATCACATTGCCACGGCTGATAAATTCCTTAAACTCCTGGATGATTCCCTTTTTCTCGCTCATAACACAACCTCCTGTATTTTGTTTGCAACAAATTTATGGTCTGCTGACATGCTCTGCCTGTGATAAGGTGCAGGATATCAGATATCAGCCTTCATTGATCACCGGGATCTCATAGCCGTGGGTCCCGATGTACTGTCCGGCGGAATTGAATTCCTCATCGGATGAATAGGAAAATACCTTCAGCCGGAAATTACTGATCTGATCCGACTGCGGCGTGGGCCTCAGCTTAATGGAAGTCATCAGGACTCCGTCCGCCATGTCTTCCTGGGTCAGATGGATATAAGTTCCGGTCTGGCCGATGTCATTGTACACCCATACGCCCATGTAACCGGTCACTTCATCCAGCGCGGCATCTCCCATAAACAGGTCCGGATTGCCGGAAATGTCCCTGGGTTCTCGTATAGTATACACCTTTTCCTCGCCATTTACAGTAAATCTTAATTCATAGCCGATCTTGTACTGAGTCTGCGTATCCACGGCGTTCCAGTAGGATTCGTGGAGTGTATAGTAGTCGTCATAATAGATCGTCTGCTCTTCGGAGTTGATCGCCTCAAAAATAGCGATATCTTCGTCCGGCGTCCACACACTGCTGTAGGATGTGATCTGTTCCATGACGCCGCCTCCGCCGATATAGAATCTGACTACTTTCTCATTCGGAAGGTCCACGGAGGTCGGCTCCGTGGTGGTTTCCACCTCCTGCGGCGCCTCGGTCGGCTCTTCGGTTGCTTTTTCCGTGATGACCGTCTCTCCAAGCTCTTCCGGTGCCTTGATCACCGTATCCCTGGAAGCTAAGATCACAATGATCACGATGATCACGATCAGCGCTACCGTCATGAGAGCCAGTGTTTTTTTGATTGTTCCGCTCATAGTTTTCATCTCCAAACCGGGCCGGTCCTTGTCAGACCAGTTCTCCGTTCATTTTCATCAGCATCTTTTCTTTTGTTACATCGATCACAAACCATTTTGCCTCTACCGCCGCGATGCATTCCCCGCCGGAGTAGAATTCCAGGGCATTGGTGTGGTCGTTTTTGGTAAATCCGTCCGCCAGGAATGTCTCCCCGCTGTCCGGGGTCTTCATGACGCCCACCTGCTCCAGACGGAAGGTAAGCTCCGACACCAGGCTGACATAAGACAGTTCGGGAAATGTCACCAGAAATTTAGGTTCCTCTCCCGGGATCAGGCGGAATCTGCCCATTTTCAGGAAAGGACCGTTCCTGCTTTTGCCCAGCGTTACCCGGATCGGAAACTTGTCCTCAAAAATGTGGCTGATATAGATCGGGAAATCCGCCCGGAGAACGCTTTTGTCCCGGTCGGGCTTATACTCTTCCCGGATCTCATGCAGGGCCTTCTGGATCCTGTCCGCCGTGATGTCATCCCGGAAGAATCCACCCGCTTTCATGCGTTTTTTAATGGCGAATCCCGCTTCCAGGTAAAACTTATAAGCATCCCTGATCCCCATCCCCAGGATCAGGTCTTCCCGGCAGATATTGCCCATCGCCAGGGCATAGTCCGCAAATCGGTTGTCAAACTCCCCTTCGCTGAACCGGTACATAGTGTCCTTGTAACCGTCCACGATCAGGTTCATGCCGGTGTCGATGTTCTTCACCGTCCCATACCCGTGGATCAGCATATCACCTGCATGATAGATCGATTCATCGATCCCTGCAAGAGCCCCGTAGGAAAAATACCGGAACGCCTTCTCGTACTCAGGCTCCCCTTTCCCTGCCAGGCCTTCATAACAGATACAGCCCAGTGCGTTGGCTGCAAAGGGATCCCCCGTTTCCCGGTACAGCTTCTGCAGATGCTTTTCAGCCTGCCGGAAACTCTGCCGGTAGACAGGACTTCCTTCCAGATAACCCCATGCCAGGATCTTCATTGCCTGGGTGTCGTTCTTTTCGGCCAGGTCCCTGACGCATTCCCGGTACAGAGCTTTCGCCGCCGGGGACGCTTGTTTTAATTCTTCGTCATTTTCATAGGAATTGATGATGTGACGCTTCTGGGACAGGCAGTAGATCCACTCTTCCCGGGGTCTTTCCCGGTTGTATTCAAAGGTCCTCACCCTGCCGGCAATATCCTCGCAGACCGCTTTGTAAGCGGTCTCCTCCAGATTGGTACTTCCCAACAGGCTGTCGTCCCAATGAGAATCATCATCAAACCGGACAATGTATTTTTCCGAATCCTCCCGGGAAACGAATCTTTCTTCCAGTTTCCAGTAAAGCTTTTCCGTCAGGGAAAAGATGGTGGAAAACAGCTCGTCCTCTGTTTCCGGGGCGTCGGAGAAGGTGTCTTCCTTATACCGTCTCTCAATGTCCAGGTCCTGATAGAAAATATTCTGGATCAGCCAGAACCATTCCTTGAACCGTCCCAGAGGATCTTTGCTCCGGTTGATATTGCGCAGGGCCTGGGCGATATCCTCTGCCTGCAGAGGATATTCCTGTTCTGCCCGGATGTTGAAGATCGGGAAGACATGGGTCGCGATATCCCGGTACATGACCTGAGCCGTGACCAGCTTGATCAGTTCTTCCCGGTTGACCATCAAAGGCTCGATCAGCTCCAGGCCAGATCCGTCCAGACTGATCATGGAACCCGGTTCCCCGTCTTTTGAATAGGGGATCACCATGGCCGATCCGTCTCTGTGGATCCCGGAAACCTTGCCGTAGCTTCCCTGATATTCGCCGTATTTGATTGTTACCCAGTCACCCTGTCTGAACATCTGCTGCATTCTTCCCGGCTGTATTTCTTTTGCCGCTACAGATCCAGCGTGATCTGACGGCCGCTCTTCTGATACTGATGATAAGAAACTCCCGCTGCGTCCAGCATTCTTTTAGACGCCACCACACTGTCCGATCCTGCATATTTGTCGCTGTCATAGATCAGTGTTTTGATCCCGGACTGGATGATCGCCTTGGCGCATTCATTGCATGGGAACAGTGTCACGTACAGTTTGGTCCCTTCCAGGCTTCCTCCCCGGTAATTCAGGATCGCATTCAGCTCACTGTGTGTGGAATACAGATATTTGTTGTGGTCCGGGGATGTGTCGGTCTTTTCCCAGGGAAACTCATCATCGGAGCATCCGATGGGGAAACCGTTGTATCCGATGGAAAGGATCTTGTTGTCGCGGCTGACAATGCAGGCTCCCACCTGGGTGGAAGGGTCTTTGGACCTTTTGGCTGCCAGCATGGCAACGCCCATAAAATACTCATCCCAGTTGATATAATCCAGTCTCTTATTGCTCATCTTCCATCCTCCAGTTTACTGATCCGTCTGATATGATTGGCTCCTTCGGAGAAAGGCGTGTCCAGGAAAATGTCCAGCAGCTTCACCGCCCGTTCCGTGTCCAGTACTCTGGCTCCGAGGCACAGCACATTGGCGTCGTTGTGCTCTCTGGTCGCCTGGGCGGAAAACTCATCCGTCAGCACTGCTGCCCGGATCCCCCGCACTTTGTTGGCGGCTATGCTCATCCCGATCCCGGTGCCGCAGACTAAAAGCCCTTTTTCGGCCCGACCGGATACGACTTCTTCACAGACTTTCTTCGCATAGTCCGGATAATCACAGGAATCCGTACTGTAGGTTCCCAGATCCTCGACCTCAAAGCCTCTGTCCTTAAGATGCCTGATCAGCTCATTCTTCAACTCATACCCTGCATGATCACATCCGACCGCTATCATTTCCTTCTCCTTTCAGATGGTCTCCTCCGACCGGGTCAGCCTCTCCAGCAGTCTGTCCGTGACCCGGTCCACCACCGCACAAACCGCATCATATTCTTCGATACTGCCTCCCAGGGGAAGCGTGATATCGCCGGTTTCCCCTACAAATTCCCGCAGCATATAGACATTGGCTGCTTTTGGGAAACTGTCATAGACCTTCTGCTTGCTGTCCGCATTGAAGGTCAGGATCAGCGTACTCTCGGAAAACTCCGTATCCTGAAGGGCACTGGCCGTATACTCATCCAGGGACAGGCCCTTGATCCTGGCCAGTTCCGCGATCTTCTGGTTGGCCGGTTCGGGAAATAACACGATATTGCCCCGGGAGGTCACCGAGATCCCTTCGATCTGCCGCTCCTTCAGTTTTTTGTCAAACAGGACCTCTGCATAAGGACTGAGGCCCGTTCCTTCTTCATCCAGAAAAATGATCTTTTTAAACTTTGCCATATTACTGATCCGGCCTGATGCCGGTTATCTCCTCTATCATATCCGCGGTCACGGTGCCTTCCCGGAGGATCCGCATCCTCTGGCCGCTCATATCGATCACAGTGGAAGAAACCCCTACCGGGCATTCCCCGCTGTCGATGATCAGGTCAACCCTGCCGAACAGGTCTTCGATCACGTCCTGTCCGCATGCCGCGCTTCTTTTACCGGACAGATTAGCTGAAGGCGCCGCCAGCGGAGCCTTCGCCTGCTCGATGATCCGGACCGTCAGATCGCAGTCCGGCATACGGACTCCGATGGTATCCCCGCCTGCCGTCACTTCTTCCGGAATGCCTGCAGACGCCTTCTTCCGGAAAATAAGGGTCAACGCTCCCGGCCAGAACTGTTCCATCAGCGTCTTTGCCGCTTCGCTGACTTCCTCCGCCAGAAGATCCACCTGCCCACGGTCTGCCACCAGGATGCTTAAAGGTTTGTTCTCCGGACGTCCCTTCGCTTCGAAGATCTTCCGGATCGCGTTCCTGTCGGAATAAACGGCTCCCAGACCGTACACGGTATCCGTGGGAAAGGCGGCGATCCCGCCGCTTTTCAGCACCTCTCCCGCCGCACGGGCCGCAGCCTCTTCCGAACCTTTTTCCTGATTGATTGCAATGATCCTGGTTTTCATTTGTCCGCCATTATAGCACACTTTTTCGCACCCTTGCAATGAATTGGCGATTTTGTTATAGTACCTTCATGCTTGCAAAACTGTCTGATCCTTATATCATCTGCGCTGCAGCCGGACTCCTGGGCTGTTTACTGGTCGTCTTCTTTGTCGGGACCAGAAGACCCCATGACAGGGTCCGCATGTTCGTCTGCTGCCTGTTTGCTCTGTTCTTCATGTTCATCGGTGCCCACCTGCTGTTTTTCCTGGTTGGGCTCCCGCATTTTGCGCAGAACTACGGCTCTTCCATCTATGATATCCAGAGCTTCTTCACCGCCGTCTTCAACGCCGCCTCCGGCATGGTCTTTTACGGCGGCCTGTTCGGAGCGCTCCTGGGCGTCGTGATCTTCTGCCGGATCAATCACGAAAATACCCGCTCGTACCTGAATGCCGCCTGCTGCGGTTTCCCGATGATGCATGCCTTCGGGCGGCTCGGATGTACCCTGGGCGGATGCTGCTACGGCATCGAATATCATGGGATCATGGCCATTCAGTATACACAGGAGCACATCAATCCGGGGATCAGCGATCACATCGCAGATGTTCCCCGTTTTCCGGTGCAGCCTTTGGAAGCCGTGCTGGAAGCTGCCATCTGCGTCCTGCTGGTGGTGATTTATCTACGAAACGGCGATCGGTATTCCATTCCGGCAATCTATCTGTTTGTCTATGGGATTGTTCGTTTTTCAGATGAGTTTCTGCGAGGCGATACCATCCGGGGACTGTGGGGGCCATTTTCCACCAGCCAGTGGATCGCCCTTTGCTGTGTGATCGGCGTAATGATCTATGTGCTGATCAGGCACCAGAAAGCATCTTCTTCCTCTTCAGGGGATACTCTTTAAAATCGTTGCAGATTTCTGTCTCAGCCCAGAAGATCGGACAGCCGGGAAAACTGCTCCAATGTAAGGGCTTCTCCACGGATTGTCTCTGACAGCTCCATTTCCCGAAGAGCGGAAACGATCTCCTCGCGGCTAAAGCCTAAGGAAGCATCGTGGGAAACCGCGTTGGCCAGGGTTTTTCGTCTCTGGTTAAAGGCGGCGCGGATGATCCGGAACATCTTTTCCGGATCTTTCGGTTTTACAGGGCGATCCTCTTCTTCATAAAGATCCAGCCGTATCACGGCAGAATCCACATCCGGCCGGGGAAGGAAACAGTTCCTGCTCACGGTCATGATATAGTTGGGCAGTGCGTAATACTGTACCGCCAGAGATAAGGCGCCGTAGCTTTTGCTGCCCGGACCTTCCTGCATTCTCTCCGCCACTTCTTTCTGCACCATGACGGTGATGCTCTTAATAAAGCGGCTCTTGTCCAGAAGTTCCAGGATCACCGGCGTGGTGATGTAATAGGGAAGATTAGCCACCACCCGGGCCTTTTCCCGGGCAACGCCGTCTTCTTCCGACAGAAGTTCCGAAAGATCCACTTTCAGGATATCTTCATTGATGACCGTCAGATTCTCATACTCTCCCAGAGACTCCTTAAGAATAGGGATCAAAAGCTTGTCCACTTCCACTGCGATCACCCTGCCCTGATCCGCCGCACGGCATAAAACCCCCGTGAGGGCTCCCAAGCCGGGCCCGATCTCCAGGATCGTGTCCGTTTCCGAAACCTGCGCAGCCCGTACGATCCCCTCCAGGATATTATCGTCTACCAGAAAATTCTGTCCGTACTTTTTCTGGATGGGAAAGTTGTATTTTTTCAGTAATTCAATAGTTGTTGTATTCGCTCCTGCCATAGCGGTCTTCCTTTTTCTGCCGGATCAGCGCCGGATCATTCTCATTTGCAGACGCCGTATACCCGGCATGCATTTTCCTCAGTGATCTGAATGACCTCCTCTGCCGAAAGCCCCTTGATCTGCGCCAGGACCTCCGCTGTATACCGGATCAGGGAAGAATCATTTCTCTTTCCCCGGAAGGGAGACGGCGCCAGGTAGGGACAGTCGGTTTCCAGGACAATATGGTCCATGGGCACATAGGCTGCCACTTCCTTCAGTTTCTTCGCATTTTTATAGGTCAGGACTCCGCCGATCCCGATATAAAAGCCAAGGTCCACATATTCCCGGGCCATCTCTTTGCTGTAGGAAAAGCAGTGTATGATCCCCCCCGCTTCCTGCGCTTTTTCCGCCCGGATCATATCCAGGGTGTCGGCTGCCGCGTCCCGGCTGTGCACGAAGATCGGCCGGTGAAATTCCCGGGCAATACTGATCTGCCGGGCAAACCAGTCCTTCTGCACGTCTTTTTGAGTATCTTCATAATGATAATCCAGGCCGATCTCTCCGACGGCCATGATCTTGGGCTCTGCAAGCATCGCCCGGATCAGCTGTTCCTCCCGGTCCCCGGCTCTCCAGTCCGGCGTGATGATCTCCCCTTCTTCATACCGGTTAAGTGCCTCCAGGACCAACAGTCCGAACCCCCATTCACCGGATGTTCTTTTCTTCATCACGGGCTTTCCCGCATTGTCGCCGCTTTGATAGGCTTCACAGGGATGGATCCCCGCTGAGCCGTACAGGAAATCATACCGTTTTGTCAGCTCCAGGATAAAGGGCATGTTCCGGACTGCTGCGGAAGCGTCCAGGACATAACCCACTCCGTTTTCAAAAAGACCGGAAAGAAGTTCTTCCCGGTCTTCATCAAATGCCTGATCATCATAGTGTGCATGCGTATCAAAGATCATAAAGTGTCCACCTGTGCCAGCACTTCCTTCAGATCCCTGCGGGCAAACAGGATCTGCGGCTTCTCCGTCACCTTGTTGCCGGAGGGATACAGGCCGAAGGTGTCAAGCTGGTCGAAGCTCCTGAGGCTGGTATTTAACTGCCCTGCGATGTTTTCCGCTGTTTCCGGCATAAAGGGCTGGATCAGGGATGTACAGATCATGATTCCTTCGATCAGATTGTACAGAACAGTGGCCAGACGGTCTTTCCGATCTTCCTGTTTTGCCAGGACCCAGGGTTCGGTCTCGTCAATGTATTTGTTGCATCTCTTGTAGAGATTCCAGATCTCTGTCATGGCATCCGCTACATGAAGGTCGGTCATCATGTAAGCCACCTTGTCCCGGAGCCCGGCGAGGCCAGCCTTGAACCCTGCATCCAGAGCCTTGATCTCTTCGCTCTCATTCTCATTGCCTTTGTCTTCCACGACGCCGCCGAAGTATTTGTTGGACATGGAGATGGTACGGTTGACCAGGTTGCCCAGGGTATTAGCCAGATCGGAATTGACCCGCTCTACCATCAGTTCCCAGGAAATGGTGCCGTCATTGTCAAACGGCATCTCATGCAGCACGAAATACCGGACCGCGTCCACGCCAAAGATCCTGACCAGATCGTCCGCATAGATCACATTGCCGCGGGATTTGCTCATCTTGACAGGCGCGTCCTCATCAGCCTGGTTATCCTTCTTGGCCAGCAGCAGCCAGGGATGTCCGAAGATCTGTTTCGGAAGCGGAACATCAAGGGCCATCAGCATGATCGGCCAGTAAATGGTATGGAACCTTAAGATATCCTTGCCGATCAGGTGAAGATCTGCCGGCCAGTACTTCTTGTAAAGCTCTCCGCAGTTTCCATCCGCGTCGTAACCAAGGCCGGTAATGTAGTTGGACAGCGCATCGATCCACACATAGACCACGTGATCCGGATCAAAATCCACCGGGATGCCCCATTTAAAGGAAGTCCTGGACACGCACAGGTCCTGCAGGCCCGGCTTCAGGAAGTTGTTCATCATTTCGTTCTTACGAGACTCCGGCTGGATGAATTCCGGATGGGTCTCGATATGCTCGATCAGACGGTCGGCATATTTGCTCATGCGGAAGAAATAAGCTTCTTCCTTGGCCGGATGCACTTCCATGTTGCACTCCGGGCAGCGGCCGTCCTTCAACTGGCTCTGGGTATAGAAGGCTTCACATTCCTTACAGTACATGCCTTCGTAAGCGCCTTTATAGATATCGCCCTTCTCATACAGTCTGCGGAAGATCTTCTGGATCTGCACTTCATGATCGGGATCCGTTGTCCGGATAAAACGGTCATAGGAAGTATTCATCAGATCCCAGATGCGCTTCACTTCCGCCGCAGTAGTGTCGACGAATTCCTTCGGGGAGACTCCGGCCGCATTGGCCCTGTCCTCGATCTTCTGTCCATGTTCATCGGTTCCTGTCTGGAAACGGACGTCATAGCCCTCCAGCCTGCGGAATCTCGCGATGGCGTCTGCCAGTACGATCTCGTAGGTATTGCCGATGTGGGGTTTGCCTGATGTATAGGCGATCGCAGTAGTAATGTAAAATGGTGTTTTCATATCATTCTCTTTCTATCTTAAATAATTATTGATCAGTAACTCATATACCGAAGGCCCAGTCCCCGATAGATCTGTACGGCGCTGGGAAGGCTCGGCATCACGGCGCATACGACTGTGTTGTAAATGATATCCGCAACACAGAGAAACCCGATGATATACCAGATCGTGACAAACACGCTGTTTCTGACACGGCATGCCATCCGGAACAAAAGGGGCACCACAACATAGATGATCAGGATCGCCAGAACGGCAAATTCAATGGCGGACCTGACACAGATAAACCCGCCCAGGCTGCCATAATTCAGGATCTCCAGGTTGTAGTTCCATAAGCGGATCCCGCCGCACAGATAGTATAGCAGCAGGCCGATCCCCAGCTGGACGGCGCACCCGAGAAGCGCGCTCAGCAGGATCACGAACCATGGCTGCCGGCGAAGTCTGTAAAGCAGCAGGAAAAAGAGGAGCGCAGCGATACAGTACACATCGATCCAGGGGCCAAAGGTGTTGCCTCGGATATAAAATGCCGCTCTTCCGGAATTAAACCAGTAAAAAATGATCTCATACAGAAACCGCAGAAATCCGCCGATCGTAAACACGGCCAGGCCGATGCCGAACCAGGTGGATCTATAAAAATCATATGGCTCTGTCAGGTAATATTTGTAATCTTCAAACATAACTGTCCTCTCGATACTTGCTAATGATTCTGCACAAAAGAGCCTCCGCAAAGAAGCCTTTTACCTTAACTGAATTATCATAATAAATTCATTGCGCTTTGGCAACTGTTTTCTGCTATAAACAGGAGCACAGGCAGGAGAACTGTGTTATAATGAGGGCATGATCCGGGAAAGGAGAAAGCCCCTTTATGAAGCTGTCCCTTAAAATGATCGCCGAAAGGCTGGAGCATAAGAGTGCCGTCCTGAAGTTCAAGGATATCTACAGTACCCTGAGGCTGGAACGGCCTTTATTCCTGAACGACGAAACGGTGCTTGCCGCCGATACACTCTATATCGCCTCTCCTGATGATCTCGACCGGATCACGCAGTTTCATAACGGCTGTGCCCTGGTCGTTCCCGGTTCGGAAGAGACCGATATCAGGAACTGTCCTGCCGTTATCGTAACAGACGGAACGTTGGATACCCTGCAGCTGTACGATGAGATCGGCGAGATCTTCCAGACCTTCCTGGACTGGGAAGAAGCGCTCAAAAATGCTTCCGCCCCCGATCATCCCGGCAACGCGCTTTCTGAACTGCTCCGCTCTTCCGAAGATCTTTTCCAGAATCCTGTCCTTCTGTGTAATTCCGAAAGCCCGTTTCTCAGAGTCGAGACTGCGGTGCCGCAGCAGGAGACAGGCGATGCGGAAACGCAGAAGCTCCTCAGTGCGTTATCTTCCGACCGAAGGCTTACCACCGAACGGGAAGTGTTCCTATTCATGCAGAAAAACGTCTCCCAAAAGGCACTGGTCCGGAATCTCTTCGCCGGAGACGCCGTGATCTATCACCTGATGGTCATCGGCAGAAGCCGGGATCTTCGGGAAACAGATTTCCAGTTCCTGGAATTCCTGGCAGCATATGCAGAAACGGTCCTTCGCCGGGAATACGGGATCTACTCCCGCGACACCTCCACATTGTCGGAACTGTTCGGCGCCATGCTCTCCGGCGGTCAATGGGACAAAGCCATTCTGGCTTCGGAACTGAACCGGATCCGCTGGGCGGAAGAAGAGGAATACGCTGTCATTATCTGTGATGCGCCGCCTTCGGATTTTCGGACATTTCCCGAGATCCTCGTTTTCGTCCACGACGGAAAGACACTGATGATCGCCAACATAAGCCGCAGTCCGAAGATCCTGACGGAACTGGAACGGATCTTCCGGGAAGGAGGCTTTTTCGCCGGCGTTTCCAATCTTTTCTCCGGCCTTTCCCGGCTGAAACGCTTCAGCGGGCAGGCACAGACTGCTTTCCGGCTCTGTTCCGAACAGAAAGGACACGGCTCCTTATCCTTCAGTGACTGCGTCCTGACCTGCCTGATCGAATCTGCCTTTCGGGAATATGAACCGGAAGATCTGCTCTCCCCCGTTTATCTGCGGCTGAAAGACCATGACCGGCAGAACCGGACCGAATACCTGAAGACCCTGGAAGAATACCTGCTGCACAACGGCAACGCCGTACAGACTGCCGCAGCTTTATTTACTCACCGCGCTACGATCATTTACCGGATCAAGAGGATCTGCGAGATCGGGCAAACGGATTTAAAAAAGCCAGATGAATTGCTTCATCTGACTTTATCCTTCCGGATCGACCGGCTTCTCAACAGCCGGATTTAATAATCAATTTCTGCGTTCATCGGAAGCTCCAGCAGTTCCGGATTGGCCAGGATCTTCTTGAGGAGCCTTAAGGATTTGGCGTAATAATATCCGTCTGCCAGTCTTTCGTCTACCGTCAGGCCCACATCCACGGTCTCATGATACCCCATGGTCCCGTCCTCTTTCTGGTACGCCGTATCCTTGATCTCGCCCATGATGGCAAACAAAGAACAGGTGCCCCAGTTGGTAAGGTGGTGATATCCCACGTTCAGCTTCAAAGAGCCCAGATTGGAAAGGACTACGCTCTGGTAATAGGGATCCGTCGCGATCAGGGAATACGGACATTTTCCGATCCTGTCCAGGAAGCAGATGAATTCGCAGAACAATCTTGTCATACGCCTGGGCATCCGGCTTACGATGTCCATGCTCTCGGAAGATTTGTCCACCACGTCGCTGCGGCTGGTAGCGATCTGCTGATACAGCTTGTGATGTAATGTCACCAAGGTATCATTTTCCGCCGCCTTGATAAGAGCAAGGGCTTCCGCGCCGTTGTCCGTAAAGAGTTTCTTGACGACAAAGGACGCAGTGACCTCATTTCTCTGATACATCAGCTTATTGGCCACAAACCGGTTAAGCCTTGGCCTCAGGGTCAGCACCTTAAGCACTGCCGTTACAAGGATATGGAACGGCGTATAGGGGAAATCCGTTTCGTTCTGATTGATCTTATCCAGATACGCCCTGATCGGCGCCATCTCGAAACGCTCCAGGAAATATGCTTCATTGTCACACCGATTCGGATAAAGGATCGGTGTGATCACATGCATCGGATCCAGGTCCCGGATCAGTTTGCCATCCCGTCTGTCGCCGAAACGTCTGCGTTGTTTCTTCTTAGCCATTTGTTCTTGTCCCCCCGGTTGATCGTGTTACTGTTTATACACAAAGCTGAAGATATTATACATCATACTTCGCCTGAAAGGAAACAGGTTTTTACTCTTCCTTTTCATTCCCGGCATCTTCCATCACCGGAACGTCGTCTTCTTCCAGCTGTGCTGCCATAAGAGAGATCTCTTCCTTTCTGGCGGTTCCGGGATCTACGGCATTTCTCTCCTCTTCGCTGAGGGCCGCGATCTTTGCCAGTTCCTCTTCTTCCAGGATCCTGTAGGCGACTTTGCCTACGAGAGTCTTCGGAAGAGAATCCCGGAATTCGATATCGCACGGCATCGCATATTTAGCCACATGCTTCTTGCAGTAAGCCATCAGCTTCAGCCAGATCTCATCGGATGGTTCATAGCCGGGCTTCAGGACCACAAAGGCTTTGACCTTCTGCATCTTGTAGGAATCCGGAAGACCGATGACACAGCTCATATGCACCATTTCATTGCCGTCCAGGATGTTTTCCATCTGGGCCGGATAGACATTGTAGCCGGAGCTGATGATCATTCTCTTGGCACGGCCGCGGAAATAGACGAAACCTTCCCTGTCCATAGTGCCGAGATCGCCGGTATATACCCAGGTCAGACCGTCCGCATGCTTTCTCAGGGTTGCCGCGGTCTCTTCTTCATTGTTCATATAGCCTTTCATGACCGTCGGTCCTGCCAACAGGATCTCACCTTCCTCACCGTAGGGCAGTTCTTCCTCTGTCCCGGGCTTTACGATCTTAATGAAAGTATCCGGGAACGGCACGCCGATGCTGCCTTCCTTGTGCATGGTCGGCGGGGTCAGACAGCAGGCCGTAACGGTTTCCGTGGTGCCGTAACCTTCCCGCACCTGGATGGAAGCGTTGTGGTCATATAAGAACTTGTCGAATTTCTTTTTCAGTTCGACAGACAGGGAGTCGCCGCCGGAGAAAACGCCTTTCAGGCTGCTGAGGTCAGCATTTTCCATACTGTCCAGACGAAGCATTGCCTCGTACAGGGTCGGTACGCCGGCGATAAAATTGCATTTGTATTTCGTGATCTGTTTTGCATAGCTCTTGGGAGTAAACCGCGGGATCAGGATACATCTTCCGCCGTTAAACAGCATGGAATGGATGCAGACGCCCAGACCGAATCCATGGAAGACCGGCATGGCGGCCAGCATCTTATCCCCGGGAATGAACATGGGATTGACGCCTGTGATCTGAGCCGCCAGGGCATTGAAGTTCCGATTGGACAGCTCGATCCCCTTGGTGGTGCCCGTGGTTCCGCCGGAATACAGGATCACAGCGGTATCGTTGGCATCCTTATGCTGCTCATAATCCCAGAAGCAGGCTTTGCCAATGTTCATGAACTCGTTCCACCGGATCACCGGCGCGTCCTTCGGGATCTTTTTGACCTTGCGGCCTTCGGTCAGCATATAACCCGCCCGGACCGGTTTGGACAGCTCGTCCTTGATGGAAGCGATGACCACGTTGACCAGTTTGGTGTTCTGGCGGATCGCTTCGATCTTGTTGTAGAACTGATCCAGGGTGATCACAGTGATGCTGTTGGAAATATTGATATAGAATTCCAGTTCCTTTTCCGCAGAAAGAGGATGGACCATATTGGCGATGGCTCCGATGCAGTTCAGGGCATAAAACGCAAAGATCGCCTGCGGGCAGTTCGGCAGGGCGATGGTCACGTGATCGCCTTCCCGGATCCCCAGGGTCCGGAAGGATCTGGCACATTTCTGTATCTGCTCCAGCATTTTCCGGTAAGTTGTGGACCGTCCCATGAAATCAAACGCCACGTAGTTTGGATATTTCTCCGCCGCCGCTTTGACGCCTTCATATAAGGTTCCGTCATAATAATTCAGATGAAACGGCAGATCTCCCAGATAATCTTTCCAGGGTGTTTTTGCCGTGATCGGATCCGTGGCCGTTTCGGCATTGACATACCTGGCCTGCAGTTCGCTATTTTCCATTCCTCTCTCCTCATGTCTTGTATTTTACCGGCACGGCCTGCCTTTTCACGGGCAGGAAACCGGTTTTCTGATACGTTTAAAAAGCACAAAATATTGTACATGAAGTGTTCATTTTCAGTCAATCAGCGGATCCGATGTTTATACAAAGTGTAAAAAGAGAGCCTTGATTTTCCTTTTTTATCTGAGGTGAAAGGTCTGCCTCCTTCCTATTCATGCGAAAAACATAGTGACTGATTTTCGCATGATTGTTTTTGCTGAATTATCATGCGTATTTTGTTTTTTTATTATTTCGCACTATTTTTTAGGCGGTTTTTTCATGCGTTTTTTACATTTCTGTTTTTTCGCATGAAAAAAACAGATAAATTATCATGTGAAATATTAGTTTTTTATTTTTCACATGAAAAAATGCTTCCAATTATCATGTGAAAATTGCATTTTTGCTTTTTCGCATGAAAACAGCCGTAATCTTACTACTCTTCAGCAACAAATCGGGAATAATCCGACAGTATGAAAGGGGACGTGCTATAAAAGCACGTCCCCTTATCAGCCACATTAAATGGTGCTTTTTGTTATGCCTGCATCTGGGCTTTGGCCTTGAGATCCTTCTTCGGTGCAGAGAATCTCTTCTGTGAGAAGAGCTCGAAATGAAGCT